>QYQL01000068.1 GCA_007280915.1 Verrucomicrobiaceae bacterium | reverse complement strand
AGAACGAAGCTGCAGCCCAAGTCATCGAGCTCCTGGAAGATTTTGTAATCCTCTCCAAAATAACGATCCCCGATGTAGCCGGCCCCCGGCTCCCATTTTTTGCGCCAGGCTTTGCGCTCGCAGACCTTTCCCTCGGTCACTTCGGCCGTCACAGGGTGGTCGTTCAAGAGATGGAGGCCCACGTGCAGGCGCACCGCGTTTTGGGCGGGACCCTGCTTCCTCCAAAACGCCCACCGCATTCGCGGCAGCACCTCCCACAACGTGCTGTCCACGATCTGCCAGTGCATGGCCTGCGCGAACTTTCCTTCGTGGCCTTGCGACTTTCCGGCATTGACCTCGCTCGCAAGGTCCTCAAAAACCGCTTTCAGAAGCTCGGGATCCACGACCGCCTGCGCCTCCGAAAAGCTCCCCAGGCTCACCGGACGCTCGCAGACATCTCGCCCCATGCGCTCCAGATCGCTGGCCTCGCACAAGCCTCTCATCGTTCGCACCACCGGGTTCAGAAGCCCGAAAAGAAACAAGCCCAAGTAGGACTCCATCGAGAGTTTGCGCCTGCCATCAGCAAAGCTCCCCGTGACTCCCTTGCTCACGCACGCAACCTCCAATCGCTGCTGGAAATCCGCGATCAATTTCCATCGTCCCAATTCACGCGCTTTAATGCGTTTGGATGGAAGCTTGGTGGTGAACACGAATAACAATCACTACCAAGCGGTCAAAAAAGTACAGTTAAATCTTCACCAATTTTTTAATGCGTAATTATCTGCACTTCTGCACTTCCCATGCCGAACACTATTGGCGTCCCGCCTGTGAGGAGACAGAACATCGCAGCGAAGCCAGTGGCACTGGGCGGGACGCCTGTGCTCCCTGCGCAACCCAACCGCACCCACTTTTGATCGCATCCTCGCGCCCAGGGCAGGCGCGTTCCTTCTTGCCATGCTGTCACGACCGGGATCAGAATAAGCGCAGCTTCTCCATTACAAACAATGGTTCCCCTCTGCGCGCGGAAGGTCACGCGCTTCCTACGAAAAAAAACAAAAAACCGCCAGTCCTCCAGCCCTCCACCAGCGGGAGAGCGTTTCCCGTCGTCGGCATCGGCGCCTCGGCCGGTGGGCTGAATGCATTTGAGGAGTTTTTTCTCGCGATGCCTGCCGATCCGGGCATGGCGTTCGTGCTGGTGCAGCATCTGGCCCCGGATCACCCGAGCATCCTCCGCGAGCTGATCAGCCGCTACACGAGCATGGAGGTGTTCGAGGTCGAGGACGGGATGCCGGTGCGGATCAACTGCGTCTACATCATCCCGCCGAATTGCGACATGGCGCTTCTGAACGGCTCACTGCAACTGATCGAACCCCGCACTCCTCACGGCCAGCGCCTCCCTATTGACTACTTCTTCCGCTCGCTGGCGCAGGACCAGCACGAGAGGGCGATCGGCATCGTGCTTTCCGGCACCGCCAGCGACGGGACGCTGGGAGTGTCCGCCATCAAGGGCGAAGGGGGCATGGTCATGGCCCAGAGCCCCGAGTCCGCGGAGTTCGACGGCATGCCCCGGAGCGCCATCGCCACGGGGCTGATGGATTACGAACTCCTGCCCGGCGAGATGCCCGCCAAGCTGATGACCTATGCCGCCCATTCCTTTCACAACCGCGTTCGTTCATCCGCCACGACCACGCCGGGAACCAGGGACGAGAGCGCCCTGAAAAAAATCTTTGTCCTGCTCCGCTCGTTTACGGGCCACGACTTTTCCCAATACAAGCCGAGCACGATCCACCGCCGGATCGAGCGGCGGATGGCCGTGCAGGAGATCAAAACGATCGACAACTACGTGAAGTTTTTGCAGCAGTCCCCGGCGGAAGGAACCGCGCTCTTCCATGATCTGCTGATCGGGGTGACCAATTTCTTCCGGGACCCGGAGGCCTTCAAGTGTCTTGAGGAGCAGGGCATTCCGAAGCTCTTTGAGGGCAAGCCCCCGGGCAGCACGATCCGCGTCTGGTCGGCCGGATGCTCGACCGGCGAGGAGGCCTATTCCCTCGCCATCCTCCTGCAGGAGCGTATGGAGGCGCTGGGACTGTCGCATAACCTGCAAATTTTCGCCACCGACATTGACAGCCGGGCCATCGCCACGGGCCGTGCCGCCCGCTACCCGACCAGCATCGCCGCCGACATCACCCCCGCGCGGCTGAAGCGGTTTTTCGCGCCCGAGCCCGCCGGCGACGCGTATCGCGTTCACAAAAGCATCCGCGACATGATGATTTTTTCCGAGCACGACCTGATCAAGGACCCGCCGTTCTCAAAGATCGACCTCTTGAGCTGCCGCAACCTCATGATCTACCTGAACGCGGATCTCCAGAAGCGGATCATCCCGCTCTTCCACTACACGATGAACCAGAACGGCCTGCTTTTACTGGGCAGCTCCGAGACCGTGGGCGAGTTTGACGATTTGTTCGCCCCGCTGGACCGCCACGCGAAGCTGTATCGGCGCAAGGATCCCCGCAATGGTGCCCGGCGCCCGGCCATGGATCAGCTCGTTCCTCCGCAGCCGGCATTGAATGTGGACCACCCGCGGTTCGCGGAAATGGCGTCTCCTGACACGAAACTTTCGCTGCGTGAACTGACCGAAAAAGCGATGGTGCAGCAGATCGTTCAAGCCAGTGCGCTCGTCAACGAACGGGGGGACATCCTCTACATTCACGGCCGCACCGGGCGGTATCTGGAGCTGGCCCCCGGCGAGGGCGGGATCAACAACATCCTGAAAACCGCCCGCGAAGGCCTGAGGACTGAAATGGCCATGGCTCTGCACAAAGCCTCGCGGGGCAAAGAGGTGGTGGTCTCGCCCGGCTTGCGCGTCAAAACCAACGGGGACTTCACCGCGATCAACCTGACCATCTCCCCGGTTCTCGCGGATCCGTCCGCGATGCCCGAAGCGCCCCTTTTTCTGGTCGTCCTGGAGGAAGCGCCGAAGAAGCCGGATCGGCCGGACCCGTCAGACCGGCCGGACGCGAACGTCGAGGCGCTCGAAAAGAAACTGCTGGAAAAAGAGGAATACCTCCAAAGTTCGCTGGAAGAGCTGGAGAGCTCGACCGAAGAGCTCAGGTCCGCCAACGAGGAAATGCAGTCGGTCAACGAGGAGCTGCAATCGAGCAACGAGGAGCTCGAGACCGCCAAGGAGGAGCTGCAATCGAGCAACGAGGAACTCCACACGGTCAACAGCGAGCTGCAGATCAAGGTGGTGGACTTGGCGCAGGCCAACAACGACATCAACAACCTGTTGGTCGGCACCGGCATCGGCACCATGTTTGTGGACCACCATCTGCGCATCGTGCGCTTCACCCCTCCTGTTGCCGAAATTATCAACGTCACCCCGGAGGACGCGGGGCGGCCCATACACGACTTCAGCACCCGCCTGAAAAAGTATTCCACACTCGAGGAGGACATCCGCTCCGTTCTGCACACCCTGGTTCCCACAGAGCGCGAAGTGCAGACCACAGAGGACAAGTGGTATCTGCTGCGCATCCTGCCATACCGCACGACAGAAAACGTCATCGAAGGCGCGGTCATCTCACTTGTGGACATCACCGCGCACAAGCGGGGGGAACTGGTTTCCGCCAAGCTCGCGGCGATCGTTGAATCTTCGGAGGATGCCATCATCAGCAAGGATTTGAATGGGATCGTCAGCAGTTGGAACCGCGGAGCGGAAAAGATTTTTGGCTACACCGCGGCCGAAATCGTGGGGACCTCCATCCTCGGACTGATTCCGAAGGACCAGCAACAGGAGGAAGTTGATATTCTGGAGCGGATTGGACGCGGCGAAATTTTAGAACACATGGAGACGAAGCGGCGGACCAAGGGAGGCAAGTTGATTGATGTTTTCGTCACGGCTTCCCCCATCAAAGACGCCAACGGCCAGGTCGTTGGCGTGTCGAAAGTGGCGCGTGACATCACCGCGAGCAAGACGATGGAAGCGGAGTTGACGGCGAGCGAGGAGCGGTTCCGCCTCGTCGCCAATACGACCAATGACCTGATTTATGAATTTGACCTGAAAGACAATATCCAGTGGTTCGGCGACATTGACAAAATGCTCGGCTATGCCCACGGGGAATTCCCCCGCACGCTGGCTGGATGGATGGCGGCGGTGCACCCCGACGACCGGAAAGCCGTAACGACCGCCGTTCAGGCCCACCTGGAAGGTCGCGCGGATTACGCCACCGAGTATCGTGTCATTGGCAAAGGCGAGAACGAGCTGTGGGTGTCTGCGCGGGGGCTCGTAACCCGAACGCCCGAAGGGGTGCCCCTCCGTTGGATCGGCTCGATCACAGATATCACCGAAAAGAAGCAGTCGCAACAAACGCAGGACCGTCTGGCGGTGGTCGTCCGCGATTCGCACGATGCCGTCACGGGGCAGGATCTCGAGGGCCGCACGATCGCGTGGAACCCGGGAGCGGCGCGAATGTATGGATGGACCGAGGCCGAGGCGCTCTCGATGAACGTGCGCGTCCGGATCCCGCAGGAGCTGCGCGAGGGTGCGCTGGACACCCTTGCCAAGCTCAGCCGCGCGAAAATCCTCGAGCCCTACCGCACCCGACGCCTCACCAAATCCGGCGCGTCCGTCGAGGTCTCGATCATTTCCACCGCACTGCTGGACGAGGTCGGAAAAATCTATGCCATCGCGACAACGGAACGGACGGCTGAAGGCGCATGAAAAAGTTGCGCCCAGAGTCCCCGCAGTCGGCCTCTCTCCGGAAGCGGGCGGAAAAGGCCTTCCGGGAAAGAGAGGAGTTGTCATCGGAAAAACTCGACGCCCTTTCACCGGAGTCCCTGCGGGCCTCGCTCCACGAGCTGCACGTGCACCAGATCGAGTTGGAGATGCAGAACGAGGATCTGCTGCGGGCGCAAGCGGATCTGGACGCCTCGCGAGCCCGATATTTCGACCTCTACGAGCTGGCCCCGGTGGGATACTGCACGGTCAGCAAGAAGGGGCTGATCCTCGAAACGAACCTCACCGCCGCCACACTCTTCGGCGTCGAGCGGGGCGCGTTGGTCGGAAGAGGCTTGTCCAACTTCATCTCCAAGGAGGATCAGGAGCTCTACTACCTGTGCCGGAAGAAACTCTTGGATACGCTCCAACCGCAGGAGTGCGACCTCCAGATGCTCAGGCATGACGGCACGGCCTTCTTTGCGCATTTGGAGATCGCCGTCGCGCGCGACGAAAACGGCGAACCCGTCTGCCGCGTCGCGTTGATTGACGTCACCGATGTCAAAGAATTAGAAAACACGCTTCGGGAAAGCGAGATGCATTTCCGCACACTGGCAGATTCCGGACAGGCTTTGATCTGGACCTCCGGAATTGATAAAAATTGCAATTACTTCAACCGGGTCTGGCTGGATTTTACCGGTCGCTCACTGGAGCAGGAACTGGGGGATGGTTGGACCGAAGGGGTTCATCCCGATGATTTGGACCCATGTTTCCACACCTATGTTGAAGCCTTTAACCGGCGCGCACCATTTAGTATGGACTACCGGCTCCGCCGGCATGATGGCGAATACCGATGGCTTGAGGATCAGGGAACCCCCCGCCACAACAGCGATGGCGAATTTCTGGGTTATATCGGCCACTGCCTGGATATTTCAGATCGCAAACAGGCAGAGACGATGCAAAGGGAGAGCGAAGCTCGCTATGCTCAGCTTGCCGAGCAGAGTCTCATCGTAGTTTGGGAAGTGGACGCTCAGGGTCTTTACACCTATGCAAGCCAGGTGTCCGAGACAGTTTGGGGCTACCGCCCGGATGAACTGGTGGGCCGGAAGCACTTCTACGACCTGCATCCAGAATCCAGACGCGAGGAGTTCAAAGCAGCCGCCTTCACGATCTTCGCGAGGAAGCAACCGTTTTTGAATCTTGTCAACCCCATACAGACCAAAGACGGGCGGCAGTTGTGGGTCTCCACGAACGGCGCTCCCATCCTGAACGGAGAAGGAACCCTGTGCGGCTATCGTGGCAGCGATACGGATATCACCGAGCGCAAGCTGGCGGAGCAGGAGCTGAGGGCGTTAGAAGAACAATACCGGGACATCCTCCAGACTGCCATGGACGGGTTTTGCATGGTGGACATGCAGGGGCGCATCCAGGCAGTCAATGCCTCCTATTGCCGGATGACCGGCTATAGCGAGGAGGAACTCCTGACAATGGGCGTTGCGGATTTGGAGGCTGTCATGCCCCCCGAGGATATCGCCTCCACCATCCAGAAAATCATCGCGCAGGGAGGAAGCCGCTTCGAGTCCCGGCACCAGCGCAAGGATGGGACGATTATCGACGTGGATGTCAGCGTCCAGTTCCGGGCTTCCGATAATGCGTTGGTATCTTTTCTCCACGACATCACGGAGCGCAAGAGGACGGAAGGGGCTTTGCGCGAGGCCCATTTGGAGTTGGAAGAGCGGGTGAAAAACCGCACTGAGGAGCTGAATCGGAGCAACGCTCAACTCCAACTCCTGCTGGATTCCACGGCAGAAGCCATCTACGGCATCGACACGCATGGAGAGTGCACCTTTTGCAACCCGGCCTGTCTGCGGATGCTGGGATACAAGAGCGAAGACGAGTTGCTCGGAAAGAACATGTATCGGCAGATTCACCACAAGCATGCGGATGGCACCCGTATCCCGGTCGAGGAGTGCCGCATTTTTCGCGCATTCCAAGAGAACGAAGCCTCGCACGCGGATGACGAAGTGCTATGGAGGGCAGACGGCACCAGTTTTTCTGCGGAATATTGGTCCTACCCACAGCGTATTGATGGCGTGGCCGTGGGGACGGTCGTGACGTTCATCGATATCACCGAGCGGATGCAGCAGGAAGAGGCGAGGCGGCGGCTCATCGATCGCTTGGCGCTGGCCACGGAGGCGGGGCAGGTCGGCATCTGGGACTACGACATCGCCACCAACGAACTGGTTTGGGACGACCAGATGTTTGCCCTCTACGGAATCACACGGGACCAGTTCAGCGGGGCCTACTCGGCCTGGACGGCAGGCCTTCACCCGGATGACCGCGAGCGGGGCGACCAGGAAATCCAGGCGGCTATCAGCGGCGAAAAAGATTTCGACACCGCGTTCCGGGTGGTCTGGCCGGACGGTAGCACCCACCACGTCCGCGCCATGGCTCTCGTGCAGAGGGATGCCAACGGCAAGCCCCTTCACATAATCGGCACGAACTGGGACATCAGCGAACACAAGCGCGCGGAAATCGCTGTCCTCGAGAACGTGAAGCGTGCCGAGGAATTCGCCCGGCTCAAGTCCCGGTTCGTCTCGATGGCCAGCCACGAGCTCCGCACCTCGCTCGCCAATATCATGCTCGCCTGCGAGCTCCTGCAAAAATTCGGAACCACGTTGCCGGCCGAGCGGGCTCAGTCGATTCTGTCCGGACTGGTGGACGGCGTGGCTTCCATGGTGCAGACCCTCAACGACCTCCTCCTTGCCGGAAAGATCGAGGAGGGGAAGCTGCCCTTCACCCCGGCCCGTTTCGCCCTGCTCGCCTTCCTGAAACGGTGCTGCCTGGAGGTCCAGCCCGAACCTCCCGCACGGATCGAGATCGCCTTCCTCGATGCCGGGCTGGGCGTCACGGCCGACGAGCGCCTGCTCCACCACGTCCTGAAAAACCTCCTGGAAAACGCGCTGAAATACTCGCCCCCAGACACCAAGGTCGAGCTCGGCGTGGAGGCCGGACCGGACTCACTCACGCTCTCGGTTCGCGACCGTGGGATCGGGGTTCCGGTGGCGGAGAGGGAATTTCTCTTCGACGCCTTTTCGCGTGCGTCGAATGTCGGGGACAACCCCGGCTCCGGCCTCGGCCTCTTCATCGCGCAGAAATGCGCGCAAACCCACGGGGGGAAGATGCGATATGCGCCGCAGCCCGACGGGTCGGTTTTCTCTGTCACCATCCCGCTCGCCACCACCGAGCGGAAAACAAGGCGCGACGATATCCAACGCCCAACACGGAATATCCAATCATGAAGGACAGAACGCCCACCTGCGAGGCACCGAACTTGGATATTGGGAGTTCCTTGTTGAATATTCTTCCCCTTCTGATCCGAGACAATATCCAACGCCCAACACGGAATATCCAATCATGAAGGACAGAGCCGCCACCCGCGCGATTCCGAACTTGGATATTGGAAATTCCTTGTTGAATATTGGTTATTCTTCCCCTCCCCGCTCGCCATGAACAGCAAGGACAAACATCCCCCGAAGAGTCCGGCGGCAGGCACATTCTACAACCTGTTTGCGCCGCAATCGGCCGGGTCCGCGCATGAGGGAGAGCGCCAGTCAAAAGTCTCGCTCCGCCAGAGGGCCGAGGCGCACTTCCTGGAACGAGAGGAGCTGTCGTCGGAAAAACTCGACGAGCTGTCGCCAGAATCCATGCGGACGATTCTCCACGAACTGCGCGTCCACCAGATCGAGCTGGAGATGCAGAACGAGGAATTGACCCGGGCGCAGGCGGAGCTGGACGCCTCGCGGTCGCGCTATTTCGACCTCTATGACCTGGCCCCTGTCGGCTACATCACGGTCAGCGAGAAGGGGCTGATCCTTGAGGCCAACCTCATGGCGGTCACGCTGCTCGGCGTGGATCGCGTCGCGCTGGTCAAACAGCCGATCTCCCGGGTCCTCCTCAAGGAAGATCAGGATATTTACTACAAGCACCGCCAGCTGCTTGTTGAAACCGGCCGGCCTCAGCAGTTCGAGTTGCGCATGGTGAAACCGGACGGCACGAAATTCTGGGCTCAACTCTCAGCCACAGCAGCCGCGCAGGGCGAAGCTGGCGCGCCCTCGTGCCGCGTCGCGCTGATTGACGTCACCGAGCGTAAGCAGGCGGAGGAGGCCCTGCGGGAAACCGATGGGAGGATGCGCGCCATCACGAACTCGGCTCAAGACTCCATCATCATGATGGACTCCCACGGGCTGATCTCCTATTGGAATCCCGCCTCCGAATCCATTTTCGGCTACCGCAGCGAGGAAGCCATCGGCAAGAATCTTCACCAGCTTCTCGTGCCCGAACCATTCCTTTCAACCCACCTTGCGGCTTTCCCGGCGTTCCAGCGCACAGGCTGCGGGAATGCAGTCGGCAAGACGGTCGAAATGGCCGCCTGCCACAAGGACGGCCGGGAGATTTCTGTCGCCCTGTCTTTGTCGGCGGTTTCGATCAAAGGAGAATGGCATTCCGTGGGTATCGTCCGCGACATCACCGGGCGCAAAAGGATGGAGGACGTCCAGTCCTTCCTAGCCCGGACCAGCAGCGGGACAGCGGCGGACCCGTTTTTCAGTGATCTCGCCCGCTATCTGGCTCGGAGCCTCGGTGCGGACTTCATCTGCATCGACCTCCTCGAAGGCGATGCGCTCCACGCCCGGACGCTCGCCGTCTGGTGCGACGGCCGTTTCGAGGACAACGTGACGTATGCCCTCAAGGACACGCCCTGCGGCGATGTCGTGGGAAAGGATGTCTGCTGCTTCCCCGCCAGCGTATGCCAGTTTTTTCCGCGCGATCAGGTGCTCCAAGAACTGCGGGCGGAAAGCTACATCGGTATCACGCTCTGGAGCCACGATGGCCGGCCGATCGGGCTAATCGCAGCTATCGGACGAAGCCCGCTGACAAATCGCGATCAGGCCGAGGCCACGCTGAAGCTCGTGGCCGAAAGGGCATCCGGAGAGTTGGAGCGCCTGCTTGCCGAGACGGCCCTGCGGGAAAGCGAAGAGACCTACCATCGGCTCTTCGAGAACATGGCCGAGGGGTGCTCATATTGCCGGATGATCTTCGAGGACGGCCGCCCGCAGGATTGGATCTACCTCTCCGTCAATAGCGCGTTCGAGACATTAACCGGCCTGAAGGACGTTGCAGGAAAGCGGGTCACCGAGGTCATCCCGGGAATTCGAGAAAACGACCGGGAGCTGTTTGAAACCTACGCCCGCGTCTCGCAGACCGGAACATGGGCGGCACGCTCACCGTCACCTCCACTCCCGACAAGGGCAGCACGTTTACATTTCGCCTGCCTCTGGAAGTTTCACCCCCTTCTTCCGAGCCTTCCGCTCCTGCCCCGTGCAATCCGGATTCCACACAACCGGCGGGCTCTCTGGTGCTCGTCGTCGATGACGACCGGGCCAGCATGATTCTCGCAGGCAAACACCTCCAGAGCCTCGGCTGCCGGGCCGAATTTGCCGCCAATGGCGCAGAAGCGGTCAAGGCATTCGAGCCGGGTAAGTTCTCCGCCATCCTCATGGACATGGCGATGCCGGTGATGAACGGCCTCGAAGCTACAAAAATCATCCGCGAACATGAATCCGGCTCCCGCGTGCCGATCATCGCCCTGACGGCCAACGTGATGCGCGGAGACCGCGAGCGCTGCCTCGCCGCAGGGATGGACGACTTCCTTGGCAAACCATTTAGAAAAGATGAACTGGCCGCAAAGCTCGCGTGGTGGCAATCGCGATCTTCATGCGATGCGAGCGCGTCCACCGAGCGGGCGGGCGGTGGGGAGGACAACATCCAACGCCTGAAATGAATATCCAACGCCCAACACGGAATATCCAATCATCAAGGACAGAGCGGGCGGGCGGAGGAGAGGCTCCATGAAAATTTCTTCTCTGCGAAAATCCGCACAATCTGTGGATTCATCAGACTCTTATCCGCAGATTTCACAGATTCACGCGGATTTACGGAAGGGATCACCGCCATGAGCAGCAAGGACAAACATCCCCCGGAAGAAGCAGACCCATTCTACAGCCTCTCGCGGTTTGCTTCCAAGCCATCCGCCTCCCCGCACATAAGCGAGTCGGACCACTTGCTGTCGCTCCGCCAGAAGGCTGAGGCTCATTTCCGGGAGAGAGAGGCGGGTTCGTCGGAGCAACTCGACGGCGTGTCGCAGGAATCCCTGCGGACGATTCTCCACGAACTGCGCGTCCACCAGATCGAGCTGGAGATGCAGAACGAAGAGCTTCGCACGGCGCAGGGGAAGCTGGACGCGGCGCGGTCGCACTATTTTGAGCTCTACGATCTGGCGCCGGTGGGCTACATTACCGTCAGTGAGACGGGGCTGATCCTCGAGGCCAACCTCACTGCGACCGCCCTGCTGGGCGTCGGGCAGCCCACGCTGGTCAAACAGCCGTTCTCCCGCTTCATCCTCAAAGAGGATCAGGACATCTTCTACCTGCTGAAAATGGAGCCCCGGGAGACCTTTTCCCCGACGTGCGACCTGCGGATGCTGAAGCCGGACGGCACGGCATTCTGGGCGCATTTAAAGATCGTCTCCGCCCGGGATGAAAATGGAGAGCCCCTGTGCCGCATCGTTCTCAGCGACATCTCCTGGCGCAAGCAGGCGGAAGAGGATGTCCAGTCGCTCAATGCGGAGCTGCGCGCGAACGAGGAGCGGCTCCACGAACTCAACGCCTTGGGGGAACTCTTATTGCTCCCGGATTCCATTGAGAAAAAGTTCAAACTCATCACCGACACCGTGGTTCGGGTGTTTGGTGCCGATTTCGCCCGAATCTGGATCATAAAACCCGGCGACCGCTGCAACTCCGGCTGCGTTCACGCACAAGCGGCCGAGGGGCCGCACGTGTGCCGGTTCCGGGATAAATGCCTGCACCTGCTGGCCAGCTCCGGCCGCTACACCCACACCGATGGCGGGGCTCACGCCCGGGTGCCTTTTGGCTGTTACAAAATCGGCAAGATCGCCACCGGAGAAGAATCCGGTTTTTTGACCAACGAAGTGACCACCGACCCGCGCGTCCATGATCATGCCTGGGCTAAAGAATTAAGCCTCAAAGCCTTTGCCGGCTATTGCCTGACTGATGCCGCCAACACCCCGGCCGGCGTGATGGCACTTTTCAGCAAGCAGGCCATCTCAAAACATCAAGATTTGCTCTTGCGGGGGTTTGCTCATCTCGCCGGCCTGACGCTGATTGCGGCACGTTCGGAGGAGGCCTTGCGACGGAATGAGATCGCGGTGGAGCAGTCGGGCGACGGGATCGCCATCGCGGATATGGAGGGCACTCTCGTCTTTTTGAACGCGGCGTGGGCGCGACTGCACGGCTACGAGCCAACCGAGATGATCGGGCAGCCCCTCTCCATCAACCACACGCCTGAACAAATGGAACGCGAAGTCATCCCCTTCAATGATACGGTGAGGGAAAAGGGCTCGCATATGGGAGAACAGGGGCATCGACGGAAGGACGGCACAACGTTCCCGGCATGGATGAGCGTCACGGATTTCAAGGACTCCAATGGGAAGTCGGGCGGCATTCTCGCCATCGCCCACGACATCACCGAACGCAAGCAGGCGGAGGAAGAAATCCTGAGGATCAACCGCCAGCTTGCGGAAGCCACGGCAAAGGCGGAAAAGGCGACGGCGGCCAAGAGCGAGTTTCTGGCCACCATGAGCCACGAACTGCGGAACCCGCTCAACGGAATCCTGGGTTTTGCTGAGATTCTCGCCGAGACTCCGCTCAACGACGAACAACAGTCCTACACGGAAAGCCTTCGAGACAGCGGCATTCATCTTTTGGCCCTCGTCAACGATGTCCTGGATCTCTCCAGCATCGAAAATGGGGCGCTCGCGCTCCATGCCGCCCCGTGCGACCTCGCCCACCTCGTTAGATTGTCGTCGGAACTCATCCGAAAATCCGCCGCCGACAAAGGGGTTGCGTTTCACTGCAATGTGGCCGCCGATGTTCCGGAGCAGATCACCGGTGACGAGCGGCGGATCCGCCAGATCCTCGTCAACCTTCTGGCCAACGCCGTGAAATTCACTTCGGACGGCTCGGTGAGCCTCGGCGTGACGAGATCCGGTGAGTTCCTGGAGTTTTCCGTTGAAGACACGGGCCTCGGGATTTCTTCCGAAGCTCTCTCGCGTCTGTTCCAGCTGTTCACGCAGGCGGACGAGACGATCAATAAGAAGTATGGCGGAACGGGGATCGGGCTCGCCGTCTCGCAGCGCCTGGCCGAAGCCATGGGAGGCAGGATCTCGGTCGTCTCCGCTCCCGGCAAGGGCAGCACGTTTACATTCCGCCTGCCTCTGGAAATTCCGGCATCTTCTTCCAAGCCCGCCCCCCCAGCCGCCTGCGACCGCAATTCCGCACAACCGTCGGGCGCTCTGGTGCTCGTCGTCGAGGACGACCGGACCAGCGCGGTGCTCGCGGGCAAGCTGCTCCAGAACCTCGGCTATCGCGCCGAATTCGCGACCAATGGAGCCGAGGCGGTCAAGGCGTTCTCGCCGGGAAAGTTTTCAGCCATCCTCATGGACATGGCGATGCCGGTGATGGACGGGCTTGAGACCACCAGGAATATCCGGGAGATCGAGGCGCCTGCCGGATGTCATGTGCCGATCATCGCCCTGACGGCCAACGTGATGCCCGGCGACCGCGAGCGCTGCCTCGCCGCCGGGATGGACGACTTCCTCCGCAAACCATTTAAAAAAGATGAACTGGCCGCGAAGCTTGCGTGGTGGCAATCGCGATCTTCATGCGATGCGAGCGCGTCCACCGAGCGGCCGGTCGGTGGGGAGGACAACATCCAACGCCTGAAATGAATATCCAACGCCCAACACGGAATATCCAATCATCAAGGACAGAGCGGGCGGTCGGTGGGGAGGCTCCATGAAAATTTCTTCTCTGCGAAAATCCGCGCAATCTGTGGATTCATCAGATTCTTATCCGTAGATTTTACAGATTCACGCGGATTTACGGGGAGGCGGATCGCATGGGCGGCCCGAATTGACATGGATGAATAGCGTGATAGATTATCTCTCACCATGAAAACAGCGACTGTCGCGGATTTGCGGAACAGCTTTGCAACCGTTTCGAAGTGGATTCACAACGGGGAAGCGGTCGCGATCACGAAGCGGGGGTTGCGATTTGCCACGCTCGTTCCGGTGAGGGAGCGCAAATCCCCGCCGCCGGTTGACCGCCTGGCCCGGCTTCGCAAGATGTTTCCAAATGGCCCGGTGAAGGGGGATGTTCAAGACGTGTTGGATTACGACCGGGGGGACACGTGAATACCTACATCGACACGTCCATTTTCGTGAAGTCGTTCGTCATGGAATCCGATTCTCCGGCGGCGCTTGAGATCCTCGAAGCAGCGGGGGAGCCCCATGTGTTTTCCCATCTGCACGAGATCGAAATCCCGAACGCGATCCGCCTGAAGCGGTTCCGGGGAGAAATCACGCGGGCGCAGGAATCGGCGGCCATCCGCGCCTTCCAGGCGGACGTTGACGCGGGGCGAATGGAGCGTCCCACATACGACATCCGGGCGGTTTTCATCCGTGCGGAGCAGCTTTCGGCGCGGTATTCCGGCGACATCGGGACACGCAGCCTCGACCTTTTGCACATTGCGGCAGCCTTGGAAACCGGTTGCTCCGCCTTCGCCTCCTTTGATGCACGGCAGCGGAAATGCGCGACGCTTGCCGGGATCAAAGTCATTCCGGCGAAGCCCTCCAAAAAGGAAAAATGAGATCTCCCTCCATCGGGTGTAACCGCCTGGTTCTCTCTCTGCGAAAATCCGCACAATCTGTGGATGAAACAGATTCTTATCCGTAGATTTTTCTCGCTTTCAACCGGCCGCAATTATGAGGATCAGGAATGCTTCCGTTCAAGAACCGCAAAGAAAGAGAGATTTTTCGACTTCTGCGCGGCTCGCGGGGTTTTACCGAAGATGAGTTGCTCCAGCATGCGATCTTTTTTTCAAAAACTCCCCTAGAACGATGCCGAATCAGCCTCCAGTCAGCCCGTTTGTCGAGTTCCTTCAAGCCCTGGAAACAGGGGGGATCCAAGCGATCCTGATCGGGATGATGGCCGCCGTCGAGCAAGGGGCTCCCTGCTCGACGATTGACTACGATTTCTGGGTGGATCTGCCCAAGCGGCAGGTTGTTCGCATCTATGCCATTGTTAAAAAGCTGGGCGGCACGCTCCGGGCCCCGACCTTCTACGAACTCCGGGATGGCACGCAAATCAATGTGGTCTTCGAGCCTGTCGGGTCAGCGTGATTGAAAACCACAAAATGCGGGTTCTCCCGCTATCCAGAGTCATTGCCAACAAGAGGATGGCCGCCCGTGACAAAGACCTTGCGGTCCTTCCCATTTTGGAAAGAACGCTTCGCCTGTCAAAAAAATTGAAGGCCCAACGCCCGAAATGAATATCCAATCATGAAGGGCAGAACGACCACCCGCGCGATTCCCCCCTTGGATATTGGAAATTCCTTGTTGGATATTGGTTATTCTTCTTCTCCCGCCCCGAGACAATATCCAACGCCCAACACGGAATATCCAATCATCAAGGACAGAACGACCACCCGCGCGATTCCCCCCTTGGATATTGGAAATTCATGGGGGCGGAGTGTGAGTTAAACGCCACGAGACAAGAACAAACGCAAAACAGGGGAGAGAGCGGGGT
>QYQL01000169.1 GCA_007280915.1 Verrucomicrobiaceae bacterium | reverse complement strand
ACTCAAACGGCGACTTCTCCCTCCTCCATCGCCCTCCCGAACACGGTTCTCTCCCTCTCGTGGTCCTCCATTTCCCAACTTCCAGACCTGTCCAGCTTTGATCGCGCACTTTTGTCCAGGTTTGTTTGCAGCGCCACAACCCCTGAGAAAAAGATTGACTTGTGATCGCGATTCTCCACTCTGACAAACCCGCCTGCGCCAGAGGGGTTGCAGCCTGACGGATTTTCCATCGGGTGGCGGAACACTCAACAGGAACCATCAACATTATGCCAGACTTGCAGGAATTGATCGCCAGTTCGATCAAGAATTATCGTGAAGGAAGTATCGTCAAGGGACACATCCTTGAGATCAGACCCCGGGAATTTCTCGTGGACATCGGATACAAGAGCGAGGGAGTCATCCCCGCTGTCGAATTCGAAGACCCGGATGAAGTCGAGATCGGAGACGAGATCGAAGTCCTCCTCGAGAGGCTCGAAAACGACGAGGGAATGGTCGTTCTCTCGAAGGAAAAAGCCGCCCAGCGCCAGAACTGGGAGAAAATTGTCGGCGTCTTCAAGGGCGACGGCCTCATCAAGGGAAAAGTCCGCTCGGTCGTCAAAGGCGGACTGACCGTCAACGTCGGAGTCGAGGCCTTTCTGCCCGCCTCGCAGATCGACATCATCCCCCCGAAGGATCTCCAGCAGTTCGTCGGGAACATCTACGATTTCAAGATCGTCAAGATCAACGAGGACCGGAAGAACGTCGTCCTCAGCCGCCGCGAAATCATCGAGCAGGAACGCTCGGAGAAGCGCCAGAAGTTCCTCTCCGGAGTGAACATCGGCGACCGGATCAACGGCACGGTCAAGAATATCACCGACTTCGGTGCGTTCGTCGACCTCGACGGGATTGACGGTCTTCTCCATGTCACCGACATGTCGTGGGCCCGCCTCAACCACCCGGGCGAGATCCTCAAGGTCGGCCAGCAACTCGAAGTCCAGGTCTTGGACATCAACAAGGAAAAGGAGCGCGTTTCGCTTGGTCTCAAGCAGATGCAGTCGAATCCCTGGGACAAGATCGAGGAACGATTCCCGGTCGGCCAGAAGGTTTCCGGAAAAGTCACGAACCTCATGCCCTACGGCGCATTCGTTCAGATCGAAGAGGGGGTCGAAGGCCTCATCCACGTCTCCGAGCTTTCCTGGACGAAGCGGATCGCCCGCCCGTCGGATGTCCTCACCATGGGGCAGGAAATCGAAGCGGTCGTTCTTGGCGTCAACAAGGACGAGCAGAAAATCTCGCTCGGCGTGCGCCAGCTCGAACCGAATCCATGGGACGAAATCGAACTCCGCTACATGATCGGCAAGCAGGTCAAAGGCAAGGTCCGCAACATGACCGCCTACGGCGCGTTTGTGGAGCTGGAAGAGGGGATCGACGGAATGATCCACGTCTCCGACCTTTCCTGGACCCGCAAGATCAATCACCCGAGCGAAATGCTCAAAAAGGGCGACGATCTCGAAGCGGTGGTCATCGACATCGACAAGGCGAATCAGCGGATCAGCCTCGGCATCAAGCAGCTCGATACCGATCCCTGGAAGGAAATCGACACGCGCTTCCGCATCGGCGACCTCGTCAAGGGCACGATCAGCAAGCTCACCAACTTCGGCGCATTCGTACAGCTTCAGGATGACATCGACGGACTCGTCCACATCTCGCAGATCAGCGAGGACCGTGTCGAGAAGGTCAAGGATGTGCTCAAGGTCGGCCAGGAGGTCGAAGCCCGCGTCATCAAGGTGGACAAAGCCGAGCGCCGGATCGGTCTCTCGATCAAGGCCGCCAACTACGGCGAGGAAGCCCTGCGCAAGGAAGCCGAAGCGTTCGACACGCTCCGCCCTGGCGAAGACATGGTCGGACTCGACCAGGCCTTCCAGTTCGCCGAAGAGGAATACCGCCCCGGCGAAGGAAAGAAGAAATAATCAACTCTCAACAAAAGCGCCGCCGGTTCACTCCGGCGGCGCTTTTTTTTGCCCGGAAAAGATTGCAGTTGCTACGCCGCCCGCATGCGTCGTCCCATCCGGACAATCCCAAACCCGGCAAGTGCGCCACCCAGATGTGCGGCATTGCCGGTGTTTCCACCTCAACCCGGTGGTGAGGAGGAAGACCGAAACCGGACGGGAAAGGCGCTCAGGCTCCCAGTATTCCCTACAGAATGTATCCTTCTTCCCCGTGTTCGGCCAGGTCCATTCCGGAATGCTCCTCCTCCGGGGAGATGCGGACGGGCATGATGGCTTTGACGATGTAGGCGGCTACTGTGGTGCCGATGAGCGCGATGGCGAAGGTCACCCCCATAGCCTTGAGTTGTTCGATCCAGAGGCCATGTCCGACCATGTGCGCAAGACCGTTGGCCTGCGCGGCGGCACCGAGCAGGTTCGGATTCACCGCCGCATCGGCCAGGAGACCGGTCATGAGCATTCCAAGCGTGCCCGCCACTCCGTGGATGCCGAAGACATCGAGCGAATCATCATACTTGAACCATGCCTTCAACTTGAAGACCGCCAGGAACGGGATGAGGCCGCCGAGAATCCCGATCACCATGGCTCCGCTGGGGTTCACAAATCCGCACGCCGGGGTGATGGCAACGAGGCCGGAAACAATGCCGGAACAAAACCCGAGGACGCTGGCTTTTCCCCGCGTGAGGTATTCGGCGAATGCCCAGGTGCCGCTCGCAACCGCGCCGGCCAGTGTGGTCGTCACAAACGCATTCGAGGCAACCCCGTCGGAGGCAATCGCGCTGCCGGCATTAAACCCATACCATCCCACCCAGAGCAGCCCGGCACCAACCATACAAAAGACCATGCTGTGCGGAGCGAACACCTCGCGCCCGTATCCCATGCGGCGCCCGACGATCAGGCAGAGCACCAGGGAGCTCCAGCCGGAAGCCATCTCGACTACCGTCCCTCCCGCGAAGTCGATGGCCCGGATCGCGGCCCTGGGATTCCACACGCCGTTCATCAGCCCGTCCGCACCCCAGGCCATGTGAGTGACCGGCAGGTATACAAGAAACAGCCAAATCCCGAGGAAAGCCAGAATCGCCTGAAACCGCATCCTCTCGGCGACGGCGCCGATGATCAACGCCGGGGTGATGATCGCGAACATCATCTGGAACATGGAAAAAACATTCTGTGACACCCAGCTGGAATACTCGGGGTTCGGTTTGGCATCGACTCCCCGAAGGAATGCAAAGTCGAGCCCGCCGAGAAACGGACTGCCGTGAGCGAACGCCAGCGAGTAGCCGACCGCCCACCAGATGACCGCAACCATCGTGGTTGTTCCCAGGCACTGCGCAAGGACGGACAGCACGTTCTTCCGGCGAACCAGGCCACCGTAAAAAATAGCCAGCCCAGGGAGGGTCATGAACAGGACGAGCGCGGAAGAAACCATCATCCAAGTATTGTGTCCCGGGCCCGGGACTCCCACCGCAGGCGTCGTGAGGCCCTGCGGGATTGTTCCATCGGATTTCCTCAATGAGGTGGAAGGATCCGTATTGCTGAAATAGGCCTCCACAGCGGAGAGACGTTGTTCGATGCTCGCCGCAGAGTGGGTCTCGACAGCGGAAACGGAACCCGTCGATACTGCTGTCAAAAAAAACGCTGCCAAAATGCGTGCATGAAAGGGGAGAGAGATTTTCATCGCGGGGAGAGTAAAATAGTCGGCCGATTCCTGTCGATTGGTTCTCGGAAAAATTTTCTTTTGAAGCCGATGCGAAGCTTGTTGAAGCCTTGGAATTGTGTAAAATCCCGGAAATTTTCCGATGGCCTCGACCTATCTTATCCTGCCTGAAAAGCGATTGATCATCGAGCGGTTCACCGGGCCCACCGGATTTGAGGAAATCAAAAATCTTCTGAGCCGCGTTTTTTCCGATCCGCTGTTTGACAGGACATTCCACACGCTGATGGATTTCACGAACGCGGTCCTCAAAACCGGCCTGGAGGAGGTCGCTCTTCTTCGTGAGTTCATCTCATCTGTCGCTGAAAGCGGTATCGGGAGCACCGCCATCGTCGCCGCAGGCACGATGGGAACGGCGCTGGCCATGCTGATCAGCAAGGGGCTTTCCTTTTTCACCCCGAGCGAAGTCTTCAGCACCGGAGAAGCGGCACTGAATTTTCTGGGTTTGGATTTTTCCGAGATCCCGGACTTTTAGGAAGCCGCGTCGGGCTGAAGCCGCCAAGCCGGGCGGGAAGCATAGCCTGTGCAAACGCGCGGCGGCCTGTCATGTTCTGCGCATATGCGTGAACTGAAAGAGCTCGGACTTCTCATGGTTGGGTTTGTTCCATGGCTGCTGTTTCTTTTCCTGGCGGGTCATTCCCTGGGCAGCCTGGAACTAGCTGCTTTGCTCTGCCTGGGCGCCTGTGTGACCTTCGGCTTTTCCGAGCTCCGGGCCGGGTTCATCCTGCAATGGGGAACGCTCGTTTTCTTCGCCTCCTGCGTCCTTCTCGTCAATGTCCTGCATGTCACGTGGGTTGCGACGCACATGGATCTGCTGGCCAACCTTTCACTGGCGTCGATCATCTGGCTGACCCTACTTGCGGGCCGGCCGTTCGCCCTGCAATACGCGCGCAAGGGATTGCCGAAGGAACGCTGGAACGATCCGGCGATCATCGAGGCCTGCCGGTTCATCACGCTGGTTTGGGCGCTCCTGATGACGGTGGCGGTTGGCCTGTCCATTTACAAGCGCACCCCGGCGCCGCAGGCCGGAGACGCAGTGTATTTCGCGATCAGCCTCTGCCTGATTTTTAGTGGCGTTGTTTTTACGACGCTCTTCAAACGGCACAAACGCCTGCAGAAAGAGAAGAGTGCCGGCGCGCGGGAAAGTTAGTTCCAGCGCACGAGTTCGACCCGGCGGTTCTTTGCACGCCCTTCTTCACTGGTATTCGGAGCGGCCGGGCTGGCGAAGCTGCAGCCGAAAGGAAAGAGGCGGGACTTATCCACGCCGAAGCGGGAGACGAGGACCTGAACGATCGCGTTGGCACGCCGCGTTGAAAGTTCCCGGTTGAACTCGAATTCCCCGACATTATCGGTGTGCCCGACGACGAGGAGCCTGAGCGACGGCTCGCTTTTCAGAAGAGCGGAAATTTGCTCGAGCGTGGGATCGGACTCCGGCTTCACGGTATCCTTGTTGAAATCGAAGAGGATCCCGTAGAGGGCGACGCGGCCGGTCGATGTGATCTGGTTTTCCATCTCGGGGGCCTTGACGAGGACCATGCGGTCGGAGCGCGGTTTTTCCTCAAGCACGTCCACCCGCGCGATGACCGTTCCCGTCTCGATCCCCTTCTCCGGGGCCTTCCACGATCCGGTGACCGCGCCGCAAAAGACCGTGACATAGACATCGCCCGCGCCGTCGCCACCGGGCTTTTTCAGCGCAATAAACCGGAAGTCATCGCAGCCCGGCAGCGTGTATTGCTGCAGGCCGAAATCCTTTTCCGTCTGATAGACCTGTGCGAGGAACCGCCCGTATCCATTGTCGAGCGAGTTCGATTCCCCTGTGGCGCTGCCCCCGCTGTCGCCCTCGAAAAGAACCTCGAAACCATTCTTCGCAAGTTCCGACTGGTAGGCCCGGATGCATTCGAGCGTCGAGACATCCCTGGGAAGGCGGTAAAAGCTCGTGGTCAGCGCGCCTTCGGGTTTCAGCTTGTTGAACGGCTTGAATGCCTGTGCGCCGTAATCGAACACAACCCGCTCGAGCGGGATCGTGAAACCGGTGAATTTTTTCGAGGTCTGCCGGAGGATGACCGACCCTTCAAACCGCTTGGTCAGCGGGTGGTCCTTCGACCCGGCCGCATCTTTTTGATACTGGGGCTCGACCTGGGCGAAGCAGTTCGCGGCCGCAAGAGTGAAAAGAACGAGGCGGAACGTTTTCATGGCACGGTTTTCGTATCATTTTGAACACGCTCAGCGGAAGGGAAAAAGCCCCGGCACGGGACTTGCGCGGCCAGAGGATCAGGAGTAGTTTCCGGGCACTATGCCCGAACAGCCACTGACCGGCCACAACTGTCCTGGAGATCCCTGCACCATCGTGATTTTCGGTGCCTCAGGAGATCTTACAAAACGAAAGCTTCTTCCGGCTCTCTACAACCTCAAGGTCCTGCGCCTCATGCCGGAGAACTTTGCCGTGGTCGGCGTGGCCGTGACCGACGGCGACGATGCGGCCTACCGCGCCAAGACGACGGCGGAAATCAAGGAATTCGCCACGCGGCCGGTGGATGACGCGGAGTGGGATGATTTCCAGAAGCGCATGTATTACCTTCAGGGCGATTTCAACAACATCGAGACGTTCCACAGGCTCGGCGACAAGATCAAGGAGGCGCAGGCGGCATGGAACCTATCCGGCAATGTGCTTTTCTACCTCGCCGTCTCACCGACATTTTTTGCCAAGGTCGTCGACCAACTCGGTGCGGTCGGGCTCACCAACCAGACACCCGATGCCTGGCGGCGGGTCATCATCGAAAAGCCGTTCGGCCACGATCTCGCCAGCGCGCGCGAGCTGAACGAAAATCTCAGCAAGAACCTCGAGGAATCGCAGGTTTTCCGGATCGACCACTACCTCGGAAAAGAGACGGTGCAGAACATCATGGTCTTCCGCTTCGGAAACTCGATCTTCGAGCCGATCTGGAACCGCCGGTATATCGACTACGTCCAGATCACAGTGGCCGAGGAGCTCGGCGTCGAGCTGCGCGGCGGGTATTACGACCACTCGGGCGTCCTGCGCGACATGGTCCAGAACCACATCCTTTCGGTGCTCTCGCTCATCGCGATGGAGCCGCCGAGTTCGATCTCCGGCGACAGCGTCCGCAACGAGAAGGTCAAGGTCCTCGAGGCGATCCGCCCGATGGATCCCGAGCAGGTCATCTCAAACACCGTCCGGGGCCAATACGGGCCGGGCCTGATCGGCGGCACCCGCGTCCCGGCCTACCGATCCGAGCCGGATGTCAACCCGCAGTCGAACACCGAGACATTCGTCGCGATGAAGTTGTTCGTGGAAAACTGGCGCTGGGCGGAGGTGCCGTTCTTCATCCGCTCGGGCAAACGGCTCGCCCAGCACACCACGCAGGTGGTCATCGGATTCCGTCGCGCTCCGCTCCTCCTTTTCGGGGAGGACGTGCAGACGAACAGCAAGCCGAACCGACTCGTTCTCCACGTCCAGCCGGACGAGGGGATCACTCTCGACATCCATGCGAAGCGCCCGGGGCCGAACATCAATCTGGTGAACGTGCCTCTCGACTTTTCCTACAGCGATTTCGGCGAGGGGATGGCGGCCACGGGATATGAGACGCTGCTCTACGACTGCATGATCGGCGAAACCACACTATTCCACCGCTACGACAGCGTGGACGCCTCGTGGCGGATCGTCACCCCGATCCTCGATGTCTGGCAGGCCCTGCCGGCACGTGCTTTTCCCAACTACGATTCGGGCACCTGGGGGCCGGAAGCCTCCGACGCCCTACTCGCGAAAAGCGGCCACGCCTGGCACCACTACCCGCTCAAGGGCTGAACAGACGGTCTTTTCAGAAGTATTCTCCGCCTGCGCTGAGATCCGAGATTTCTTGATATTGCGCAACTTTCCCCTGCGGGGCGAGTTGCATCCGGTGTGCTTGAACCTCTCGCAAAGCCTGCTTGGACACCCGCGGCGGCAGCGCACCTGCTGAACCGTGCGGGATTCGGCGGGACGCCTGAGGAAATTGCGGCGCTACATGCCAGAGGTCTTGATAGCGCGGTGGATTCCCTCCTTCACGCCGACGATGATTCGGATCTCTTTCCCCCGCCGGAGGCTTCTGTCCCGGAATACATGGACAAATACCGCAGAATGTTTCCGGGCATGAGCGAGCAGGAGCGCAAGAAGGTTCAAACCGAGATGCGGCGGGAGGCCCGGCAGCTAATGGACGACCTCCGTTCCTGGTGGCTCAACCGCATGCGCTGGAGCCCCTCCGTGGCGCGGGAGAAGGCGGTCCTATTCTGGCATGGCCACTGGGCGACCAGCGTCGAAAAGGTCAAGGACCCGTTCGCGATGTGGCAGCAGAATGAAACGCTTCGTGCGCATGCCCTCGGCCGCTTCGAAGACATGGCAAAAGATGTCAGCCGGGACCCGGCGATGATGCGCTATCTCGATCTGGTCCAAAGCAAAAGCGGAAGCCCGAACGAGAATTTTGCACGCGAACTCATGGAGCTATTCACGCTGGGAGAGGGACACTACACCGAGCAGGACATCCAGCAGGCCGCGCGCGCGTTCACCGGATACCGGATCAACCAGACGAATCGACGGTTCCTGATGGCGAACAGCCAGTATGACGACGGCGTCAAATCCCTTTTCGGATTCGAGGGGAATTTCTCCGGCGACGACGTCATCGGGCTGATCGCTGCAGACCCTAAATGCGCAAGGTTTCTCGCGCGCAAAATCTGGAGGTTTTACGCCGCGGAAAATCCCTCGCCCGAACTGGTGGAAGCGCTGGCGGAATCCTACCGCCGGTCCGGACTCGACACCGGAGCGCTGCTGGGAACGATCTTCCTCAGCCGCGAATTTTACGGACCGGATGTCGTCCGTCACCAGATCAAGTCGCCGGTCCAGTGGCTCGTCCAGCTTTGCCGGCAAATGGAAATCCCGCTGCCCGGACAATCCGACGGCATCCTTCGCCAACTGGGCCAGATGCCGTTTGCGCCGCCGAACGTCAAGGGCTGGGACGGCGGGCGGGCATGGATCAGCTCGGCCACCCTGCTCCTGCGATACAATACCTCCGGAACGGTCCTTTCGGGAGCGGATGTGAATTTCGACGCCCTAATGCCCGTGAAATCCGACTCCTGCGACTTGATTGCCTGGAGGCTTTTCCAGGCCCCGCTGCCTCCCGAACTGAATGCAAAATTCTCCGCATATTTGAAGGATCATGGAACCGGGATCGCCGCGCGGCGCGACTTGGTCCACCTGATGATGAGCACCCCCGACTACCAACTCACATGAACAAGACACTTCACACCCGCCGCGGGTTCCTTCGCACGTCGCTTCTGGGAGGCGCAGTCGCATGGACGGTCCCGATTTTCCTCGAGCGCACGTTTTTCACGCTCGATGCCATGGCTTCGCAGGAGCCCATGGGAAAAGATTCCCCTATCCTGGTTGTCCTCCAACTTGCGGGCGGAAACGACGGATTGAACACGCTGGTGCCGTTCACCGATGACGCCTACTTCCGCGCCCGGCCGGGCATCGCGATCCGCGAACCTCTGAAAATCAACGATGCCATCGGACTGAACCCGAAGCTCACCGGTCTGCGCGGGCTCTATGATGACGGAAACCTCGCCATTATCCAGGGGGTTGGTTACCCGAACCCGAACCGTTCGCATTTCCGCTCGACCGAGATCTGGCAGACTGCCAGCGATGCCGACAAGACCGACTCCCACGGATGGCTGGGCCGATACTTCGACTCCTGCTGCCAGGGGGAAGACCCTGCGGTCGGGGTCAGCATCGGGTCTCAAACCCCGCAGGCATTCGCCGCCGCCGAACCGAAGGGCATTTCGTTTACTCAGCCCGAGCAGTTCCGGTTCGCAAGCGAAAAGGCATCAGATCCGGCCGCGGCCGAGGAATTTTTCCGCAGCGTCAACGAGACCGCCGGCGAGTCGAATGAAGGCGGCAGCATCGGAATGCTGCAGGGCCATTCCCAGGGAGGCGGGGACACGATGGATTTTCTCCGGCGCACTGCGCTCGATGCCCAGATGAGTTCGGACAAGGTTCTGGCCATCACGCGCAAATCGAAGGCCCCCGTCTCATATCCGTCCAGCAACCTCGCAAGTTCGTTGAACCTTGTGGCCCGGCTCATCGGGGGCGGAATGCCCACAAGGGTCTATTATGTCAGTCAGGGCGGATACGACACGCACAGCAACCAGACGGGATCCCATGACCGCCTCATGGCAGAGCTCGACTCCTCCTTGGCGGCATTTGTTGCCGATCTCAAAGCCCAGGGAAATTTCCAGCGGGTCGTGCTGATGACATTCAGCGAGTTCGGCCGCCGGGTCGCAGAAAACGGAAGCGGAGGAACCGATCACGGGGCGGCTGCCCCCTTGTTCGTTGCCGGAGGAGCCATCAAACCCGGGCTCTACGGAAAGGCCCCGAGTCTCATAGATGTCCACGACGGCGACCTGATCCACAACACCGATTTCCGCAGCGTTTACGCCTCGGTCCTCCAAAACTGGCTCAAGGTCCCCGTCGAACCCATCCTCCACAGAGCATTCCCTACCATCGGATTTGTCTGAACGGGGCGATTGACAGGCCTGCCCTCCACCAGCATTTTCCGGAAGTGCATCAATTTTCATATATCGACGGAGACCTTCATTGCGAGGAGGTGAATCTGGAGGAAGTCGCGGCGCAGTTCGGGACGCCGTCGTATGTGTATTCAGCAGGAACGATCCGCGGGAATTTCCAGCGCCTCGACCGAGCCCTCCAACCGCTCGACCACTTGATCTGCTACGCGGTGAAGGCGAACTCGAACATCGCGGTCCTCGACCTGCTCGCACGTGAGGGTGCGGGATTCGACATCGTTTCGGGCGGAGAGCTTTTCCGCGTCCTCAAGGCAGGCGGCCGCGCTGACCGCTGCACGTTTGCCGGCGTCGGAAAGACAGCGCATGAAATCTCCTACGCTCTGCAGGAGGGCGTCTATTGCTTCAACGTCGAGAGCGAGGCCGAACTGGTCCGGATCAACGAAATCGCCGGATCGCTTGGAATCATCGCGCCGGTTGCTGTCCGCGTGAACCCGGATGTTGATGCGCGCACGCACAAGTTCATCTCCACCGGGAAGAGCAAGAACAAGTTCGGGATCGGGATCGACCGGGCGGCGGACGTCTATGCGACCGCAGAGGCGCTCCCCCACCTCCGGATCCGCGGGATCCAGACCCACATCGGCTCGCAGATCCTTGAGGCGGGGCCGTTCGCCGAGGCCGCCGGTAAACTCGCCGCGCTCGTATCGGAAATCAAAAGCCGCCACGACATTGAATTCTTCAGCATCGGCGGCGGGATCGGAATTGTTTACGATCACGCGCTCGCCAGCGGGCAGCCCGAATGGTGGACATCCACCGACCACCCGCACCGGATCACTCCGGAGGATTACGCCGCTGCTATCATCCCCGCGCTCGCCCCGCTCGGGCTCCGGATTCTTTTCGAACCCGGACGCTTCCTCGTCGGCAACGCGGGGGCATTGCTATCGACTGTGCAGTATGTGAAATCCACACCGGCCAAGACCTTCACAATTGTGGACGCCGCGATGAACGACCTCATACGTCCCGCGCTTTACGAGGGCTGGCACGAGATCGTTCCGCTGAAGGAATCGAACGGCACACCGATCCCGATGGATGTCGTCGGTCCGGTCTGCGAAAGCGGGGACTTCTTTGCGCAGGACCGCGCGCTTCCGCCCCTTGCCGCCGGCGACCGGATCGCGCTTCTGAGCGCCGGTGCCTATGGGTTCGTCATGTCCTCAAACTACAACTCCCGCCCGCTCCTGCCGGAGATCATTGTGGATGGAAGCGAGGCGCTCCTCATCCGCCGTCGCCAGTCGTTCGAAGACCTCATCGCGGGCGAAAGCATCCCCTGACGCGAACGGCGATTGCCCTCAAAGCCGCTAAGAAACTCAAACGAGAATCCGTGCCACTTCAAGAAGGAACGCATCCTGTCCGTGAGCTGCCAGCAGAGACAGACCAACAGGAACTCCGTCCGGAGAAATTGGCAGTGACACCTGAGGCAGGCGGCCGATACCTGCCACGCTCGTAAGCGAAAGGGCGCGGGGGTAATAGGTATTGCCGGATGTCTTGGCAGACCGATCGGGCAAAGGATCACCCAGACGCAGGGGAAGCGCAGGGGCTGTCGGCATGCAGAGCAAATCGCGCGGTCCAAAAAAACTGCGCAGGCGTCGAAAATACCGTTCGCGCCGCTCCACGGCACCGGCGATCCGACCGCGATCGAGCCGGTTCGTCAACTCGAAGCTTGCGGCGGTGGCCGGGCCGAACTCCGGCTTGGCGTCGGCGATCCACGCACCCAGACAACTTGTGATCTCCGCCCACTGGAGCACGCAATACGTGTCGCGCCACGTCTCGAAATTCTCGCCTGTCGTCTCGCCATCGATATCGCTGAGCGAGATGTCCCGGAGGCGATCGCCGAAACGCTCCCGCAGCATCCGCACCGGCTCCATCAGCGCATGCCGGATCTCCTCGTCGGCGAGGGTAAAAGCGTCGCGAACCACGTAAACCGTTTCCGGTTCGTTCGCGACCGCCAGTTCAGTCGACAGTAAAAAATTTGACACCCGTGCGAGAACGTCCGGATTTCCTGCGAAGATCCCGACCGTGTCGAAGGAGGGAGCCAAGGGGTTGACGCCGGCCATCGAAATGAATCCGTGCGAAGGTCGAAGTCCCAGAATGCCGCAGTTGCCCGCCGGAACACGGACGGAGCCACCGGTATCTGTTCCAAGCGCAAAATCCACCAGCCCGCAAGCCACTGCGGAAGCCGATCCGCTCGACGAGCCCCCGGGCACGCGATCGGGGGCATGGGGATTGAGGGGCGTGCCGTAAAAGTGATTCTGACCGAGCAGGCTGAAGGCCATCTCGTCGGAAACCGTCTTGCCGACACAGCGGGCACCGGCCTGCAGGAGCTGTTCGACGCAGACGGCGTGGGCAACCGCAGGAGGATGGGTGTCACGCCAAGCGGGGTTGCCGCATGCTGTCTTCCATCCGGCGATATCGATCAGATCCTTGACGGCAAAGCAAAGCCCATCCAATGGACCCGAGCCCGTTGGCGGCAGCTCAAAGGTCGCCACAAAGGCTTTGCTCTGTGACACGGTGATGGGCGAGGGATTCATGGCTCCGATTGTGTCTTCTCATCCAGATGAAGACCCGTCAACACACGGTGAGGATAAGATTGCCACAAGGTTGCTAATACTGTTCTTTTTATTAGCAATCCTTATGCAACCACTGTTCTTCCCCGGAACCCGTGGAGCAAGTCGTGCGGTTTTGCTCTCAGGCTGGACCGTCTCTTTGGTGGTATCGAGCATCGAACTGCAGGCGCAAGCCGTTCCGCTGATCTCAAAACGAGGAGCAGGATTTTTCGCCGGGATCTGCCTGTCCCTGTTTTCCATCCAACACGCGGCCGCCCTGGATCTTTTCCAGAAGAAGGACGACAGGCCTGGGATTTTTAAATCGCCCTCCAAGCCGGACAAAAAGGGTGCGTCCGCGCATCTTCTCCAGCAGGAGATGATGGACTTCTCCGACCGCTACACGATGGCGATCTGGCAGGCGCTGGACGACTATCTCCGTCAGGAGACCGACCCGTTGAAGCGCTCGGCCGCCGAGCACTGGAAGGTCATCTTTTCGTCGGCATCCATGGAGATCGCCGTCGGCCGAGAGCCTGCCGGAAGCCTTCTCGACATGGCGGTTTTCATCGACTAGGCGGATTGGGTTGCCACGAAATACTGGGTCCCCGAGGTTTTTGGAGCGGGAGGCGAGCCGCTTCTCCGTGCTCAGAAAAGCATCCGGAAGGATTTCGACGTGATCCTCAACCGCGTTCTCACGCCAGAGCAGCGCGGTGAACTGAACGACCTGATCCGCTCCTACAAGCAGGATCATCCGAAGGTGGTCTATGTCGCCGACGTGCGCCTCCGCGACCTTTCAACCGAGCGGGCCGGCCAGGAGCGTGGCAAAGGCGGGATTCCGCTTCTCGCGGATGTGAGGCACGCCGTCGGCGAGATCGACGAGGCCCTCCAATACGGGGAGCGCCTGATGTTCTATGTCGAGAGAGTCACCCGCCTCACCACCATGCAGACGGCTCTTGCGCTGGCGCAGGCCGGCTCCTCACCGGCGGTTCTCTCCCTGACGCGAAGTGCGGAAACGGCCTCCTCGGCCATCGACCGTCTCCCGGCCACCATCACTTCCTGCCTTGAGGAAAGCACAGGCGCCCTCAAAGAATTGCTGCCGGAAATCCATGCGACCGCCACGGAAACGCGCGGCACGGCCGAGTCGGTCGAGCGGATCATGAAGTCTCTTGGAGATACCCCGTCCGACGATCCCTGGACTCCTTCAAAGACGCTCTCCACGCTCACAGAGGTCCGACAGGCTGCAAGTGAGTGGAACTCCACGCTCAAACAACTCGAAAACACCCTCTCCCTTGTTGCCAGCAACGAAGCCCCGGCCCTGCGCCTGCTTTCGGAAACCGAAAGTCGGACATGCCAGACGGTCGATTACGCCTACCGGAAAGTTCTGATCGCCATCGCGTTTTTTTTGGCTGGCCAGGCCGTGATCGTCGTTCTCGCGGCGCGCCTGTTCAAGAGCAAGTGAGAGGATGAGAATCAGCGGCGAATCGTTTTGCCGGATTTAATTCACTTCGCCGAACCACTTTTTCTTGAGGTCGTCGGTCACGCCGTTTTCGTTCAGATTCAGAAGAACCTGGTTGATCTTTTCGCGCAGAGGGCTGTCCTGCTGGAGCCCGAAGCCGTAATTGTTCCGCTCGAACAGGCTTCCCACGAGGACGAAGTCATCCGGCCCGAGTTTGTTCACGTAGTATTTGAGGATCGGCGCGTCGAAGACGACGGCTTGAACCTTCCCGCCTTTGAGCGCGGCGAGGCATGCCGGGATATCCGGGAAGACGCTCAGCTTGACTTTCGCGCCACCGTTGGTGCTCAGCTTCTGGAGCCATGTCTCGGACATGCTGCCCCCGATCGTGGCGACCTCCTTGCCGGGGAGATCGTTCGGCCCGTTGATGTCGCCGGTGAGGGAATTCACCGTCAAGACGGCGCTCAGGGAGGCGGTCAGCAATGAGACCGCGATGACGCTGGCCAGCATCCAGATGGTGGCCACGATGCGTCCGCCCAGACCGACCGGCCCCTTGTTGTCCGCTCCTCCAACCAGAAAAATACTGAGCGTCCACCAGAACGACTCGCCGATGCCAGCCAGGTAGGACCTCGGCCACATTTCCTCGTTGACCGGATGCTCATACAGCCAGACCAGATGCGAGATGATGAACATGACGAGAATGGCCGCGGCAAAGCCTCCCGCGAGCTGCCAGGTGAAGAGGTTGCGGAGCATCGCCCCGATCGAGTCCGCAAGTCCTCCGGCCTTCTTGGAAACCACAATCTGAAGTCCCGATTCGTAGAATGGCTGCGAAAAATCGATCACCTTCTCGCGCTCTGCGGTGATGCTCAACGCTCCAACGGCCACATCGGCGGACTTGCCCTCCAGCGCCGCGACCATGTCCTTCGCGCTCCCGACGCTCGTCAGGCTGTAGTCGAGTTTCAGTTCGCGGGCAACATTGTCCCAAAGCTCAACGGCAAAACCGACACGGCGCCCGTCCCGCTCGAATGAAAACGGCTCGATGTCACGGGTGACGACGCGGAGCTGTTGGGCGGATGCCTCGCCGATCAGCGAAGCAAGGAAGAACGCAATGAGAATGAAGTGGCGCATTTGAATTTCGGATTTCGTCGAAAAGATGACCAATGTCAAATATTTGATATTGACGCCCGCTTGATGCGTCTGGTTGCCTTGCCTTTTGAACGAGATGCGGAAGCGAAGATCCTGCCCTCTTTTCCACGACACACAAAAATCATATTGTGAAAGCTCTTTTCCTGTCATTTGCCATTTCGCTGGCGCTGTCATGGCCGCCAATCGCGCGCGCCGGTGACGTGGAATGGGATACGGATATCTATCCCAAGAGAAATATTTTTCCCTCCTTCCTGATCGGCACCGCGCGGGTGGATTTGCCCGAGGAACTCTTTGCCTCCTGGGGGGACAACCACATAGGCGACCCCCAGGGCGTCATCGGAATCTCCCTTTCCGGAGTTGACGCCGGATCAAAAGTCGAGGTCGTCGTGATGGGGAACGACTACATGTCGGAGAGCCGGATCGTGGAAAAGCTGGAGGAGCCCGCCGAGGATCTGGTCATCCACCCGAAGATCTCCTTCAAATACGGCGCGCTCGCGAAGGTTTCCCAGGCGGTCCCGCTGGACATCACGATTGGCTTGAAGGTGGACGGGAGGAGCATGGGGGAGAAGACCGTCACGACGACCTTGCGCCCGATCAACGACTGCCTGTTCGGGGTGGAGGAGACCGCCGACGAAGGCGAGGAGCCGACCGTGTCGGACTACAGCTGGCTTTTCGCGGCCTACGTCAACGAGAACCACCCCTGGGTGGACCGGATCCTCAAGGAGGCGCTCGACACCGGGCTCATCGAGTCATTCGACGGCTACCAAAGCGGCGAGACCGACACCGTCCTGCTCCAGATTTTTGCGATCTGGAATGTCATGCAGCGGCACGGTTTGAAATACAGCGACATCACGACGACAGCCGCCGTGGACAAGGGGGTTTACAGCCAGCACGTGAGGCTCTTCGATGAAGCGGTCACCGCCGCCCAGGCGAACTGCGTGGACGGATCGGTCCTTCTGGCTGCGATCCTGCGCAAGATCGGCCTGCGTCCGAGTCTCGTGCTGATCCCCGGTCACATGTTCCTCGCGGTGGACCTCGACGACGAATCCACGATCGGGATCGAAACGACCATGATGGGAGCCAGGGACCTCCGTCCGGCAAAAGGCGGGTCCCGCAAACTCAAAAACCTGGAGGACCACAACAACGAGGAATCGTGGGATTCGTTCGAAGCCGCGGTCAATTCCGGCATGGAGACGCTGGAGAAAAACCAGGAAAAAATTGACAGCGACGACCTCGACTACCAGATCATCGACATCGCAAAAGCCCGCGAGATGGGAATCCTCCCGATCACCTACAGCAAAAAGGAATAAAGATATGGACAACGACTCAGTAACAGTAACAACAAGCAAATCCTGGTTCAGCCGCATCGGCAGCGCGATCGGAGGGATCGTCTTCGGGGTGATTTTATTTCTCTGCTCCTTCCTCGTGCTGTCATGGAACGAGGGCCGGGCGATCCACCGGGCGAAGACGCTCGATGCGGGAGCCAAGCAGGTCATCGATATTTCCGCCGATGAGATGAAATCGGAAAATGCCGGGAAGCTGGTGCACCTCACCGGCACGGCAGAGGCGGACGGCCCGGTGAGCGATCCCATTTTCGGCATCACGGCCACCGCCCTGAAGCTGCGACGCGACGTCGAGATGTATCAGTGGAAACAGACCGAAAAATCCGAGACCAAGCAGAAGCTCGGCGGCGGCGAGGAAACCACCACCACGTATTCCTACTCGAAAGACTGGTCGTCGAGCCTTATCGATTCCTCGCAGTTCCACACCCCGTCCGGCCATGCCAACCCGGATTCCATGGCGGCGGACAGCGAAACGTTTGTGGCCGACGGGATCCATGTCGGAAAGTTCGATCTGCCCGAAAGTCTGGTGAACCTCATCAACAACTACACGCCCCGCCCGGCCACTGCGGAGGAGGCGGAGAAGGCCGCGGCAAAGCACTCGGCGGACATCCGGGTAACAACCGGCGGCGCGCTCTACGTTGGACAGGATCCCGCCAGCCCAAAAATCGGAGACCTGCGCATCAAGTTCCAGGCCGCCCCCTCCGGAGCGGTGAGCATCGTCGCCGGCCAGGTCGGGGATACGTTCGAGCCCTTTGCCATCGGAAAACTGGGAACGATCGAATTGCTGAAGACCGGAACCTTCAGCGCGGACGCCATGTTCCAGCAGGAAAAGGAGAGCAATACGATGCTGACATGGATTCTGCGCCTCGTCGGATTTTTGATGATGCTCTTCGGTCTCGTGATGATCACCAACGTCATTTCCGTGATCGCCAGCGTGATCCCCTTCTTTGGAAACATCGTGGGGATGGGCACCGGCTTGCTGGCTCTGGCCGTCGCGCTGCCGCTCAGTCTGGTCACCATCGCGCTTTCCTGGCTGGCGTTTCGCCCGCTCGTGGCCATCCCGATCCTTCTCGCCGCAGTCGCCTCGATCGTTTTTGCAGTCTCGCGCGCGCGAAAAGCTCCGAAGCCAGCCTGAGCGGTTTTCCTCCAAACAGGGGGCAGGCGGCGTGAAATCATTGATCTATCTCAAGAATTGCGAGGATTTCCGGTGTTTTTGGCCGTAATCCTTTGGTGATGTCGTCCGGAAGGCATACGTTCTACCCCTTATGTCCTTGATGCCCCAATGCGAGTATGAAGTGCTCGAAACCGCGCACGGAACGCCGCGCATTCTCTTTACAAGCGTCTTCGGTCCTTATGCAAGGGACGACGAATTCGGAAGCCGGGCGATCAACCCGATGGAGCTTTACCACAACCAGGTCACGCGGCTGCAGGGGCCGTTCTCCTTGCGGATGTTTCACCGCTCGTGGGGGATCATGTTCATCCGGGAAAATATCTCCGCACCAAGTTCGCTCCTGGATTTTCCGACCCGCGAACGCTTCATCGAGGAGCTGAAATCCGAGCGCTACGACATCGTGGCCATCACCGCGATCCCTCCAAATTATCTGAAGGCAAAGGAAATGTGCCGCCTCATCCGCGAGATCCAGCCCCATGCCAAAATCATCATCGGCGGCCACATCTCGGGCCTTCCGGACATCCAAACCCGACTGGGAGCGGATCATGTGGCCCGCGGAGAAGGGGTCCATTGGTTCCGTTCGTTCCTGGGCGAGGACGTCAAAGCCCCGATCCGCCATCCGCGGATCCTCTCCGGCATCGGAACCCGGACGATGGGATTCCGTGTGAGCGAGCGGCCCGGCGACGTGGCGGCAGCGCTCATTCCCTCGGTCGGCTGCCCGATGGGGTGCAACTTCTGTTCGACCTCCGCCATGTTCGGTGGAAAGGGAAAATTCATCAACTTCTACGAAACCGGCGACGAGCTTTTCGAGGTCATGTGCGGGATCGAGAAGGACATGCAGGCCCAGTCGTTTTTCATCATGGACGAGAACTTTCTCCTCCACAAAAAGCGGGCGCTCCGGCTGCTCGAGCTGATGGAGAAGAACGACAGGAGCTGGTCGCTCTACGTTTTCAGCTCCGCGAATGTTTTGAAATCCTACTCGATGGACCAGCTGGTCCGGCTCGGAATCTCATGGGTCTGGATGGGCCTCGAGGGGAAAAAGAGCCAGTATCAAAAACTGGCTGGCGCGGACACTCACGAGCTGGTGCGCGAGCTTCAGTCGAACGGGATCAGCATTCTGGGTTCCACGATCATCGGGCTTGAGGAGCACACGCCGGAAAACCTGCCGGAAGCGATCGAGCACGCGATCTCGCACGACACAGAGTTCCACCAGTTCATGCTCTACACCCCGGTCCCGGGCACGCCGCTGTTCGAAGAGCACAAGTCGCAGGGCACGCTTCTGGATCCCGAATGCAAGGACCCTTCGGATATCCATGGCCAGCTCCGGTTCGCACACAAGCACCCGAACATCCCGGCGGGAATGGAAACGAAGTTTCTCCTGGACGCATTCTCGAGGGATTTTGAGGCCAACGGCCCGAGCATCATGCGCATGGCGCGCACAACGCTCCGCGGTTGGAAAAAATACCACAATCATCAGGATCCCCGGGTCCGGAAACGCTTCCACCGCGAAGCCACCCCGCTGCGCTTCCAATACGCCGCCGTGCTCTGGGCCACCCGGCATTGGTATCGGAACGACCCGGCCATGCACAAAAAAGCGGATGAGGTCCTGAAAGATCTGATCAAGGAATTCGGGCCGGCCACGCGCCTTGCGGCAAGCCTCGGAGGAAGATTTGTCTACAGCAAACTCCGCGGCGAGTCGAAAAAACCCGCGAGCGAAGCCCCCGAGCCGCCGACGTTTTACGAGAAATCGGCAGCGGTCGCTCAGAAATAGCTCCGAATTTTCGATTGCGAAAACTGACCGGACGGCCACAAAGTGCCCGAGGCAACATGTCATCACCCTCCCTCCGGCAACTCAAGAGTCAGGCCCAGCTCCTCAAACCGTCCATCAAGCTCGGAAAGGCCGGGGCCTCCCCGGAATTTCTGTCGGAGTTCCGGGACCTCCTGAAGCGCAAGCACCTCGTCAAACTCCGCTTCGAGGGATTCAAGGACGAGAGGAAGACCCTCTCCAGGGAACTGGCAAAACTCACAGACTCTGTCCTCGTCCAGCAGGTCGGCCACACGGCGGTCTATTTTCAGGGCGCTGCGGAAACCAGCCCGGAACAGTAAATCCCTGATCCGGACAGATTGTTGAAGCGGGAGTTGTCAGGTGGACCCTGCTTCTTCTATGCTCACCGGCATGGGTGGCATTTTTCTCCCGCTGGCTCAGGCGGCGCAACCGGGGAACGGAATTGTCGAAACGGGTTTTCGTTTCGT
>QYQL01000074.1 GCA_007280915.1 Verrucomicrobiaceae bacterium | reverse complement strand
GAACAAGAAATGTGTGACGATACCCGAAGTGTTGAAGTCGGCGGGATATGCGACCTGCATGGTTGGCAAATGGCATGTGACAAAATATGCGGAACCCGATACGCCGCCCGAGCAGAAGTTCAACTGGCCATTGCAACGCGGGTTCGACCGTTATTTCGGCATCATTGCCGGGGAGGCCAATTATTTTCATCCCCAAACCCTCACTCTCGACAACACCCCTCTCCCGCCGCCCAAGGACAATTTTTACACGACCGACGCTTTCGTGGACAAGGCGGTTGAATTCGTGAACGAGTGCCCGAAAGACAAACCATTTTTCCTCTATGTGGCATTCAACGCACCTCATTATCCGCTCCAGGCACCGCCGGAAGACATCGCGAAGTACCGTGGCAAGTACAAAGCCGGATGGGACAGGCTCCGTGAGCAGCGCCACGCGAAACAAACCGGACTCGGAATCGTGGACAAAGAGTGGTCACTCTCCCCGCGTGCGAAAGATGTGAAAGCCTGGGACAGTCTTACGGCAGCGGCACAGGACCGGTTCGACGGAATTATGGCTGTGTATGCCGCTTGTGTGGAACATATGGATCGGGCGGTGGGCCGTCTCATTGCCGATTTGCGTGCCCGTGGCACACTCGACAACACACTCATCTTTTTCCTGAGCGACAACGGCGGCAATGCCGAGAGCGGTCCGGATGGAAAAACAGGAGGCAAAGGATCACCCGGCACGGCGGAATCCCTGGTTCTTTGCGGAGAATCATGGGCCAATTTGGAGAACACCCCGTTCCGTCTCTACAAACATTTCAACCACGAAGGAGGAATATCCACGCCACTCATTGCGCATTGGCCCGAAGGCATCCCCGCAAAAGGCGAACTCCGTACGCAGCCCGGCCATCTTGTGGACATCATGGCCACCTGCGTGGCAGTTTCCGGAGCCAAGTATCCGGTGGAATTCCACGGCGTTCCCATTCTGCCCATGGAAGGCAAAAGTCTTTTGCCGGCTTTTGCGAACAAAGCCATTGATCGCGACGCCTTGTATTGGGAACACGAAGGCAATGCCGCTGTGCGGGTTGGCGATTGGAAACTCGTCCGGTATCATGGTGATGGTGCGTGGGAGTTGTACAATCTCAAAACCGACCGCACCGAACTCCACGATCTTGCCGTACAGGAACCGGAACGCGCAAAGGAGATGGCCGCCAAGTGGGAGTCATGGGCGCTCCGGGCACAGGTGAAACCGTATCCGGATGAAAAAAAAGGTAAGGGGCAGCCGGAAAGTCGTGACGTAAGAACCGGCGAATAGAACGGCAAAGGGAAAATTCAACTTCTTTCAAATATGAAATATCGAAAATTGGGAAACACCGGCATGCGGGTCTCCGAAATCGGAATCGGTGCGTGGCAACTGGGTGGACCGCTTGTGCTGGATGGCAGAGCCGACGGTCATCCCGAACTGGGCCGTGAGTTCTGTATCGATCTCATCCGGCAATGCGGCGAACTGGGTATCAACTTTGTGGACACCGCCGAACAATACGGCAACGGCGAGAGCGAACGGCGCGTCGGCGAGGCGCTCAAAGGCCGGCGCGGGCAGTGGATTCTCAGCACGAAGTTCGGCCATCAGGTCGGTCCGAATGGCGAGCGCCTGTGCGACGCGTCACCCGCCCGCGTACCGGTTTCACTCGAAGGCTCGCTGAAACGGTTGCAGACAGATTACCTCGATGTCTATGTCTGCCACATCAGTCCGGTTCCCGGAGAGGCGGAGCAGGTTGCTCAATTTCTGTCGGCAGCCAAACAAAAGGGGCAGGTGCGGGCAGTGGGAATATCCACCTCCAGCATCGCAGACGTGGAATTCCTCCGCTCCCTCGACTGCCTCGATGTGGTGCAGTTCCCCCGCAGCATGGTCAGCCCGCCGGATCCGATTGCGGATTTTCTTGCGAAATACCATGTGGGCGGCGTGGTGCGCGGTGCGTTCGCAAGCGGACGCCTTTGCGGGAAATATTTTCACCAACCGCCAAAATTCAGCCCGGAAGATATCCGGAGCAATGCACGGGTGGAGGAAATCACCGCCGACTTTGCCCGCCATGCGGTGTTCGAGGAATTGCTCACACCCGAACGGGGAATGGTTCAACTCGCACTTCGCTGGCTGCTCGACGAGCCGACAACAAACGTCATCATCCCCGGCGGAAAGAGTCTGAAAGATTATCACCAGGCAATCCGCGCCACAGAACTGCCATCTTTGACACCGGCTGAACAGGCACGCATCGAACAACTGAAAGCCGGTTTGCATGCATAAAGACCGTCGCTGCGCAAAATGGAGCCTGGATCGCTGAAACCCGATCTGCCCGCCCCAAATTTCCCTTCGGAAAACACCATCAAAAAATCCCCTTATGTCTCCCTGTCCAATGAATATCAAATCGTCACTCGCACACCAAAAAAGTTGCTTCGGAAACATCTTCGTCTGCCTGGCAGTCATCCTGGCCTGTAGCATGACTTTCCTGCCCGCCACCGAAGATGGATCGCGGACGAAAAACCTTATGAATTTCGATTGGAAGTTTTATTTGGGAGATGCCACGGGAGCACAGGAACCCGGGTTTGATGACAGCAAATGGCAGAACGTGAACGTGCCGCATGATTTTGCGGTTGCCGGACCGTTTGAAGAAAAAGTTGCGATGGGCGGCTCCTGCGGGTTTCTTCCCAGAGGAATCGGCTGGTATCGCAAGACCTTCCCCTCCCCGCAGCCGGGGAAAATCGTGACCCTGGATTTCGGCGGTGTTTACTCGGCTGCCGATGTCTGGTTGAACGGGACACATCTCGGGAAGAATTACCACGGGTATCTGGGCTTCCGTTATGACATCACCAAGCTTCTCAAGCCTGCGGGTGAAACCAATGTGCTGGCCGTGAGGGCGGACAACACCCGTGTGGGAAGTTCCCGCTGGTATACCGGGAGCGGAATCTACCGGGATGTGAATCTGGTGGTCACCGACCCTGTCCATATCCCGCTGTATGGCACGTGGGTCACAACCCCCAAGATCGACAAGGAATATGCGGAGGTACATGTGGAAACGGTTGTCACCAACAGCGGTGCTGCCGCAAGCGACATCAAATTGACGACGGAAATTTGCAATCCGGCGGGCAAGATTGTCGCAACCGCCGATAAAACGGAGAAACTGGCAGCCGGGGCTTCTGTCACGATCAAGCAGGATCTGACGGTGGCGGCTCCGGAGTTGTGGTCTCCGGAGACACCGGATCTTTACAGGGTCGTCAGCCGGGTGGCGGCGGATGAGAAGCCGTGCGACATCGTGAAAACCGATTTTGGTATCCGGACCATCCAATTCACCCCGGATCAGGGGCTGTTGGTGAATGGGAAGAAAGTGAACATCAAGGGGATGAATTTCCACCATGATCTGGGATGTTTGGGGTCGGCAGCGTTCGGGCGTGGGTTTGAGAGACGTCTGGAACTGATCAAGGAAATGGGATGCAACTCGGTCCGTCTGGCGCACAATCCTTATCAACCCGAAGTGCTGGACTTGTGCGACCGGCTGGGAATTCTGGTTTTTGACGAAGCCTATGACAAGTGGACCGACCAATACACCGGGCCGGAGCACCCCTTTGAAAAAGCGTGGCCCGAAGATCTGAAGGAATTCGTCTTGCGGGATCGCAACCATCCTTCGGTGTATCTCTGGAGTGTGGGCAACGAGGAAACGAGTCACCAGATGACCGCCCCCGATTTCGGTGTCACGCAGTTCAAGGCCATGGCCGCTCTGGTGAAGAGCCTCGACCCGACGAGGGCTGTGACGTGCGGGTTGTTTCCGGCGCGTGGCAACGGGGTCCGTTACAATGCGAAACCGAAGGAGTTGTTCCAAAACAGCGAGCCGGCGGAAATGGCCTTTGCGATGGACGTCGTGAGTTGCAATTACACGCAGTCGTTCTTCGCCCGCGACCATGAGAAGTATCCGCAAATGGTCTTTCTGGTGAGTGAAATTGGAACCAATGGCAGCGGGGAGCAATGGTTTGATTACGACCATGCGTACACGGTCGGACAATATTACTGGGGAGGATTTGATTACATCGGCGAATCATTCGGATGGCCGGTCAAGGGATGGGCGAGGGGACTGATCGATCTCGCGGGGTTCCGCAAGCCGGCATCCTATTACGTGCAGTCATTCTATTCGGACAAACCGATGGTCCATATTGCTGTCCAGAACCCGAAGCCGGGAAGCAATGTCGTGTGGAACGATGTGGCTCTCAATTGGGAATACCTCGACTCCCACTGGAACTGGACGGAAGGGGAGAAGATGAAAGTCTTCACCTACAGCACCGGCGACACGGTCGAGTTGTTCCTCAATGGACGTTCGCTGGGAACGAAGAAAATGGCCGACTTCAAGAAAATGAAGATGTCGTGGGAGGTGCCATTCGAGCCGGGAACGCTCAAAGCCGTGGCCTACAAAGAGGGAAAGGTGATCGCAGAGGATCAACTGCAGACAGCCGGTCCGGCAACACGCTTGGTTCTGGAAAGCGACCGGACGGAGTTGAAAGCCGACGGAATGGACCTGGCACATGTCACCGTCAAAGTGGTCGATGACAAGGGAATCACGGTTCCCGATGCCTCTCAGAAGATCGGTTTTTCGGTGACCGGGGACGGCACGAATACGGGAGTCGACAACGGCAATATGTACAGCAGCGAATCCTGGCAGGGAAATGAACGCTCGGCTTACCAAGGCCGTGCCCTGCTGGTTGTGCGGGCGGGCCGCAAAGACGGCGGTGTCAAAATCCAAGCGACGGCGGAAGGCCTGAAGCCGGGCGACTTGGAAATCCCCGTCAGAACCACAACGAAACAAGACTGAAAAATGGATTGGAATGAAAATGCGAGTGGAAAATCAAATTTTGGCGGGATTGGTCATCCTTCCGGTTGTTTTATTGTCGGGGGTTTCTTCCGGAGCCGAAGAGGCGGGCCGTCCGAACATTGTGTTCCTGCTGGTGGATGACATGGGGCAGGGCGATTTGGGATGCTACGGCAACAAGCTGTTTGAAATCCCCAACATCGATCGCTTAAGAAGCGGGGGGATGAAATTTTCCCATGCCTATGCGGCTTGCGGAGTGTGTTCGCCGAGCCGGGCGGCGATTCTGTGCAAACCGGAATACAAGGAGAAATATCTCGGCAAGATATCTGGAGGATGGAAAACCGAACTCTATGACCTTGCAAAAGATCCGGTGGAGTCGCACGATTGTGTGTCCGAACTTCCTGAAAAAACCGGGTTGCTCCGTTCCAAGTTGAATGACTGGAGACGGAGTGTCGGCGCCCAAGTGCCGAATCCGAAATACGATCCCGCGCATCCCGGCGGGAACAAATAACCAGTCCTTCCTCCTCACGGCCGAAATGCCACTCTCCCACTTTCACTATGAAAATTGACATTTCTCTGATCGCAAAATCGCTCTTCTTCAGCCTGCCGGCACTGTTCTTATCCGGGATTCTGTTGGCAGGGAGAGCCGAAGCAAAGTCGGCGGGCTTTGTCGGTTTGGAAAATGATTCGGGGGTGTGGTGGTTCAAATCCCCCGAGGGCAACCCCTTCCTTTCTCTGGGTTTCAATCATATCGAACCTGTCTATTGGCAGTCGCCCAACAACGAAGCATACGTCCGGAAAACGTATGGCCCGGAACTTTTTCTGCCCGATGGGAGTATCCGTGCTGGATCGCCGGCGGCGGAGAAGTGGGCACGGAAGGTGGCGGCGAATTTCCAGGACTGGGGATTCAACACCTTCGGCTTTCACAATCCCCTTTTGCAATGCCTGCATGCGGCCGATCCAGCATCGTATTATGTCGTCGAGTTGGGGGTCCGGTACCCATGGGGCTGGAACATGTCCCGGTCCGAACTGACGCGGGCGTTCAAAAAGCGGCCAATGGATATTTTTGGCGATGCCTTTGTTGCCGAAGCCGGAGCCGACGCGGAGAAGCTCGTGAAGCCGCGCGCCGAAGACCCCCAGGTGCTGGGGTATGCCTATACCGATGGCCCGCCTTGGACAGTGAAAGACGATGAGGATGCGGCAATGCTCTCAAATCTCACTCCTGCTGAAAGAACCCTCCATCCCTGGGTTCTTTCGCTCATGTCCCTGCCTGCGGACGCGAAAGGCAAGCAGGCGTGGATCGCGCTGATGAAAGAGCGCTATCCCTCCGCTGAAAAAGCCGGGGAGACCTACGGGTGCAAGGTCGTGGACTGGGACGGACTGGCTTCCAACACCGTCTGGGCTTTGATTTCCGACAAGGCAAAAGCGGAGACCGACAGCATCGCCTTCCTGGAAAAAATCCTGCGGCAATGGTACGAAGTCCGCAAGAAAGCCATCCGCAGGTACGACACGGTCCATCTGATTCTCGGCGACAAGCTGAACATGAACCGGGACTGGAAATATCCCGAGCAACTGGCCCGGTGCCTGCGCCTCATGAAGGATTATGTCGATGTGATCAACATCCAGTATTATGCGCCATTCGCGGAGCAGCACAGTGCGCTGGACTTTCTTTACAAGGAGTCAGGGAAACCTGTGCTCGCCGGGGACACCGCCTGCAACCCCCTGTGGGAGGACAACCCTGTGGAGAATACGGCATTCTACGCCAAGCTCGGGGCAACGTATGCGGATCACCTCACCAACCTGTTTTCCCTGCCCTATTTCATCGGATGGCACCACTGCGGGTATATGCGGGGGCTGCGGACGGCCTACGTCAACGCCCTCAAGCAGGGTGATCAAAAAACCATCGACTTCCATGTGCGCAGCAAACACACCTACAGGGAAGGCTTTGTCTCGGAGTTCGAGGAGCCGATCGACGCGCTGGTTGCGCCCCTCCGTAAAGCTGCCCGGAATTGCGAGAAACTGCACCGCGCCTCGGGGGATGTCCGGTGAAGGCCGGGGAGGGACAAACACACCGAACGGTCTGTTTGTCCCGCTAGGAATGTGAAATGAATCAAACGTCGGAAGCCGAACCGGGCGAGGGACTCGCCGGGCCGGAGGGGGATGATGGCAAGGAGGACATTGCGTGTGAGCGCCAGAGCGGCCTTGGGTCTTCGATGGCGGCACCGGTCTTCCTGCCAGGCTGAGGCGTCGCATTTGTGGTGGTTGCGGTTCTCGATGCTCCAGTGTGCTCGCGGGCGGCCCGGGTGAAGCGGGATTTTTCT
>QYQL01000176.1 GCA_007280915.1 Verrucomicrobiaceae bacterium | reverse complement strand
CGGTGCAGGGATACCAGCCAGAGGCCCCCGACAAGAATGACAATGCCTCCGACAAGCTTCCATCCGCCGGGGGTATTGTGAAAAATCACCCACGCCATCGGCAGAACGGCCAGCGGTTGAAGGGTCAGGACCATCGCCGTCCGCGTCATGTCCCAATACCGGTAGGACAAGTAAATCAAAGTGACGCTCAGGCACGGGCCAAAGAGCGCACCGAGCAACAACGCCGTCCAATGATGGCCCTGGGCTTTTGAGATATCGAATTCGCCAAGCGAGAGAGTCACGGCCGTCACAATCGCCGCCGCCACAGCCGTTCGGTAGACGTTCATGACCAGAGGGGCCATGTTCCTGTCACCGCCAAATTTTCCCAGAGTGAACTGGAGCGCGGTACAAAACGAAGCGGCCAGCGTGAGGAGGATGGCCCACCATTCCGCCTGCCATGTTCCCCCCATCGTGCTCAGCACCCCGCCGCCCACCATCACCGCCACCGCCAGCCATTCCAGCGGACGGACATGTTCCTTGAGCATGACCACTCCGAGCAGGATCGTCATCATCGGTGTCAGGCGCCCGAGAAAGGAATTGAACGTGGGATCCATCATGGAAAGCGCCGCCCATCCGAAGAGAGCCGAGCAGGTCAGTGCGATTCCCAGCCAGATCATCAGCCGCAAATCCCTGCCCCTGACCCTGAGCTGGCTCCCCTGACCCACGGCAAATGTCAGCACAAGGCTGTAGGTGGTCCCCGCGATATAAAAGAGGGATGCGAATGTCTTGGGATTGAAACCCTGCATCGCGATCTTGGCCGTGATGTAATTGCAGGACAGCAGCAGCATGCCTCCAAAGGCGATGGCGAAGCCGGTGAGTTGGCGCCGCATCTTCGGGGTGATCCAGCGGCGAAGCCACTCCGCACCGAAGAAGTCAGACTTTTTCGGTGGTTGCATTTTTTTGTGATTTCAACGCCGCCGTAAACAGCCGATGGCTCAAAGCCGCCTCGTCCGGCGTGACGCAGCCGGCGGCAGGCCGGAGCGGCGCACCAGTGGCAACTTCATGAAAGAACGCCGCCATCATCTGCAGAATGGAATCGGAGAAACCGAATTCAAAGATTTCGCCAGTGACGGTCCTGAAGGCGCTGGCGTAACCAAGATCAATCTGCTGCCACGCCTGCTTGCCGCCGCGATATTCCAGCAGTTCGAGCCGCTTCGGGTTCTTCGTCGAGAACCGCACCGAGGCCTTTGTGCCATAGATTTCCAGATACCAGGTGTTCATCTGGCCGGGCGCGATGCGCTGCATTTTTAGCGTGAGCGGAAAGACGCTTCCGCTCCGCGCGTCTGCGGCCTCGCACAACAACGTGGCGTTGTCCCACGTTTCGCACGGGACGATCCCGCCGTCTATTCCGGCGGGTCGCCGGGAAATGATATTGGAAAGCACCGCCCGCACATTGCGCGGCAGCCAGCCCGCGCGGAACGGAACATGGCAGGCGTGCATGCCCAGATCTCCCATCACGCCGTATTCGCCGTTATGCTCGACGGTGCGTTTCCAGTTGAGCGGCTTGTTGGGGTCGAGGTCGCTCGAATGAAGGAAGCCGCCGTTCACCTCGAAAATGCTGCCAAACGCGGACGTCTCGATCAGGTGAAAGATCCTTTGCACACCTGGAAAAAACGGGAACTCTGACGAACACCGCACGACCACGTCGGGCCGTTCGCGCACCGCCGCCATGATCGCGGCGTTGGCCGCTTGATCCATGCCGAACGGTTTTTCTGCCAGGAGATGCTTTCCGGCGCGGATGATCGCCGTGTAAAGTTCCTGATGCAGATGGTGCGGCACGGCGCAGTAAATGGCGTCCACCTCCGGGCTGGCCAGCATCTCACGGTAATCGGCACTGACCTGCGTGATAGTCGGGAAATTCTCCTTGAACCACCCCACGCGCGTCGGCTCCAGCGACTTGGAGCAGATGGCGGTGATGACGGGTCTCACCCCGATGTCCTCCAGGTGCCCCCAGCGCGACACGGCGCTAGCCAGTTCCCGGCCCATGAGACCGAGACCGATGATGCCGAAGCGGACGGTTTTCATGTTTGCGGAACTTTTCTTACTTTGCGTAGCCGAGTTCCCCTTCCGTCTCGCCGATGGATTCCTCGATGATCTCCAGACCTTTGATCAGCGTTTCATCATCCATGACGATCGGCGGGCTCATTCGTAGAATATGGCCGGCGGGAATCCAAGCGAGGCCTTTCGAGAAGGCCTTTTGGTAAACCAGTTTGCCGGCGTCGTCGAACGGCGTCTTCGCCTGACGGTCTTTGACAAGCTCCACGCCCATCAAGCAGCCCTTCGCGCGCACGTCGCCAACGATGGGATGGCGATCCATCATGCCGCGCATGTATTTCAGCGCGATCTGCTCCAAGTGTGCGGCTCGTGCCAGCAGGTTCTCATCTTCGATGACCTCGAAGCACGCGAGCGCGGCGGCGCAGGCCATCGGGTTGCCACCGTAGCTCGACGAGGCGGAGATTTTCTCGATACTTTCCTTGTAAGGCTCGCGCACACAGACCGCCGTCACCGGGAAGCCGTTGCCAAAGCCTTTTCCGAGCGTCACCACATCGGGGAGCACGTTCCAATGTTCGCACGCCAGCCATTTGCCCGTGCGGCCCATGCTGGTGAGCACCTCATCCGCCATCAGCAGCATTTTGTGGCGGTCGCACAGCGCGCGCAGCTTCGGAAGGAAATCATCCGGAGGCATCACCGAGCCGCCCCAGCCCTGAATCGGCTCCAGAACGAACGCCGCCACCATCCGCGCCGTGCCGCGCGCGAGGTATTCTTCGTAGAACGCGATGTAGGCGTCCGTGTCAATCGTGCCATCCGCCTTCGTCCAGTGCGGGCGATAGGGATTCGGTCGCGGAACCATGTGACTACCGGGCACGCGGCACGGCCCGTTCACCAGCGCGGAGTATTCCGCAAGCGAAACCGCGCCCAGCGTCTTGCCGTGGAAATCATTGAAGCACGAAATCAGCTCGTGCCGGCCCGTCGCCGCACGGCACACGCGCAAGCCGGCCTCGACCGCCGCCGTGCCGCAGTCGTAGAGCTGGAAGCCGTTGAGGTCGCCGGGCAGGGTAGTGGCCATCTTTTCCATCAGGCGCATTTTGATCTCCGTGGTGAAGTCGTGGCAGTTCATCAACTGACCGGCATACTTCTGCACCTGCTCGGTCACCTTCGGATGGCAGTGACCAAGCGTGCTCACGTAGATGCCCGAGGAGAAATCAATGTAAACATTGCCATCCACGTCGGTCATCGTGCAACCATGGCCGGACTCGAAGGCCACCGGAAACAGCTTCACCTGGCCGCTTAAGCCTTTGAAATACTTCGTGCAGCGCGCGTGGACTGCTTTGGACTTCGGTCCGGGCGCGGGAACTTTCATGGCCGGAATGCTATTTAGATCAACTTTGGCCCAAGCGGGCGATGGGATGTTTTTTTTCACGTGTTTTAGATGAACTTGAACTGGTTCAATCGGCAAAACGCCTTCAGTTCTTTGGTGGTGTCGCCATACGAGAGGATGTAGTGCTGGCACGCAACGTTCTCCGCAAAATCCTCCACCGGCGTATCGAGGATGATTTCCAGCCCGGGCAGTTGTGGTGCAGGCTGCTGCCAGCCCGCCTCTTCCCACGCGCGTGGCGCGACTGCGGTGCCCGTGACCGAGTGGATCGCGTAGCCGTGTCCATGCTGGAGCAGGCGCGAGAGCGTGACCGGTCCGGTCTTCACCTTCGAGACATTGAGAACTCCCTCGCTGAAGCTGCCGAAGCGGGTCGGACGCACAAGCATGTCTCCGTCCACCACGGCGGCGGGAACGTAATCCGGGACGCCCACGAGCAGGCGGTCCTCCATGAACTCGTAGAATTCAAAATACGGCGCGGCCTGTCCGGTGAGGGCGCGCACGATGAGCTGTGTCACCGAACCAAGCGTGTCGTTTTCCGGTGTGGTCGGCAGATTGAGTTCGTTGGCGATCAGCATCAGGATCATCGCCGGGGGCAGTTGCAGCAGCTTTTTCATGCCGTCCACGTCTATGAGCGAGACGGCATCGAACCGCCGCTCCTCGATAATGGTTTTCAACGCGAGATAGTAGCGTGCGCTTTTCTCCAATGTTTCCGGCTCGGCGGGCGCTTCGAATTTCCACTCCCGCCTGACCTTCTCGACAACTGCTTTCACATCGGCTGCGGCGACGCATTCGGCGCGTTGCACCATTTCGAGCATCTCGAAAACCTCGATTTCCACGCCGAGGGCCTTTTTCAGCGAGACACCGTCGCAGAGAGTCGCGTAGAGGTTCATGTCGCGGTAGCCCATCATGCCGACCTTGGCGCGCTGCAATGTGCGGGAGGCACTGACGGCCAGCAGAAAATCTTTGACCGCCTCAACCCGCGAAGGTTTACCGGGATAATCGAAGACGTAGGCGAACCGGTAGCCGAGGTCGGCCATCGTCTTCCGCAACGCAGTCGTTCCGGCCTGGTCGGCGGTGGTGATGAGGCGGTTGCCTTCGTAGTAACCGGCCAGCCCCCACAGAACCATCGGCAGATGCTTGAACTCGCTGATAACGCTGATGACGGCATGGGAGGGAATCCAACCGGCAATACAGACCACAAGCACATCCATGCGCTTCGCGGACAAATCGGCAATCGCGCGCCGCACGTCGTTGCCGGCGGGATCGTCGCTCACAGGCGGCGTCACCAGCAAATTGACCCCCAGCCCGGCCAGCACCGCCCGCGCGGAGCCGCATTTTCTTTCGATGATTTCGCGTGGTGTGTTGACCTCGCCGAAGCCGACAAATCCAACAGTCAGGTTTTTCATGGTTTCACATTTTTCCGCTCATTTGATTTTTCCCACAATCGTCCGATCGCCTCAACACTGGCGTCCACGAGGACGCGCCCTCCTTCCGGCCCGACGGAACCGTTGATGATCAGCGCGCTGTAACCTCCGGCAGCAATGGCCCTGGCAGTGGGCAGATATCTCCCCACATCGCAGGCAAGTTGGACCACGAAGGTCCGCTTCGCCGGGCTTCGCGCGCAAATCATCTGTCCGTAATCCAGAAACAGCTCGAAGGGATTTGTCACGAATACGCAGTCGCCCAGGCGGATCGCATGCAGTTCCATCTGGAACGTCTGAGTGTGATCCTGCGTTTCATATCGCAGGATGACCGCCTGCGCATTTTCCAGCAGGACGAAGTCGAGCTCCTTGTTGTCAAACGGCCCGTGACAGCGACGATCTTCACCGGCATGGGTATCTTCGACGAACTGCGCGAACAACTCCCTTGAGGCCGTTGACACATCTGCAAAGCCGCCGGAGAGCCTTTTCACCTCGGCACAGGCCATCTGATATTCCTCCAGCGACGCCCGGCGCACAGGAAGGTCAAGGTTGCTGACCCCGTGCTCGAACACGGGGTCCATGTCGATACTCCGGCGGGCGGACGCCAACCCCTCATCCACCGCCTTTCCCAGACGCGCGGCAATGGCAGACACCCCTTCCTCATCCCAATAATTGACCGGATCATTCGCCTGTGCCGGAAGATTTCTGGGCGACTGGCAGCCAGCGGCACTGACCTGCGGGAGCACTTGCACTCCGGTGCCATGAACGGCCTGGACCCGTTTGCGGAGTTCTCCAAAGTAGTCGCCAGAGACCACATAGCGTGACTCCATCACCTGAGCCGGACAGGCGACATTGACGACAACCCCGGTCAACTGCTCCTGTTCATCCCAGGTGAATAGCATGCGCACCTCGGAGTCGTTACTTCCTTCCACGCCGATAAAATCCTCGCGGGCGGTTTCCCCATACATCATGGCGGTTCCATCCGAATAGAGCATCCGCCGGCAAAATCCGACCGGTGCCAGAACGCTTGCGGAGGAGACCCCGCCCGGCTTCCTCGCATTCCATGCCCCCACCACCGCATTCACCACCCGCTCCAGTAAAAATGCCCGGATCTCCTCCGGCTGCGGAGTTCCCTGCGCCGGCACCCACCACCGGAATGGCACAAACCAGGAGGGCCCGCTGTGGATGTGCGTGGCGTTGAGAAAAATGGCACCGGGATCAAGGTCTGCAACCCGGGAGCAGGCGACCCGGCGGACTTCCTCCTGAAAATCCCTTGCGACGTAGATGATGTCGAGCGACACCATAACCGACTGCTGCCTGGCTCCGGAGGTTTCCCGCTCGATTGCCAATGCCGTGACGAACAGGGGATCTCTCACTCCCTTGGAAATGCGCTGGTAATACTGGCCGATCAGTTCGACCGGCCGGTCGGGCGTGATATCCTGGCTGTTCCAACCGATCAGAGTCTTCATCGCGGACAAATTACCGTCGCTCCCAGCGCTTGTCGTTTTGTGATTTGACAAAGCCTTGTTGTTTTTTGACGGAAATTCTCACTTCTTCGGAATCCGAGCGGGATGTCTGATGGATCGCGTCATCGTCTCCCACCCCCTCAAACCGGAAATTGCGTTGGAACCGTAAAGGTTGTCACGCCCGGCAAGCATCGCATACCGGGCTGCCTTCTCGATCCCGGCTCCTCCGAGCACTGCGGAGAGGAATCCGGCCACCGCGCAGTCTCCGGCACCGCAGGCATTTTTTATCCGCCGGGCAACGACCGGACAAGGATCGGCCCACAGGCTGCGTCCGCTCCAGTTGTCAACCGGAAGCCTCAGGGAGGTGGAGGCGTTGAGACCGGAGATGTCGCCGGTACGGATATACGCCCCCCGATGACCGGATTTGATCATCAGCACCCTGACGCCCAGCGAAAGAATCCGGCTGGCGAGATGGTCAAAGAGATCCTGCGGGACCATGTCAACCATATCATTCCCAGCGGCAGCGGCCAGAAGGCGGTTGTATTCATCGGGCTCAAGCATGAAGAGGATTTCCTCGATGCTGGGAACGAAAATATCCACCCAGGGCAGCACGCGGGCCAGGATCGTCTGCCAATCGGCATTCCCGCCGGAGCCGCTGGAATCCGGCAATGCCATATCCAGCGAAACAGCCACACCGATCCGTCGGACACGCCGGAAAAGCCTGACCATCTCCGATCCGTTGGATGCCACCATTTTTTCCATGAGCGGGGGATATCCGAAGTGAAAAAGACGGCTCCGCGCGACAGTCGGAAAGTCGATGTCCCTCGTCGTAAAAACCGCATTGCAACCGGGATCCTCAAAAAAGATCCTGTCCATTCCGGGAGGCGAGATGACGATGCCATACGCGGTTCCCGCCCGCCGGTTTCTTCGAACCCCGCTGGCGACTCCGTGCGCCGCCAGATTGGAGAGCACCATGTCGCCCAGGGAGTCGCATCCGACGGACCCCATCAGTGCGACCCTCTGGCCGAATCTCTTCATGGCGAGCCCGGTATTGGCGACAACTCCGCCGAGTGAAATTCCGAGTCCGGCCGTTTCAATGAGCCGGCCCGGACGGAAAAGCTCCGCGGCGGGAACAACCGACCGGCCTGCTGGAAATCCGGGCGTGATGTCAACGCCAAGGTAGCCGGCGACCACGGCGTCAAAAGGAAGTGGGGTTTTGGAAGAGGTCAAAGCTCTGTTGTTTTCGCATGGATATTCAAGCACTCCGCGTGGCAAGTCCTCCCGCGATTTGACGAAACCGGATTGTTTTTTGATGCTATTTGTGATATGGTACTGCCGTGCGTCAAATCAAACCCGCCCGCGCCGAGTTTGAGAAGATCATCACGGACGGCCAGCAATCGTTCCACTGGAAGCATCTTCTTTGCAAACAGTTCGGAGCTCCATACCATTACCATCCGGAGTTTGAGCTGATCCACATCGCGCGGGGACGCGGGCGGCGGCTGGTCGGGGATTCGATCGGGCATTTCGGGCCCGACGACCTGGTGCTGATCGCGCCGAATGTTCCTCACATCTGGCAGGTGGCGCCGGAGTGTTCCAAAGCGGAAACACTCTATATTCAGTTCCTGCCCGGATTTCCCGGGCCGGATTTTTTTCAGACCCCCGAGATGCGGCCGGTTCGGGATCTGTTGAACGGCACTCGGGCCGGGGTCACATTCAATGGCGCGATCAGAAAGGAAATGACCGCGCGGCTCATAGAGTTTCCCTCGCTGGGCAAGCCGGAGCGCCTGCTCGCGCTTCTGGACATCCTCCTGCGTTTAAGCCAAAGCGCAGGCATCCGGCCGCTTGGAAAGCCGATGAGTCCGGTCCGCCTGAACCGGAGGGAAGAGGAGCGGATCAGCCGGGTCTTCACCTACCTCAACCAAAACCTCTCCGGCTCGATATCGCAGGCGGAGATCGCGCGAAGCGTGCGACTCAGCTCCTCTGCATTCAGCCGTCTGTTTAAAAAAACCACCGGAAAATGTTTCATGCAGGTCGTCAACGAACTGCGCATCGCCCAGGTGTGCCGGCTGCTGGCGGAAACCAACCGGACGATCTCGGAGATCGCGTTCGGATGCGGCTTCGAGAGCCTTTCGAGCTTTCACTGCCAATTCCGCCGCATCATGAAAACCTCCCCGGGGATCTACCGGCAGAAACTGGATTCCATCGCGGCCGGCAAGAACCAGCGGTAACAACGACCGGCCTCAAAGCCTCCCCTTGAGGCGGATGTCGCGGGAGGAACTTCCAACGAAAAGATCAAACTCCCCGGGCTCGACCGTCCACTGCCGGGCTTCGGGGTTCCAGAACCGGAACGCATCCTCACCCAGTTCCATCGTCACCACCTTGCTCTCGCCGGGAGCGAGCAGAACTTTCTGGAATCCCTTCAGTTCCTTCGGAGGACGAGGCACGCTGCATTTCGGGTCCCCGACATAGAGCTGAGCCACTTCCGCCCCAGACCGTTTTCCGGAATTTTCCAGAGTGAAGGACACGGCCGTCTTTCCATCCTCCCGCTTCTCCACCTTGAGATCACGATACTCAAACGTGGTATACGACAATCCTTGCCCGAAGGGAAACCGGGGAGACAGGTTCTTTGAATCAAAGCGACGGTACCCAACGAACACGCCGTCCTTGTAAGGAACATCGTAGGTGAAAACCGCGTTGGATGCCTTGTCGAAAAAGAACGCTCCTTCCCGTCCAACAAACATCGGTGAAACATAAGGGGTCGGATTCGGAGGAATCAGATCCTCGCCGAATCCAACGGAATCCTCAAACCGCCTTTCCCATGTGAAGGGAAGTTTTCCGGATGGATTGGTTTCACCCAGCAGAACATCAAAAGCGGCGGGAGCACCCGCCTGTCCGCCGTAGGAACCGAAGAGGACGGCAGCGGCCTCATCAGCCCAATCGTTTGCGACGCCTCCGCCGGACGTAACGAAGACAACCGTTTGGGGGTTGAGTTTCACGCTGCGCGCGATGAGCGCGTCATCCGGCAAATCGAACGTTCGGTTGCTCCCCTCGCCCTCCGTTCTTTCCTTCGAGGGATTGAACCCGGAGAACATAAGGACGACCGAGGCGGCTTTGAGCTGCTCGTCGGTCGGAGCGGCAGCGACGATCACCCGGTCATTCCCGAGCCTCTTCACGGCCTCTTCCGCATAGGTGACCGTATCGTATCCCGCCACGTGTCCGGAACCTCCACCCGACAGCTCCCTGCGCTCCGCATTGTTGCCGCAGACAAGGATTGTGCCATTTGCCGAAAGGGGCAGAACGCCGCTGTTCTTCAGCAGGACGATTCCCTGCTCGTTCACTTCGCGGGCGACGGCAACGTGCCCGGGAAATTTCTCCAGCAGTTCCGGTTTTTTGAACTGCTTTGCCGCTTCGGCTTCGTAAACCCCGCTTGCGATGAATGTCTTGAGGATGTTGCCGACCATGCGGTCCACATCTGCATTTCCCTGCAGCTTGCCCTTCAACGGCTGGAGTGCCCTTCCGGTCGGCATGTCGAGGTCGGTCCCCGAAGCG
>QYQL01000052.1 GCA_007280915.1 Verrucomicrobiaceae bacterium | reverse complement strand
GGAGATCGGAACGATCACCGTGCCCGCAAAGTGGGGACTGCTGGGCAATTGGTCGGTCATGTGGTCCGAGCGTTACACGGGACCCGAAGTCAAAAGCTGCAACGATGTCGGCCTTTCCAGGGTGCTTTTTGAACAGCCCACCGCAAATGGCGCAAAAGTGCGGCCCGACAGCCACAACAATCACCTCTCCTCTCCTGCGAATTGCCCGAATTCCAGAGTCACAGACGAACGCCGAGGCGTGATGCAGGAAATGGGTGTTCAAAATTGAACCTCCCCGTTTTTAAAACCATGAAACCACTACTCATACTGCTTGCAATCGGTTTAACCGCCACCGCCTACGCCGCTCCCCAGGAGGTCCCGAAGGGGTCGGATCTGCGCGCCTATTTGTTCGATCTCGCCCGGCCAGGTGTGGAGCAGGAGGCCAGAAAGACAGTCAAATTCGCCGGCTCGCTCAAACAACTCAATGGATGGGCCTTCTTCAACGGAAGTATCGTGGATGGTTCCGGAAACAAAATCATGGCAGGCGATGCACAGAGCGCGGACACCGTCGTCCTTTGGAAAAAATCCGGGAACAACTGGCGGCTCGTGGCCTACATCGTGGGGATGACCGATGTCGGTTACGCGGGCTGGTCGGAAAAATACGGCGCCCCGGAGGAGCTTTTCCCATGATCAGGATGCTCCCGCTTTTTCCGGTCGTTTTGCTGCTGGCCTTTTCATGTGTCGCGGACGCGGACGTGGATACCGCACATCACAAGGCGGTGTATGCGCAGGTCAATGACAACGGGGATTCGTTCCAGAAAGTCACGGCCTCTGCCAGCGATGAATCGGGCAGGATCTCGCTGACGGGCTGGCTCGATGGAGTGGAAGTTAGAAAGATCGTGGCAAAGCCGGGCTGCATGGGCAAAGGGATCGATGAGTATTATCTGGAGAATGGAAAACCCCTGTTCGTTTTCAGCACCTATGAGAAGACAGGTAAAAAGGTTGAAGAGCGTATATACTTCGACGAGGGAAGGATCGTCAAATGGCTGACCACCGACAAAGCTGCTCCGGTCATCCACGGCGAGGATTTTGAATCGCAGGCCGGGTATCTGAACGCCCACTGCACCGATTTCGTTGACGCACTGAAAAGCAAAGGCACCGGAACAGCGGCAAAGGAGGCGCAGTCGGTCGATGGCGTCTTCCTTGGAATCGAACAGGGCGACTATGCGCATTGGAACATGCGCGCCACCGATGGGCGGGAGATTTCGCTTTTCATCCTGAGACCGGGGAACTCCGTCTCAAAGGTCCTCGACAATCCCGAAGCCTTCGCGGGCAGGAAATGCCGGGTCGCGTGGAAACAATCCACCGAGAATATCCCCGAGGCCGGGGGCAATTTGCAAGTCGAACAGATCCTGGACGTCGAGTGGACGGGCAGGTAGCGGAAAATCCAAGCTCACTCTCGCTCACCCGGCCAAGCCCGATGAAACACGCTCTCAAATGGAAAATGCCCGCCATCGGGGCCGCGATGGCATTGGGCGGGTATGCCCTCTTGGCTTCCGCCCAGGACCTCAGCAACAGACTCATTCCCGTCCACGTGCCGAGCACGCAAACGGACAACCCCGTCTTCGCCCTGCCGCTCTATCTCATCGGGGTGCTCGTCCAGTTCGGCGCGCTGCTCTTCATCAAGGTCGCCGGGATTGCCCTCGTCATCGCGGGGCTCATCTTCCTGATCATCACCCTGGTCCGCTGGCTGCGCACCCGGGGAAAACCGCTGCCTCCTCCCCTGCCATGACACCAACTATGAAAAAAACCGCATCACTCACCGCCTGGGGCCTGGTTCTTACTCTGGCCTCCACATTTGCCGCGCTGGATATCGTCGAGACCAACGCGGGAAGCGAAGGACCTGTTTATGTTTTGAAAAATACATTCACCGGCAAGGTATTGGGAACATTCTGGGACAGGGCGAACGAGAAAAGTGACTACGGATTTGAATCCTCCATCGTCCCGGATTTCCTCTGGTCCAATGATCGCGACTACGTGGCGGTCACAGGCGGGGCATCGCGGAGCCGGGTGGTATCCCTCTATAAAGTCACCGGCAATTCCCTGAAGGAGATCCCGGTTCCCCAACTGGACGAGCAACAGGCCTCCCCCCTGAGTGAGATCACCGATTCCGTTGCCGAAGGGGTGGATCCCGTTCGCTGGCAGCAGGACGGCACCCTGCTTCTTCACTTCTGGGTGGCGGACAGGGTTCACAGCGAGTCCGAGGAACAAAAGACTGCGAATGTCTGGGCGGATTTGGACGTGAGCGGCTCAACAGCAAAAATTGTGGGCACGAGTTCGGAGGAACCCTCCGCCCAAGCGCCGGATTCGCTGCCTCCCAACCCCGCTCCTCCCTCCGGCGAAACCCTTGCATCCGCCGGGGATAGTCAGGGAGCGCCCGGCGTTGATCCCGGCATCCTGGCGGGAACCCATAACGTCAGCGGACGGAATCCCGATGGAACAGAATACAAGGGAACGGTGGAAATCCGCGTGAAGAATGGTCTGCTTCTCATGCAATGGAAGATCGGGAAGGACATCTCCCATGGCACAGGGATTCTGGTCGGGATGACGCTGGGTGTCGCGCTGGACAGCGGCCTCGCCATTTATCAGATCTTCGGCCAGTCAGAGGGGCAGTCACTCATCGGATACTGGTCGGGAGAGGGCTCCACCGCGACCAACGAGGAAGCGATCCTCATCAGAAATGCCGACATGGAACACGCCAGTTTCGAAGCCCAGAATATCAACGGAAAATACATTTCGCTCCGCGAGGTGGAGGACGGTCAGATCGAGGGAAATGTCACTATCTCCGGAAGGGATATCGCCAAAAACGTGTTGTGGAAAGTGAGTGGAAAATCTTCCAAATGCCAGGGCCTGGCCCTCGGCGACGGACTGGCAATCATCTCCCCGGGCGGTCTCTCGGTGTTCACAAAAAACGGCGATTCACTTGAAGGCCAATCCGTCACCGGCAGCGGGAAGATCAAGCAGGAGACGCTGATTCCAGCGCAGTAAAACCACATCATGAAAATCCACACACTTGTCCTGAGTGTCCTGCTCCCGCTGATCGCGTCGGTTTATCCATCCAGCTGTTTTGCGGAAAAGCCGGCCTTCGAATTCGACGGGGAAAATTATTTTCTACGCGGCGACGAAGCGGGCATCCGCGAGTATCTGATAAAAGGGGAAACCTTTGAAAAGTGGAGCACCCTGATCTCGGTGCGGCACTTCAATGGCATTGCCGACCCACGTGCGTATGCCTTCGAACTCATCGAGAACGCAAAGGCCAGCGGTCCGAACGCCAGGGGCCAGGTCATGGAAAACGAATCCGCCGGATCCTATATCGCCGACTTTCTCGTCTATTCCGAGGAAGGTAGCGAGCCGTTCTTCGCCGAGTGGAACCTCTGGCGGATCGAGAAAAAAGACGGCGGGATCGAGGCGGTCCAATACGCCCGCCGGTTCTACAAAATCACTGAATCGACAGCAAATGTGCTCATCTCCGAACGCAAGAGGATCGTCCCCATGCTGGCGGAGTTCGTCAGCCCCGATTAATCTGAATCCGGCGATTAGAGATTTTTGACAGGATTAACAAGATTTACAGGATTGGTTTACGGCCGACGCGCAGGGGACAGGAACATTTCCTAACCGATTTTTACGGCGGCATTTTCCGGAATCTTGTCAATCATGTTAATCCTGTCTAAGAACCATTTCCTGGATTATGGCTTGGCTTTATCTCGTTCTCGCAGGGGTCTCTGAAATCGGCTGGCCGCTCGGGTTGAAACTTTCCCAGACCACAAAAAATGTCGGCGGTGGGATCGCGCTGGCCGTGATATCCATGGCGCTCAGTGGAATTCTGCTATGGCTCGCGCAGAAGGAAATCCCAATCGGCACCGCCTATGCCGTCTGGACTGGTATCGGCGCCGCGGGGACGTTTCTGATTGGCATCCTGATTTTCGGGGACGCGCAGAGTCTCGGGAAATGGTTTTCGGTCGCCCTGATCATCGGCGGCGTCATCGGGCTGAAAATGGCCCATTGATCCGCCCGGAAGAAGCAGCGGAAGCGCTTTCCTTCTTCTTTGAAAACTTCCGGATGATGACGTAAAAGACGGGGGTCAGGAAGATCCCGAAGAACGTGACGCCGAGCATGCCGAAGAAGACGGCGGTCCCCAGGGCCTGCCGCATTTCGGCTCCGGGCCCGGAGGCGAGAACAAGCGGCACTACGCCGAGGATGAACGCGAACGAGGTCATCAGGATCGGGCGCAGGCGGAGACGGCAGGCTTCCGTGACCGCGGCAAAGCGGTCCTTTCCGGCATCCTCAAGCTGCTTCGCAAACTCGACGATGAGGATCGCATTTTTGCAGGCGAGCCCCACCAGCACAATGAATCCGATCTGCGTGAAGATGTTGTTGTCCATCCTCCGCATGAGAACGCCGCCGATCGACGAAAGAAGGCTCATCGGGACGATGAGGATGATCGCCATAGGCAGCGACCAGCTCTCGTATTGAGCGGCAAGGGTCAGGAAGACAAACAGCACGCAAAGCGGAAACACGAAGAGCGCGACGTTGCCGGCGAGGATCTGCTGGTAGGTGAGATCGGTCCACTCGAATCCCATGCTGCGCGGGAGGGTCTTGGTTGCAAGGTTCTCCATGATCGAGACCGCCTGCCCGGAGCTGACGCCGGGAGCGGTCGATCCGACCACATCGGCGGCGGGATAAAGGTTGTAGCGGGTGACGCTGGCAGGCGCGGTGATTTCCGTGACGGATGCAAGCGTCGCAAGCGGCACAATCGCGCCCGAATTGCTTCGTGCCTGGAGTTGGAGGATGTCGCTTGGCACGACGCGAAATCTCGAATCCGCCTGAGCGTTCACCTGAAACGACCGTCCGAAAAGAGTGATGTCGTTCACATAGGCCGAGCCGAGGGAAATCTGGAGCGTGCTGAAAATATTGCTGAGCGGCACGTTGAGCGTCTTCGCCTTCACCCGGTCGATATCAACGAAGAGCTGCGGAGTGCCCGAGCTGAAGCTGGTGAAGACCCCGGCTAGATTTTTATCCTTGGATGCGGTGTCGACAAGGCTCTGTGTTGCTTCCTCAAGGGCATTATACCCCATCCCTCCGCGGTCCTGCACCATGAGGCGGAATCCGCCGGTGCTGCCCAGTCCATCTACAGGCGGGGGCCCGAAGACTCCCATGAGGGCCTGCGGGATCTTTGAAAGGGCGGCATTGACTTTCCTCGCAATGGCCGGTCCGGAAAGATCGGCGGATTTGCGCTCGGAGAATTCGTCGAGGATGACGAAGATGGTGGCTGCGTTGGGAAGATTCGCCCCCGAGACGACCGACATCCCGTTGATGACAAGCGTGTGAGCCACGCCATGGGTCTTCCGGAGAATCTCATCCGCCATCGCGGAAACCGCCCTGGTCCGGTTGATCGTCGAGGCATCCGGGAGCTGGACGTTTGCGATGAGGTAGCCTTTGTCCTGCTGCGGAATGAATCCGACCGGGGTCTTCAAGAACCCGAACCCTGTCAGGACAAGGAGCCCGAGATAGATTGCGCTGATAAGCGCGGTCATGCGGGTCAGACGCGCGACACCTCCCCCGTATTTTTCCGCAACCTTTTCAAAAATGGCGTTGAAGCCGCGGAAGAACCATCCGAGCGCGCCATCGAGGAACCGGGTGAAAAGATCCTTCTTCGCACCGTGCGGCTGGAGGAGGAGCGCGGCGAGCGCGGGGCTCAAAGTGACGGAGTTGAACGCGGAGATGATCGTCGAGACCGCGATCGTCAGCGCGAACTGGCGGTAGAATTCTCCGGAGATGCCGGTGATGAACGCGGTCGGAACGAAAACCGCCGTCAGGACCAGGGCCACGGCGATGACGGCACCGAACACCTCGTCCATCGCCTTCTTTGCCGCCTCGACAGGGCCCATGCCGAGCCCGAGATTGCGCTCCACATTTTCCACAACGACGATCGCGTCGTCCACGACGATCCCGATCGCGAGCACGATCCCGAAGAGCGAAATGTTGTTCAGCGAAAACCCGAACGCCGCCATCGCCGCGAATGTCCCGATCAAAGAAACCGGGACAGCGATGAGCGGGATCACCGTCGCGCGCCAGGATTGCAGGAAAACCAGGACGACGAGGATCACCAGGACGATGGCCTCGAAAAGGGTGTGGACGACCGAGGTGATCGACTCCTGCACGAACCCGGTCGTGTCGTATTCGATCCGGTATTCCATGCCCGCAGGAAACCGCGTCTTGAGTTCCTCCATCAACTTGCGGATCGCATGGGCGGTATCGATCGCATTTCCTCCCGGCTGCTGATAGATCGCGAGGCCGACAGTCGGCTGCCCGTCGAGCGTGCTCTCGATGCTGTAGCTCTTGGCCCCGAGCTCGGCGCGACCGATATCCCCGAGGCGCACGATCTCTCCCATTTTCCCCTGCTTGACGACGATCTGCTCGAACTGCTCCGGGCTGGTGAGCCGGCCCTGGGCGGTGACCGTATACTGGAATGCGGTGCCTTCCGGGACCGGCGGGGCACCGATCGTGCCCGCCGCAACCTGCACGTTTTGCTCGCGGATCGCGGCCACGACATCCTCGGCCGCCAAGCCCCGGGCAGAAAGCTTCTCCGGATCCAGCCAGATCCGCATGCTGTATTCGTAACCAAAAATGCTGATGTCCCCCACCCCGTTGACGCGCGCCAGGGCGTCCTTGAGTTGCAGAATCGCGTAGTTCCCGAGGTAGAGCGCGTCAAACCGGCCGTCCGGCGAGACGAGGTTCACGACCATCATCATCGAGGAGGACATTTTTTTGACCGAAACGCCATTGCGGCGGACATCCTCCGGGAGCAGCGGAAGCGCGAGATTCACCCGGTTCTGAACGAGGACCTGCGCGGTGTCGAGATTGGTGCCGAGTTTGAACGTGATGTTGAGAGCGTAGGAGCCGTCGCCGTTGGACTGCGACGACATGTAGAGCATGTTCTCCACTCCGTTGACCTGCTGTTCGATGGGCGCACCGATTGTCTCGGCAACCGTCTGCGCGTCCGCACCGGGATAGCTTGTCGCGACCTGCACCGTGGGCGGCGTGATTTCGGGATACTGCGCGATCGGCAGCGTCACGAGAGCAACAGCTCCCACGATGACGATCACGATCGAGAGGACCGATGCGAAGATCGGGCGCGCGATGAAAAAATGGCTGATGTTCACGGTTTGGCCTCCGTCGCGGGGGCGGCGGATCCCTGGATGTCTCCGGCCCACGGCTTGGTGGCGACCTTTTCTCCCTGACGCGCCTTCATGAGGCCGTCCACGATGACATGGTCTCCTGCCTTCAGATTGCCGGTCACAACCCTCCATCCATCATCCTGAATCGCGCCGGGCTCAACCCGCCGGTAGTCGGCCGTCCCGTCCGCCTGCACGACATAAACAAATTTCTGTCCCTGATCGGTTCCGACCGATTCCTGGGGAACCAGAAGAGCCATGTATTTCGGGCCGCCCGGAAAGCGCAGCCTCACAAACATCCCAGGGCCGAGGAGGTTGTCCTGGTCCTGGAAAACTCCCCGGATCGAAATCGTCCCGGTGTCCCTGTTCACCCGGTTGTCGGCAAAATCGATGAATCCCTCGTGGGGAAATCCCTTTTCATCCGCGAGTTGGAGATGAATCGGCGTCTTGGGATGCTGCCTCTGCTCCGGAACCGCCTCCGGAACGGCTCCCGTGTCGGTTTTCGCATTTTCGGCGTTCTGAAGGCGGATGTATTTGAGGAGCTGCCGCTCATCGATGTCCGCATAGGCATAGACCGGATTCGTGGAGACAATCACCGTGAGCGGCGCCTTCATGTCGGGAGTCACAAGGTTCCCCGGAGTTACCGCGGCCTTGCTGGTCTGGCCGTTGATCGGCGCCGTGATGGTCGTGAATTCAAGGTTGAGCTTTGCGGTGTCCAAGGCAGCCTTGGCTGCGGCCACGGAACCCTGCGCCTTGAGATAAGCCGCCGATTTGCTGTCGAAGTCCTGTGCGGAAACCGCGTTCTTGATGCGGAGTTCGCGGGCGCGGTTGAACTCGAGCGCGGCGAGTTGGAGGTCGGCCTGGGCGCGATCGAATTCCCCCTGCGCCCGGTCGAGGTCGGCCTGATACGGACGCGGGTCGATGATGAAAAGTACATCCCCCTTTTTTACATCCTGCCCGTCCTTGAATTTCGTCTCGGTGAGATACCCGCTGACCCGTGCGCGGACCTCAACGGTTTCGACTGCGTCAGTGCGCCCGGTGAAGACAATGAAATCCTGGATTTCTGCCTCGCGGACGGAACTGATGGTCACGGTCGGAGGCGGAGCCTCGGAGGATGTCTCCTGATTGCACCCGGAAAGAAGAAATGCAGAGCAGAGAAAAACACACGGAAGGATTCGGGTCGATGTCATGGCGGATGACAATGAGGATACAAAACCCGATTCTGATGGAAACAGAATAAACCCGTTACACCACGGGCCGCACGCTGAACTGCCCGAGCTTGTCGTTTTTTTCCAGGACAAGGATGCGGTGCTTTTCCGCGGTGCGGAGCAGGTCATTGAACGATTTGAATCCGTGGGCGCGCTCGTTGAAGCCGGGGTTCCGGCGCTTGAGCGCGGGCTTGAGCATGGAGGCCCAGATCGGCTCGTCTCCGCGCTCTTCGACAAGCGCCCCTATCGTAGCGGCAAGCTGGTCCAGCGCCTGATCGAGCGTGGGACCACCGACAGGCGAGCCTTCCACGGGCGCCCGCCCCTTCGCCGGTGCCTGCAGGCTCCGAGCCGGTTTCTTCTCCGCCTTCTCGCGCGCCAGATCGTCGTAGTAGATGAAGTCGTCACAGTTGTTGATGAAGAGGTCGGAGCTCGAATTCTTCACGCCGACACCGACAACATTCTTGGCGTTTTCGCGCAGCTTGCTCACGAGCGGCGAAAAATCCGAATCTCCGCTCAGAACAACGAACGTGTCGAGATGAGGCTTCGTGTAGCAGAGGTCCAGCGCATCGACGACCATCCGGATGTCCGCAGAATTTTTCCCGGAGTGCCTGACATGCGGGATTTCAATGAGCTCGAACGCCGCCTCATGGAGGTCGCGTTTGAATTCCTTATACCGCTCGAAATCGCAGTAGGCCTTCTTGACAACGATGTGGCCCCGGAGAAGCAGCCTGGTCATCACTAACTGGATGTCGAAGGGCGCAAACTTCGCCTCTTTTGCGCCCAGGGCAATATTTTCCAGATCCAAAAAGACTGCCATTGTCGCATCGGATTCCGCCATGCGCTTGACCCTATCAGCCGGATGACCCGGCCGCAACCCGCCATATTCCTTCCTTAGAGGGACTTTTTTTCCAACAACTGAAAGTCACCGTTGGCATTTCGGTAAAATCCGCGGATCAGAACATTTTCTTTCCCGTGGAGGGCTTTATGGTGCTCCATTTCCTGAAGGTCATTTTTCGTCCATCCCTTTGCAATCACCCGCCCCGAGCGGTCGATCACTTCGTCCGCCGGCCTGGTCAGCTTGGCATATTTCGCATCGGAAAGCCGGATGGCATTCAGGTCCTTTAGATTAAGAAGCGAAACCCACCAGGCCCCGAAGGCATCCGGCTCCGTGGGGGGAGAGTTCTTGAATGTGATATCCCCCGCAACCGCCTTGCCGCCCTTGAGATTAATGCCATAGAGAGCCTTCAACTCCTCGCGGCTCGTGAGGAAGCCGGCGAGATATGCGCGGAGGACCTTCTGGAGCTTCGTGTTGCTTTTCCGGCTTCCGTAGATGCCGAGTTCGACACCGCTGGGATCGTTCGGATCCCCATAAATATTCAACTCGATGTCGTGGTTCACCCGAAAGGATTTGTAAGGAACATTACGCAGATCGCCGATGGAAATAGTCGTTGCGGGGATTTCCACAAGAGACTTGACCTCGTCGTGCATGCGCAGGTCGTTGGCCATCACCCGCCACGATGGCAGATCGCCGCGCCGGGTGATATCCGTGAAAAGAACCCCGATGTCCGCCTCGTCACGAATGCGCACGATCTCGCTTTTCGGGTAGGTGTTCTCGCTGAACTCCTCCTGGATTAACACCGAGTCCACCGAGTTTTTTACGATGAGCCCGCGAATCGTCCGCCCATCCTTGAGCACGATGCTATCGGGTGCGTGAAAGGAGTCGTCGGCCCCTTTCGCGGCAAAAGGAAGAGCCAGGACGAAGGCGGCCAGAATTCGAAGCTTCATCATTGAAGAATGTTCGTGCGGCATCTAACTATCAAGCCTTGGTTATGAACAAATCCTTCCTCCTCGCCCCGGTCGCCATCCTTTTCCTGTCCGGGTGTGTCATGGCCCCGAAATCCTATCGCCAGCCGGCCGTCGTCAAAAAACCGGATACCGGAAAGTTCTGGTGGGGATGCTCGACCGCCAGCTTCCAGAACGAGGACCGCGGGGTGAAGCCCGGTTCGCCGGAGGATTTCAAAACCGACTGGGATGTCTTCGCCGAGGAGGGCCACATCCCGCCGCGTGGGGATGACGCGACATTCTCTTGGACGCATTTCGACAAGGATGTCGCGGCTTTGAAAAAACTCGGAGTGAACCACTACCGGTTCGGGATCGAATGGGGCCGCGTCGAGCCGAAACCGGGCGTCTTCAACGAAGCCGCGATCCGCCAATATGTGCAAATGGCGAAAAAGCTGCGCGCGGCGGGCATCGAACCGGTCGTCACTCTCTGGCACTTCACATTCCCCGACTGGCTCTACGACTCGAAAAAGAAAGCCAAATCGGATTTTCTCCATCCTGATGTGGAAACCGCATGGAAGGGCTACGTAACCCGGATGGTGACCGCACTCTCGCCGTATGTCCGCACCTACGTTCCGCAGAACGAACCCAACGGGGCCCTCTACATCGGGTATTTCGGCGGCCACTGGCCTCCCGGACTCCTGCTCACCCCCGGCGCGCTCAAGAAGGCAAACAACGTCGCCGTGAACATGTTCCGCGAAGCCGCCGGCATCATCCGCGCCAAACGTTCCGATGTGATCATCATGGGCATCTACTCGATCCCGAACTGGCGCCGGAACTTCATCCAGGATCCGACCCAGTTTGTCTACAACATGATGATGCACCAGAACTGGGACCACCTCGACCGCGTCGCCGATGTCACCGACATCATCGGAGTGAACTACTACTACTCGCAGGACGCCTCGGCCACGCGGTTCATCTTCCGCCCGGTCGGCGAGCGAGGATCGAACTACACCCAGAATGGCTGGGAGATCAATCCCGAGGGTTTTCACTCCGTTCTCACCACCGTTTACAAGCGCTACGGCAAGCCGATCGTCGTCTCGGAAAACGGAATCGGAACCCAGAGCGAGCAGAAAAAGATCCGCTATTTCCGTGAGCATGTGAACCAGATGCGGCGCGCGATGAACGACGGCGTGGACATCCGCGGGTATTTCCCGTGGACGCTGATCGACAACTACGAGTGGGCCGAGGGCTATGCCGCGAACTTCGGCCTCACCCATGTGGACAAAAAAACGATGACTCTGGTTGTCGAGCCCTCGGGTGAATGGTTCACGCAATTCATCAAAGCCAACCCGGAACCTTAACGTTTCACAGATTCCTTACCCGCTGCCTGTGCAATGAAACATTCCGTTTGCCGCCTTTTTTCGCTCGCCGCCGTAACTTCGGTTTCCTGCGTTTTTCTCTCATCCTGCGCCACCGCTCCTCTTGATGCCGGCCAATCCCGGCTCAATCGGGCGGCTGCGCTTCAAAAGTCGGCCGGCTCTCCGACGAAAGACCCGCAGCGGTTCGTGGTATCGAACCTTCGCGCCGCCGAACTGGCCTCGGGAGATTCCTCACCGCGCGCGAAGGCGATCTATGAAAAGTCCACCTCCTCGCTGGCGGACTGGGTTATTTCCGACTGCGGGCACAGATCCACAGCAACGTATTCCTTTGATGGGATGACTTACCAACTGACCATTCCCGTCGCCGGCGAGCGAGGATTGGTTTCGCCCTCCGCGATGGAATCTGTGAAGCCGGCTTCAGAAGTCCCCCGGACGCTGGTAAAAATCTGGGAATCCCGCCCCGGAGCCGGTGTTCCCCTCGCTGCCCGGTGGCGTCCGCAGAACGGCGCTGTCGCGAGGTTCATGTCTCCGCGCGGATATGCTGCGCCTGTGACAGCCCTGCTGGCTTTTCCCGACGGACGGAAGGATGGTGCTCCGCAGGCCGCGAGACTGGAGTTCCTCGACCCGACCGTCCTGACCTCGGTTCCTGGAACCAGGAAGCCGCTCGCCGCGGACTTCAGCGCGCCACTCGTGGACCGCACCCGGGATGTCCGTGAGTTCCTCATCGCCCTTGAGGGACTCATCGACCCGGAAGTCCGGGATGCGAGCCTCTATTTCCTTGAACCATACGATCCTCATAAGATTCCAGTGGTGCTGGTCCACGGTCTCCTGTCGCATCCCCGGATGTGGCGTGATGTCATCAACGAACTCACTGCCGACCCGGCGGTCTCGTCGCGCTACCAGTTCTGGGTGTTCTATTACCCGACCGCATGGCCGATCGCGTATTCGGCCATGCGTCTCAGAGAGGACCTCGCCGCCGCAGACAAGGCCGTGGGCAAACAAAAACACATCGTCCTCATCGGTCATAGCATGGGCGGACTTCTCGCGCGCATGCAGGCGATTTCGCCGGGAGATGCGATCGTCCGCAGCCAGATTCCTCCCGAACGCCGGGCGAAGTTCGACAGCCTGCCCCCGGAGCACCTCGCGAAAAGGACGCTGCAGTTTGAAGCAAGCCCCGCCGTCCAACGGATCATCTTCATCTCCACCCCTCACCGCGGCAGCAAGATCGCCGACTGGTCGCTGACGACATGGTTCACCAAGTTCCTCCGGCTTCCGACCAAGCTCACCACGGCAGCTGTGGATCTCATCCCGACACTTGTTTCCTCACCGGAGCAATACTCCAGCATCTCCCGACTCTCTCCCTCAAACCCGCTCTACAAGGTTCTCGAGGGACTTCCCATCAAGGCCCCGCACCACTCGATCATCGGTGACCGGGGACGCGGGGACACCCCGAACAGCTCGGACGGTGTCGTCGCCTATTGGAGTTCCCACCTCGACAGCGCGGAATCGGAGGTCATCGTCCCCGATGATCACGGCGCCTTTGACGACCCCTCCGCCATTACCGAGATCAAAAGGATTCTGAAAAGGAATTAATGACGATGTCCCGTCCTTCCCTCACCCGCTTCGCCTGGCTTTCCATCGCGGCCGCACTCGTCACGATTCTGCTCAAGACCTGGGCGTGGCATGTCACCGGTTCGGTTGGCTTGCTCTCGGACGCGCTGGAGTCGATCGTCAACCTGGTCGGCGGCGTGATGGCGCTGGCCATGCTCACCATCGCCCAGCGACCGCCGGATGAGGACCATGCCTTCGGCCACGGCAAGGCTGAGTATTTTTCGAGCGGGGTCGAGGGTTCGCTGATTCTTGTGGCGGCCGCCAGCATCGGCTTTGCCTCGTTTGAAAGGCTCATGAATCCGCAGCCGCTGGATCAGCCCGGTCTCGGGTTGGCGGTGGCGCTCGCCGCCTCGGTGGTGAACCTCGTTGTCGCACTCGTTCTGCGACGTGTCGGACGCGAACGGCGCTCCATCACGCTCGAGGCCAACGCCCAGCACCTCCTCACCGATGTCTGGACCTCTGTTGGCGTTTTGGTCGGCGTCGCCCTCGTCGTCCTCACCGGCTGGAACCGCCTGGATCCGATTGTTGGACTTCTCGTCGCCGCAAATATCGTCTGGACCGGTGCCGGCATCGTGCGCCGATCCGTCGCCGGGCTTATGGACACGGCACTTCCAGCGTCAGACCTCGTCGAGGTGAAGAAGGTGCTTGAGGGCTACCGCACCAACAAAGTCGAGTTCCATGCGCTGTGGACCCGCCAGTCGGGCTCGCGGAAGTTTATTTCCTTCCACGTTCTGGTGCCGGGCAAATGGACGGTCCATCGGGGACACGAACTAGTGGAAAAAATTGAGCGGGACATTGTCAGGGTTCTCCCCGACACCTCGGTGTTCACTCACCTCGAGGCCCTTGAAGATCCGGCCTCATGGGAAGACGACCGGCTCGACCGGAGCGAGGCGGCGGCACCTGCTGGGAATCAACCCAACTTGCGCGGTTTGTAGATCAGGAGGCGCAGGCCGTTGAGGCAGACGAGAACCGTGCTGCCCTCGTGACCGACGACCCCCATCGTGATCGGGAGATTGATGCCGAACGCCGCGATCAGGAGAAGAATGATCACGCCTGACGCAAAGGTCAGGTTCTGCCAGAGAACACGTTTGGCGTGTCTGGCGATTCCGATGAGAAGCGGGATGTTCTCGAGCTTGTCACCCATGAGGACGACGTCGGCCGTTTCCATGGCGATGTCGGTTCCCGCGGCTCCCATGGCCACGCCCAAATCAGCAGTCGCAAGGGCCGGGGCATCGTTCACCCCGTCCCCGATCATCATCACGCGTCCCTGCTTCTTGAGCGCCCGGATCGCCTCGACCTTGCCTTCCGGCAGCAGCTCGGCGAGAACCTCATCCACCCCGGCCTCCTCTGCGATCGCATGAGCGACGGCGGTTTGGTCACCTGTCAGCATCACCACCTTTTTGACTCCGAGCCGGTGGAGGCTGGCCGCAATGTCCCGGGCTTCCGGACGAATCGTGTCCGCAAGCGCGAGGACAGCCCGGGAGGTGACCGCGTCCCCGACACGCGAACCGACCCAGACGCAGGTTTTTCCGCGACGGGAGAAAGGTGCGGAGTGCGCGGCGATCTCATCCATCCCGGACGCGCCAAGTTCGCGGAAGAGGCGTTCGCTCCCGATGACGAGTCGCACGCCGTTTACCGTGGCCTCGGCCCCTTTGCCGGCGGTGGACTGGAAATCCGTAGCCTCGGCGGAAGCGAGATTCAGCGCTGTGGCACTCTTGATGATCGCCGTGGCGAGCGGGTGCTCTGACTTTGCCTCGAGCGCCGCTGCGGAGGCCAGAAGATCGGCGAGTCCGCCCGGAAGCAGGGAGTCCAGCTTGTGGGCACCGGAGGCGTCCACCATTTCCGTCACGGTCGGTCGTCCGACAGTGAGTGTCCCGGTCTTGTCGAAAGCCACGATGTCGATCTGGGCGGTGCGCTCGAGATGCGATCCACCTTTGATCAGGATACCCCGGCGCGCAGCGCCACCGATGGCGGACAGCACGGTGGCCGGTGTGCTGATCACGAGCGCGCACGGCGAGGCCACCACCATGACCGTCATGGCACGAAGGAATGCGATGTCGAATTTCTCGTGGAACAGCAACCACGAGGCAAGCCAGACAATGGCAGTAAAAGCGATCACGCCAGTGGCGTAGTATTGTTCGGCCTGCTCAAGAAACCGCTGTGTGCCGGACTTCTCCGCCTGTGCCTCCTCCACGAGCTTGACCATGCGGGCCAGCGTGGAATCCTCCGCGCGCTTCGAAACGGCGATCTCGAGGCCGCCGCTCTGGTTGAGTGTGCCTGCAAAAAGCGGGGCGCCGACCGTCTTGGAGACGGGCATCGATTCGCCGGTGAGGCTGGATTCGTCGATCGCGCTGCTGCCCTCGATGATCCTACCGTCCACCGGGATGTGCTCGCCCGGCCGCACGACGACGATGTCGCCGACCTGCAGTGACTCGACACGCACCAGCTCGGTGGTGCCGTTGCGCTTGAGCAGCGCCTTGTCGGGCCGCAGCTTGAGCAACGAGTGGATCGCCTTTTGCGTGCGCTGCATGGCATAGCTCTGGAGCACGTTGGAAAAGGAAAAGAGAAAGAGCAGAAGAGCGCCCTCGAAAGGCTGGCCGACGATCCCCGCCCCGATCGCCGCGAGCACCATCAGCACGTCGACATCGAGAACCTTTTCCCGCAGCGAGGCGATCGCCGAGCGAACCCCCTGCTGGCCGCAAAACAAATAGGCGCCTGCATAGAGGAACCAAGTGATTTCCGTAGGAATAGCATGCAGGTTCTCACCAATCTTTGATGCGACCAGAAACACGAAGCCGAGCGCGCAGGAAATTTCCTCATTGAGCTCCCCCGCCCGCACCTTCTGCCAGAACGTCGTCTCCTCATCGGGCCTCGGTGCCTCATAGGGCTTCACCTTCGCGCCGGCGGCATGCACCCCACGCATCACGGCCTCCTCGTCGGAAACCGAATCGTCAAATGTCAGGCACAGGATCTTGCCCAGATAGGTGGCGGTCGCCTTGCGGACCCCGGGGATCTTTTTCATCTTCCGCTCGAGCCGGATGGCGCACGCCTCGCAGGCTGCCCCGTCGAGCCGGAGAGTCCGCTTCTGCAGGGCGGCCCCGGGGACATGGGTTTCCGCAATCCGGCGGAGGCCCTCCTCGCTCAACTTGGAAGGATCGTATTCAATCTCGAACGCCGTGCGTCCGGGCAGCGGTTGGACTCCGACAACACCGGTGTGCCCGGCGAGGGATTCAGTGGCTTGCTTGAGGTCTTCGTCAACAGTCTGCTTCATTCGTGTTCATTAAGTAGATGGTATCCATGTGAGACGCACGGCAAAAACCCGCCCGTTGTCCCGCACAGCAAACCGGTGGCCGGGGATGCCGTTGGCGAGCGCGCGGACAAGGCGCAGGCCGATTCCCAGCCCGCTGGTCGCACGGGATCCCGCAGCATAGGTGTTGCTCAGACAGAAAACAGCGCGCGTGCCAGCAACCCGTGCGCGGAGCCGGGCGAGGCCCGCCCCGTAGCGGCAGACATTACCGAGGAGGTTGTGAAGAATCTGGAGAAGATAGTCCTCGTCGGAAAACACCCGCATGCCGGGCGACACATTCCATTCGAAAGGGAGTCGCGCCTGCAGGGCGAGGATCTCATAGGGCTCTCTCAGATCGTCCAGGACATCGGATAGTCCAACCTGCTGGTTCCGGGTTTCAAGCCGTCCCGCCTCGGCCCGTGCAGCAAGCAGGGAGCGGTCCACAAATTTTGAAAGGCGGGAAAGCTCCTCCTGCAGCTCTTCAGAAAGCTCGGGCGGAACGTCGGCTGCCGAGTATTCGATCCGCATGCGGAGCAGGGTCAGCGGGGTTCTCAGCTCATGGGCGACACGCGAGGAATAGGCCGCCATCTCGTCATAGGCATCCCCCACGCGGAGCAGCAACGAATTGATCTGACCGACCAATTCCGCGAGCACGGGATCGCGCTCGGGTATCGGGATTCCGGATTTCAGTGTGTCCGGAGTCTTTTCAGCCAGCGCGCGGTTGATCAGCCTCACAGGCCGGATGGAACGGTTCGCGAGCAGAAAACCCGCCCCGATGGCCAAGCCGAGCGATGGCAGCCCGACCCAGATCCAAACCTGGAGAAGCTCGCCAAGAATATCCTGAACCTCGGCATCCGTGTAGCTACCGTGGAGCGACCACCCGGGAAATTTCGGGTGGGTGCGGTCCCACTTTTCGAGCCGGAGTTCGTGGTCGAGGTGGTGGTGCGCCGTGACGATGAGGATGGCGACGAGGAAGACCAGTGCCAGCCCGAACCAGACCGCCATACGGATGCGGAAGTTCACGGCGGATCGACCCTCAGCGCGTATCCGATTCCGCGCACCGTGTGGATGAGGGGGGGCAATCCGGGAAGATCCACTTTTTTGCGGAGGTAGTTCACGTAAACATTCAGCACGTTGGTCCCGGAATCAAAATGCCGGTCCCAGACCCGCTCCGCGAGGCTGGTCTTAGTGACGCTGCGAGGCGAAGCTTCGGCGAGCGCCTCAAGGAGGGCAAACTCGCGGTTCGTCAGCACGATCTCGGCCCCCGCACGGCGCGCCATGCGTGTCCGGAGGTCAACTTCCAAATCCCCGACCCTCATGGTGCTGCTCAGGTCCGGGCGGCGGCGGCGCAGGACGGCGCGTAGCCTGGCCAGAAGTTCCTCTGTCGAGAAAGGCTTCACCAGGTAATCGTCGGCACCGGCATCGAGCCCCCCCACCTTGTCGCGCAGATCGCCGCGAGCAGTCGCAAGGATCACGGGATAGGTTTTCCCCGCTTTGCGGAGCGAGCGAGTGACCGTAACCCCGTCCGCTCCGGGCATGGAAATATCGATGACGGCGGCATCGTAGTCGTGTTCGCGTCCGAGCCAGAGCGCCTCCTGGCCGTCCCCGGTCTCATCCACGGCATAGCCGCCCTGCACGAGCGCCTGCTTCAGGTGGCTGCGCAGTTTTGTGTCGTCCTCCGCGATAAGGATCCTCATCAACGAGGATTCTACGCGCTGGATCGCGGGGTTTCCAGCGGCATCGAAGGTCATTCGTCATCATGCCTGCCGCTCTTTCCCTGCTCGGTGGCGGGAGGCGCCCCACCCTCAGTCGCTGGCGTGGCGGAGGTATTCACCCCAACCCCCAGCTTGTAAACCACCTGTCCGCCGTAGTGTCCGGCCTGGGCCACGGACAGGGCGGCTGCGATGGCCGCAACCGCCGCAGCGGATCCAACAATTCTTCCTACGGCGGGCTGCCTGGCAAGCGCGGCCGATGCAATCGCAAGCACTGCCGCGATCAGGCCAAAGTTGCGCGCGCGTTCTCCCCATTCCTCATGCTGCTCCAGAATGCTCTCCCCGTTTCCCGCCAACTCCCCGGCCATCTCCGCATCTTTTCCTCCGGTGACGGTCGCCACGACGGCCCCGCACGCCCCGAGCAGCAGGACAACGGCGGCCAGCAAGGGAAGATGGTGCCTCCTGAAAAACACGGCAACGACGGCCAGTGGGGCCCCGAGGAGCAGGAGCACAATCGGGAAGTGAACGACAGCCGGATGGAGCGGATCGGGAAGCATCAGTTGATCTGTTTGAATTCGTCCCGTCCGTTCCGGCACACCGGACATTTCTTCTCCGGAAGAGCCGTGAGTGTCGCCCCGCAAACCTGGCAGACGAAGTAATCCTGCGGCGGATTGTGACCGAGCTGGTCGAGAGCGGCCTGATAGAGCAGAGCGTGCTGTTTTTCCACTGCCAAGGCAAACTGGAGGGTCCGGATCGCGGCCTTCGCGTTGTCGGCTTTCGCCACGGCAATGAACCCAGGATACATCGTGTCGCGCTCGTAGCTTTCGCCCTTGATCGCCGCCTTGAGATTTTCCGCGGTCGTGCCGGGTTTCACCTCATCAAGTTTGAAGCTCTCGACCGTGCCCCCAAGTTCGATGATCGCCTTCTTGTGGTTATCCCGATGAATCGCCTCCGCCGCGGAAGCCGCCCGGAAAAGCTTCGCGACCTGCGGCAGCCCCTCCTGATCGGCTTTCTTGGAAAATGCCGCGTAGCGGTTCGCGGCATTCGACTCGCCCTGGAAAGCGGCGTTGAGGTTCTTGATGGTTTGCGGAGACGCGGTGGATGCGGCAACTGCCGGAACCGTGAGCGCAGCCATCGCCAATGTGGTGATCAGAAGGTTTCTCATAGCAGACCCACCATCACACGGAAGCATTAGAATCCAGCTGTCGCGCGCATTAGAATTTTCAAATAGAATCCAAGCCGATTTTCCCGGTGAAGCCGCCCATGCGAACAGGAATACGTTTCATGACATAGATCAATTTTGATTTGATTTCGGCACGTCTCCAAAGTAACGAGTCCTCGATCTACCAGTTGCATAGCTCATGAAATTCAAAGACTTCATCTTTTCAACACTGATATTATCCGGAATTTCACTCGAGCCGCGCGTGGAGGCGCAGAACATCACGAATTTCGGCGCGAACGTTGGGTTCGGTCCGGGAGTGGATCCCGGGAATACATGGACCTACAATGAAACAACGAGCACCGTGTCGGGAAGCAACACGAGCGGGAACGTGCTGTTTGGAACATTCGGTCCCGAGGTGGATTTTTCGGGTTCCAACCAGATCAGCCTGACTGCGACCGTGAATGCACCCGGCGCTCCTGATTCGAGTTTTCTCTTCACGCTGGTAGGACAGAGCGGGGCAACCGCATCGGCTGTGTTTTCTTGGACGAACTTCCTGACCCCCGGCACGACGATGACCGCGCCGCTGACGCCGATTGTTCCGGGCACCATGCAGAACGTGAATTACTGGCAGATCGTCAGTCTCTACAACGACGGGTCCCCGGCGCTTCCGATCAATGTCACTTTCACCAATGCCAATGCCAGCGCGGGCACAGCGCCTGCGCCCGGCATCGGGGGCCCGATCCTCACAGGATTCGGGGCCAATGCCGCCGCTTCGGGTTCGTGGACCTACACACCTGGAAGCAGCACGATCTCCGGCAACACGGGCTACGGGGATTCGATCGGCGGCACATCGAATGTCACCACCTATGCGGGGGCCACACAGATCAGCCTCACGGCCAGCGCGAGCGTCGCCCAGGGAACGCCGTTCACTTATGTGCTCACCGACAACACCGGCGAACACGCCTACGCCGCTTTCAACTGGGCGAATTTCAACGGCGGGGTGAAAACGGTCACCTCCCAGCTCAATACGGACCCGTTTTTTGATCCGACCAATGTGCAGAGCTGGCAGATCCTCAGCGGAGCCCGTGCGGGAGCGGTCGTCAACGCGACGCTCTTCGGCGCGGCAGCGGTATCGAGCGCCTCGGAAACTGTCCTGGATGATTTCTCGGTGGGGATCACCACGATCAACGGAAGCGGCAGCGCAAATTCCACCGTCAGCATCGCCGGATTCAACAGCGCAAACCGGGCGATCAACACCTCCGGAACCGGAATTGCTGACGTCACTCTCGGCGGAGGCACTCTTTCTGTGGCGGGTGTCAACGACGCAGGCGTGTCCTTCTTCTATGACGACTTCACAATGTATGCGCCGGAGCAGTCTTTTCTAAAAATGGACTTCACTCTCGCGACCAATGTGGACGAGGTGATCATCCTTCTCTACAGCAACAACAGCGCATTTTTTGTCGGCAGCGGGGTCCTGCAGATCCCGGATATTTTATCCCCCCAGTCGTTTTACCTCGATCTGGCATCTTTCGGAGCCGCTCCCGATTTTCTGGCAGGGCTCAACAAGATCGTCCTCAACTTCGGATCAACCACTCCCGCGTTTGAATTTCAGATGACAGGAATGGCTCTCACCTCCGTGCCCGAGCCGTCCTCAAATGCCATGGTGATGTTCGGCACTTTTGTGCTTCTCGCGCTACCGGGTATTGTCCGACGCGGACGGCACACCGCATGATACGGCTCCAGTCGCTGAGGTAATCCGACCATGCACATTCTTCAAGTCCTCGCCCCGACGATGTTGCTCATTGCGATGGGGGCGGGGCTGGCGTGGATCAAATTTCTTGGAAAACCGTTCATCGGGCAGCTGAACAAGCTGGCCTTCTGGATCGCGCTTCCGGCACTGATCTTCCGGGCTGCGGCACATGCAGGAACGCCCTCGCTTCAAACGCTCCTGCTCATCGGCGTGATCACCGCCGCGACGATCCTGACCGCGATTCTGACATGGGGCATCGCACGAGGCGCGCGAGTCGCGGCACCCGCCCGCAGTACGTTCATCGCCTCCGCATATTTCGGCAACCTTGCCTACATCGGAATTCCGATCCTCGCCCACAGCCTGGGCCGGATCGCCCTGGGGGATGCCCCGGAACTTCTCGCCTCGTCGGTGATCATCATGACCGCCATGATCGTCATCAACAACGCCCTCTCCGTCGGCATATTCCAGGGTGGAAAATTCGATCCTGTCGTGCTCGCGCGGCATGTTCTGGTCAATCCCCTCGTGATCTCGGGATGCCTCGGCATCCTGTTCGGAACAAGCGGGCTCCCCGTCCCGCATGTATTCGACCAGGTCCTCCGCACACTGGGAGCGACGGCAGTTCCGCTTGCCCTGCTCTGCATTGGTGGATCGCTGGAAATGACGCCTCTTCGCGGCCACATCCCATGGATCGCAGGAGTCTCGGCGATCAAGGTTTTTGCGATGCCCATTCTTGCATGGGGGATTTCCCGCGCCATCGGACTTGATCCCGCCGACACGCGGGTGGTGTTGATTTTCGCGGCCTGCCCGACGGCAGTTGTTGCCTACACGATGGCCAGTCAGATGAACGGCGACGAGGCGCTCGCCGCCGGGACCATCGCAGTCAGCACGGTCGCTTCGTTTGCCAGCCTGGCTGTCGTTCTGGCGATCACGTGATCACAGCAGGTCCTGCTGGGCGGTCTTCTTCGGCTCGGTGAGGCCGAGTTTGCGATAGGCTTTCGGCATGGCGACGCGGCCCTGCGGGGTGCGCTTCAAAAATCCCTGCATGATCAGATAGGGCTCGTGAACCTCCTCGATCGTTCCCGGCTCCTCCCCAATCGCCACGGCGAGGCTGTTGACACCAACCGGGCCACCGTCGAAGAGCCCGATGAGGGACTCCAGAATCCGCTTGTCCATCTCGTCGAATCCCTCCTCGTCGATCTCCAGCATCGTGAGCGCGCTAGCTGCGATCTCGGCGGACATTTTTCCATCAGCGCGGACCTGGGCGAAGTCGCGGACCCAGCGGAGGAGGTTGTTGGCGATGCGAGGGGTTCCGCGCGAGCGGCGGGCGATTTCCTGCGATGCGTCCTCGTCGATCCCGGAGCCGATCAGCCCGGCGCTGCGGGAGACGATCGTGGCGAGTTGCCCCGCCGGATAGTAGTCGAGCCGGCAGTTCATCCCGAAGCGGGATCGCAGCGGCTCGCTGATCATACCCGCGCGGGTTGTTGCGCCGATGAGCGTGAAGTGGGCGAGATTCAGGCGGACGCTTCTTGCGCTCGGGCCCTGGTCGATCACGATGTCGAGCTTGAAGTCCTCCATCGCGGGATAAAGGTATTCCTCGATCGCAGGTTGGAGACGGTGGATTTCGTCTATAAATAAAATCCCCCCGCGCTCGATGTTGGTGAGCAGCCCGGCGAGGTCGCCCGCCTTTTCAATCATGGGGCCGCTGGTGGTGCGGACCTCTGATCCCATCGCATTGCCGATGATGTAGGCGAGAGTGGTTTTGCCGAGTCCGGGGGGGCCGCTCAGGAGGATGTGCTGGAGAGTGTCTCCGCGCTGCCTGGCGGCTTCCACCATCAGGCGTAGCCGGGCCACGGTTTTTTCCTGCCCCGAAAATTCCTCGAAAAGCGGCGGCCGGAGGGAAACCTCAAACGCCGCGTCGATCGCTTCCGGTTCGGGGGATTTCGGATCCGGAAGGCTCATGCCGGCTTCTCGATCGAGTGTCTCTGGCGGCGGCGCTGGGCATCAGCCAGAAATTCCGCCTGCGCGTCAAAAGGAACCTCGCCGGCTGCCAGCGGGAGCCGGGAGTAAGTTCCATCCGGCTGCATCACCTGGGATTTCACGTTGTCCTTCCAGAACCACTCGAGGATTTCCTCCACATGCTCGACCATCTTCTGCTGGACGATGGGAAAGACCGTTTCGACGCGGCGGAACAGGTTCCGGGGCATCCAGTCGGCGCTTCCGAGGAAGATTTTCCGGTCCCCACCGTTTTCAAAACAAAAGATCCGGCTGTGCTCGAGGAAACGTCCTACGATGCTGCGCACCTCGATGTTCTCACTGACCCCCGGAACTCCGACCTTCACGGCACACATGCCGCGGACGAGGAGGCGGATGGGCACCCCTGCGGCGGATGCACGGTAGAGCGCCTCGATGATGGACTCCTCCACAAGCGAATTCACTTTTGCATAGATCCCGCACGGGCGTCCGGCGTTTGCGTGGGCGATCTCGTCCTCGATCATTTTCAAGAACGAAGGCAGGAGGGACCAGGGAGCGACAAGGAGCCCCTTCATGCCCGGAAACTTGGAAACCCCCGTGAGGCAGTTGAACGTCTCCGCAAGGTCGTCCGTGATATCCTCGCGGCAGGTGAGAAGGCTCAGATCGGTGTAAATTTTCGCGGTCGAGGGATGGTAATTCCCTGTTCCCAGGTGGGCGTAGCGGCGGATACCATCGCCCTCGCTGCGAATGATGAGCATCGCCTTGGCGTGCGTCTTGAGCCCGGTCATGCCGTAGATGACATCCACACCGGCTTCCCGCATCATACGCGCCCATTTGATGTTCGCGGCCTCGTCGAACCGGGCCTTGAGCTCGATCACCGCAGTGACCTGCTTGCCGTTCTTTGCGGCATCAATCAGCGCTTGGACAATCGGCGAGTCAGAACTCGTCCGATAGAGCGTCTGCTTGATGGCGAGGACATGCGGGTCCTCTGCGGCCTGCGCGAGAAAATCCACAACGGTTTGAAAATTGTCGTAAGGATGATGCAGGAGGATGTCGCCCTTGCGGATGTGGAAAAAGATATCGCTCTCGGTGTCGAGCGAGATCACCGTGCAGGGCGAAAACCGCTTGTAGCGGAGCTCCGGACGGTCGATCTGCATCGCAAGCGGCATGAGCCGGGAGAAGTTGAGCGGCCCGTGGATCCGGAAGACATCCTCCTCCTCGAGATTAAAGATTTCAAGCAACCGGCCAACGACCTCCGGCGGACAGTCGTCTTGGACCTCGAGACGGACCGCCGCACCGCGCTTGACCCGGCGGAGTTCCTCCTCGATCGCGTGGAGAAGGTTCTGGGCCTCCTCCTCGTCGAAGTAGAGATTGCTGTTGCGGGTGACCCGGAAGAGATGCGCTCCCTTGACGTGAACGCCTTTGAAAAGCGACGCCACGTGCTCCTGGATGATATTGCCCAGAAAAACATAATCGTCCCCGTGGTGGGGCTTGGAAAACGGGACGACGCGCGGAAGGATTCGCGGTGCCTGAACGACGGCGATATCGGTCTGCAATCCGTCACCCTCCAGCTCGACGATCACGTTCAGGCTCTTGTTCAAGAGTTGAGGAAACGGATGCGACGGATCCACCGCGATCGGCGTCAGAACCGGATAGACGGTCTTTTCAAAAAATGCCGCAAAATGAGCCTTCTCGTCGGCGGGGACATCCGGATAGGTGTGAAAGCGGATCCTTTGCTTGTCCAACTCGGGGGCAATTTCCTCCCGCCAGCAACGATATTGATCCTCCACCATCCGGCGGGTGCGGTCGCTGATCATCGCGAGCATCTCGCTGGCGGAAAGTCCGTCGGGTCCGGTTTCCGTCGTCTGCGTCTGGCGCTGCTGCTTGAGACCCGCCACCCGGACCTCAAAAAACTCGTCGAGATTCGAGCTGACGATGCAGAGGAACTTGAGGCGCTCGAGAATCGGATTGGCGGGATCCAGCGCCTGGTCAAGGACCCGCTGGTTGAATTCCAGCCAACTCAACTCGCGATTGAGAAAAAGCGACCTGTCAGAAAACTCCATCTGCTTATCGTCGGATTTGAGGGAAATTGGTCAAGGGGAGAATTGCAGAGATTTCGCCACGCCCGCAGGTAGGGTGCCGGAAACAGCCATCCGCATCGGAAGAAGGGAGAGAGCCTACCCCTTGACCCAGAGCTTGATGAAGATCGGGATGATGAGGATGGCGACGATGTTGACCACCTTAATCATCGGGTTCACGGCCGGGCCGGCGGTGTCCTTGTAAGGATCGCCGACGGTGTCGCCGGTCACGCTCGCGTCATGGGCTGGCGAGCCTTTGCCTCCCAGGTTCCCGAGCTCGATGAACTTCTTCGCGTTGTCCCAAGCCCCTCCGCTGGAAGTCATGGCAATGCCCATGAAAAGCCCGGTCACAATCGTTCCGACCAGAACGCCCCCGAGGACTTTCGGCCCGAAGAACGGGAACCATGCGACCGCGATCACAACGGCCACCGGCAGAATCGCCGGGACGATCATCTCCCGCAGCGCCGCCTTCGTCACGATATCCACGCACGTCCCGTAATCCGGAGTGTCCTGACCTGTCAAAATGCCGGGTTTCTCCGCGAGCTGGCGGCGGACCTCTTTTACGACCGCACCCGCCGCCTTGCCGACCGCATCCATGCTGAAGGCGGAGAAAATAAAGGGGAGGCACCCGCCGATGAAAAGGCCGATAATGACGTTCGGATCCTGCAGATCAAACGCAAGGTTGAAGTGGGTGCCAAGCCGCTCATAGGAGACCTTGAGCTCCTCGACGTAGCTGCCGAAGAGGACGAGGGCGGCAAGCCCTGCGGACGCGATCGCGTAACCCTTCGTGACCGCCTTCATCGTGTTCCCGATCGCATCCAGATCGTCGGTCGTCTTGCGCACCTCTTTGTCCATGCCGGACATGACGGCAATGCCTCCCGAGTTGTCGGTGATCGGACCGAACGCATCGAGCGCGATGATGATTCCGGACATCGAAAGCATGGACATGACAGCCACGGCAATTCCGTAAAGGCCCGCAAAATGGTAGGAGAGAAGGATCGCTATGCCGATGAAAGCCACCGGCAGAGCGGTCGCATGCAGGCCGGTCGCCAGACCCGCGATGATATTCGTCGCATGTCCGGTTTCGGATGCCTTGGCGATCATCCTCACCGGACGGTGGTCGGTGGAGGTGTAGTAGTTCGTGATGAGCAGGACGACGTAAGTCATCACAAGCCCGATGATGGATGCAAAAAAGACGTTATCAGGAGTGCAGATTCCCTTGCCGGCAATGTTCACCCCGGCGGGGAACAAAGCATGGGTCAGCGGCCAGAAGGCGATTGCGGAAAGCAGCGCGCTCACCATGACCCCTCCCTGCAGGGCTCGCGTGGGAGAGATCGGGACCATGTTCACGAATAGGATTCCAATCACAGCGCTGACCACCGAGACGCCTCCGAGAAGAAACGGGTAGACCAGGGCAGCGGCGTCCCCGGTCACGGTCAGTGACCCGATCAGGATCGCCCCGATCAGCGAAACCGCATAAGTTTCAAAAACGTCCGCCGCCATGCCGGCGCAGTCGCCGACATTGTCGCCCACGTTGTCCGCAATGGTCGCCGGATTCCTCGGATCGTCCTCGTCGAGCTTGCTCTCGATTTTTCCCACGAGATCGGCTCCGACATCGGCCGCCTTGGTGTAAATCCCACCGCCCAATCTGGCAAAAACAGAAATCAGCGAACTTCCCAGGGCGGTCCCCACCAGGGCGTCGAGCGCGGAACGAACCGGATCCGCCGCAACGGAAAAATGTTTGACCCCGATAAACATGAGGCCGATGGAAAGCAGCGCGAGTCCGACCACAAGCAGACCGGTCACTGCCCCGCCGTTGAACGCCACGCGAAGAGCCGCATGCGGAGACACGGTCGCCGCCTGGGCGGTGCGGACGTTGGCACGAACCGCAATCGTCATTCCGATATAGCCAGCCGCGAGCGAACAAACCGCGCCGACCAAAAATCCCACCGCCGACTCCATGCCCCGACCCACCCACACGAGGGCAAAGATAATCACAGCGATGGCACCGATGCTCATGATCTGTCGGTTCAGATACGCCTTGGCCCCCTGTTGCACGGCGGCGGCAATTTCGCGCATCCTGTCATTTCCCGCCGGCGAAGCCAGAATCCACCGGACCAGGTAGGCCGCGTAAAAAAGTCCGAAGACAGCGCAGGCAAGGGAGATCAACAGACCGTTGGAAACAAGGAATGCGGAAGACATAAGGGG
>QYQL01000168.1 GCA_007280915.1 Verrucomicrobiaceae bacterium | reverse complement strand
GATCTTCCCTGTCACCGGGTTCCAGATTTCCGGCTGTTTGCCTGTCACGCGGAACAAGCATTCGGCCCGGTGAGGGGCCTCCTTCCAGTTCGCGACAAAGAAGATGTCCGTGTCACCGTCCTGGCGCTGGTAGTAGTCGAGGAACGGCTGTCCGTCGTCGGGAGTGTAAGAAAACGCGGGGGGCAGGCCTGCGAGGGCGAGCATTTTTTCAACCGGCATGTCGCCGACAATGACCCTGCCTTTGCCGACCGGGTGAATGCCGGGAGAATTCTCCGCGCCGAGTTCCTTGAGGCAGTCGGCGATTTTCGTGTCCGTGTCGGGCGATCCGGTCCATTTGTTCGCCTCCTTCGGGACCGTGCGCAGCCAGACGGTTGCGCCTTCCTTGGCCAGGCGAACAATTTTTTCCAAGACCTCCGGTTCGATGGAGGTATTGGCGACTGCCAGCACGGCATAGGATGCACCGTTTGCCAGTCCGACTCTGCCGCCCGGAAGCACGCGTAACTGCTCGATCAGCAGATCACCGGGAGCCACGTCGCATTTGCCGAGCGAGGTGAGCGAGCGGGATTCGTTCATCTGGATCAGCGCCTGTGTCTCGGGTCCGTCCACATAGAGGATATCCACAACCGGCTTTCCCGCGGTGAGCATGGCCTGGCAGCGGTTCAGGTATGCAAAGAATTCGCCCGCGTATTTCCACCAGGTGATGCCTGGATCGAAGTGCGTGCCGGCGAAATAGACATCGCCCGGTTTGGGCGTCTCCGGGCGCGAATAGGAATAGCCGTGCAGGGTGAGGTTGTTGACTCCAAGGCAATAGACCTCGTCCGCCATTGCTTTGAGCATGGCGGGGAATTCCTTCCAGTGGTCCGCCGTGGTGAACGACTCGAAAGAAACCCGGCCGGAGCCGTAGATGTGTGCGGCGATGACGGCGTTCGGGTTGAAGGCGCGCAGGAAATTCGAATTCTCGACGTAGCGGGAGTCCTTCTTGTCTGGGCGGGCATTCCAGAACTCGCCCATGGGGAGATCGGTCATGCCTTTGAGGCGCAGGCTGCTGAAAACATCTCCTCCCTCGGTCTCCAGCTTGATCCCGTGCTGGTGGCACAACTCGCGGAATTTTCCGTAATGTTCGTCCGCGGTCACCTGGTCCACGGTTTCCACAAAATCATTTTCCACGCGATCGGCCTCCGGCTGGTTCGCAAATTTCTTGCCCGCAAGAACCGGCAGCCAGGGGATGAGGTCGTATTTCCGGCGTTTCTCAAACTGAGCGGGGAAATCGCCCGTCCAGTCGAAGTGACCCAGCTCGACGCTGTCCTCATGGAAAAAATCGAGCGTCTTTCCCACGTGAGGTCCTGCGGATTCCAGCATCGGCACGCCGACTTTGTTGAAGAACATCTCCATGATCGGCGCGCTCATGTGGTCGATTTGGAGGCCTGTGAATCCCGGGGAATCCTGTTTCATCTTCACGAAGTTCGGGACATGTGCGAAGCGGAAGACGGTCCACTTGCCATCGGGGACCGACCAATCCAGCGTGCCATCCGCCCGCACCTTGTCGTCCAGCCGGACCATCGAATCCTTGAGGAGCTCCCCCTTGTCGTTCTGACGGAATGCGAGCACGGCCACCGGTTTGAAGTGGCCCTTTGCTTGATTGGACATCCCCGCGCGCTTGCCCTTCCGGAACTTGTCCGGATCCGGCAGCGCCTTGGAAAACGAGGATGGCCCGGTGACCGGAGTCTCCGACCAGGCAAGCATCTGGGCGCCCATCTCCGGCGTGACCCACGGTCCTCCCTGATACCATCCGTTGCTCATGACCGCGCTGATCTGGATGCCAAGGCGCGCCGCCTCATCCAGCGCGTGGCGGAAGAGCGCGAGCCACTCCGGCGTGAGAAACACGACGCCACCGGACTCGACTGTCGCGCTGTGCGCCGTGGTCATCCCCAGAACCGCCCGCCGGATTCCCGCGTGCTTCATTTCCTCCAGATCGCGGCGGATCCCCTCCTTGGTCACCGTGTTGGCCCAGAACCAGAACACCCCGACCTGTGAATCCGCCGGCAAATCCCCGCTGTTCGGCTTTTGGAAAACCTCCTCCAGAGTTGCGGCTTGGGTGGCGGTGAGAGCCAGTAAGCCTGCGCAAGCAAGGGCCAGATATGTGATTTTTCGATTCATGGTATTCGGATTTTTTGATCGTTCACTGGTGATGCGCCTGCCGATGCGTGGCCATAGCCGGTGACAAATGCCGGCAATCGGGGAGCAGCATATTCTTTGAGAGATGACACGGGGGTAAACAGACAGGGGACATGCCAAAGATGACGTCATTGGCACCTTGGAGTCCATTGCACAATTTGATTTTCATTTTTGCACAAAATGATCAATGATTGTGCTGATTACACCGAGCATTCGGAGTATGGGCAAGCGGCCCGGCCGGGGTTTCAAGTGCAGCCCCGGTTCCCTCCCGCAAGGCGAGCCCTAGGGCTTTGTTTGGGGAGGGAAAACGGTCTGGACGGCCTCGAGGTATTTCAAGCCGTTTTTCGTGTCGGGTTCGAGGTAGCTGCCTTCGGTCCATTCGTTCCAGCAATTAATGTTGAGGATGCGTGGTCCGTTCGGGTTGGCGAGGAGGCGTTTTTTCGTCATTTCCAATGCAGCGCGGAACCGCTCGGGGGTGTTGTTGGCGATCGTGTTGGTGAAGGGATAGCCCGAGGCATCGAACTTGTCGCTCTGGTCGCAGCGCGGGCTGGGATCCCAGCCCATGGTGACGTTCGGGAAATAGGGGACGCCGAACATTTTGTCGGCTTTGTCCCAGTATTTGAAATAGGCATCACGGACGACGTTGTAATCCGTCTGCTGCGCCGGGAGCAGGGCGTGGTGGATCCAGACGTAGGATGTGACCGAGTCGAAGCCGAGGTCACGCACGAGCTTGGCGGAGTCCACCGGAACCTTTTCGCTGGGCAGGACCGGTTGTCCCCACGCCACGGCATTGAGGTGGAGGCCCGGGAATCCCGCCGCTTTCACTTTTTCGCGGAACTTGTCGAGCGCGGCCCGAGTCGCTTCGACCGAGCCGAAGTTGTCGAGCAACTTCGTCAGATCGTAAAACGAGAAATACGGCTTGCCGTCGATCTTCCAATATGACGGATGAGAAAAGTAATCCTTGATGAGATGGTCGCAGATTTTCTCGAAATTTTCCGGCGTCACCTTTCCCGGGAACACGAGTTTTCTCGGGGTGCCCTTTTTGTAGGGATGGAGTTCCAGCCAGTCGTGGTTCGCCCACATGAAGGCGAACTTGATGCGGTCGTTGTTCTTCGCCTTGAGGAATCCCTCGTCAATCGGACGGTCGAGAAACGGGCCGTCATTGTAGTAATACCAGTCGAAGATGAAGGCATCGATGCCATGGTCGGCGGCGGCGGCGATCTTCTGTTCCATAACCTTGGGATCCGACTCGTCGGTGTATCCCCAGAGCGGAATCTTCGGCTGCTGGTGGCCCGGAAAGCGGGGTTTGGCGGCTTTGACGAGTTCCCATTCGCTCCAGCCCTTGCCCTTCATCTTTTCGTTCCGTGGGTCGTTCGGGTGGTAGTTTCCGAAGTAGTAGCTGGCCACGGTGATCGGCGGGTTCTCCGCGCCCGTGTTTCCAGTGCCGACGGCCGCCGCGGCCGGCGTGGTTGTCAGAGAAATATTATCGATCCAGGGCCCCATTTTTTGCGATCCGCCTCCTGTCTTTCCGGTGAACTTGATGGTCAGTTCGCCAGATGGCGTGTGCGGCGAGTCAGCCGTGAGGGAAAAAGTCTGCCATACATCCATCGCATCCGGCACTTGGAAAATCTCGGTGGCAAGGAGATTTTCCCCGTCATAGATTTCCGCTTCGAGGGATGCGCCCGGGCTCGGCATGAACTTGCTTTGGAGAAGGCTGAAGTTCAGCTTGTAGGTCGTATCCGGAAGCGTTGGACCTGCCTTCTGGGAGATGAATGTTCTGCGGCCTAGGTGCAAGGCCTGAAATCCATCGGCGGCCGCCGAGTAATGGCTGGCACCGTCTTTTCCAGCCAGAGCATATTCTTTCAAGTTGTTCTCCCACCCGAACGAATCGGGAATGTTCTCCCGCCACCAGCTCTCCTCCACAACCGGGGCTTCGAATGAAGGATTCACCAGGCTCGTTCCGGCAGGAACGGCTTCAGTGGTCAGTGCGATCTTGTCGATCCACAGCCCGACTCCATGAGCGCCGGCGGTAATGCCGGTGAATTTGATGGTGAGCTCGCCGGCTGGCGTGAGCACCGGCTTGCCGACGAGTGTTACCGCCTCCCAGACATCTGTCGCCGCCGGCACCGTGAAAATCCGCGCGGCGAGGAGATGGTCGCCATCAAAAATCTCGGCCTTCACCGCCGCATCAGCGACCGGGATGAATTTGCTTTGGAGGATGCTGAAGGAGAGCGTGTAAATGGTGTCCGGCGCCGTCGGACCGAGGGTTTGAGAAATGAACGCGCCTTGGCCCAGATGAACGGCTTGGTCCCCATCGGCGGCCGCCGTGTAGTGGCTGGCTCCGCTTTTCCCGGTCAGGCCATATTCGCCAAGGTTGTTTTTCCAGACGAATTCCGCGGCGGATGGCAGAGCGGGTCCGGAATACCATCCGTCCCCGGCGGAGGGGGTTTCAAATGAGGGGTTCGAGATGGCGATGTCAGCCGCTCCCGCCGGGGATGCTGCAAACAGCATTGAGGAGGAGATGAGCGCGGCCAGTGTCGCTCGCCGGATGGGGGGTGTGGATTTCATGATTATTTATTTTTCGCCGGCCGGGCCGGCTTTTCTTTCAGCTTGGCAGCAATGGCGTCGAGGCGTTCGGAGTTGATGCTGCCATCCGGATTGAGCGTGGGGACGAGCCATCCGCCCTCGTCGTTCTCGTTCCAGGCGTAGATCAGGACGGTGTTCGCCGGGGTGACCGATGCGCGGTTGCGGGTCGTCCAATCGATCGCATCTGCGAGGTGGTTCGCCAATTCGGCGGGCTTGGGCGGAAGAGTGTGGAGCGGCGAACCTTTCGTCCACGGGACCGGGTTTTCAAATCGTGGCCGGTTGTCCCAGCCGGAACCGACAATCGGCACGACATTCGCTCCGGTTGCTTTGCCCGATTCCCAGATCTGCCGCCCGCGTTCGGCCAGCGCGGCGAACGGCTTTCCTTCCTTGGAGCCGCACCAGGTGCAATAGGCACCGATGGCATCCAGTCCGTAATCCTGCATCGTGTTGAAGTCCTTGTTGGCGTTCCACCCCTGAAAAACGATGTAGGGGTTTCCGAGTCCGGCGGCCACGCTCGCATCGCGCAGTTGCTTGATCATGGCCATCATCAGGGTGGCTTTCTGGAGTTTGTCGGTGGGATTTATTGCACCGAACAAAAAGACGAGGGGCCGGTCGCCAAGAACTTTCTGATACGAGGGGTCCTTGAAATAGTTCACATAGCGCGCGACCTCCGCCTCCCAATCCCTGGATTTTCCCACGACATGCCCGCCTTGGAGATTGAGGGCGAAGTTGATCCGGCTTTTGAGCGGGCTGCTGAGGTAAAGGTGCAGGCCGTTCGACATCCCGGTG
>QYQL01000004.1 GCA_007280915.1 Verrucomicrobiaceae bacterium | reverse complement strand
GTCTGGCGACAGTCTTCCTCGCTCTGCTCGGTTGTCGCCGTGCGCCTCGACAATCGACCGCAGGGAGAAAGACTGTCCGAAGGACAGCCCGAACGGGCGAGCCTGCGAGTCAAAGCGGGGCGGCTACAACATTCCCGGTAGCAGTCCCGTTATTTCAAAGAGTTGGTATTACTTCGCCTTGCCCTGGCTGGCGACGGCATTCATCGCCGCGGCGATGGCCTCCTGGTCGCCGAGGTAGTAATGCTTGATGGGTTTGAGATCCGCATCCAGCTCGTAAACGAGCGGCACCCCGGTCGGGATGTTGAGGTTGATGATGTCGGCGTCCGACACGTTGTCGAGATACTTGACGAGCGCGCGGAGGCTGTTCCCGTGGGCGGCTATGATCACCTTTTTGCCGGACTTGATCGTGGGCGCGATCTTTTCCTTCCAGAGTGGTAGAACCCGTTCCACGGTGTCCTTGAGGCACTCGGTGAGCGGGAGATCCGCGATGCCGGCGTAGCGGGGGTCGTGCCCCGGCCAGCGCTCGTCGGATTTCTCAAGCGGCGGAGGAGGGATGTCGTAGCTGCGGCGCCACACGAGGACCTGCTCGTCGCCGTATTTCGCGGCGGTTTCGGCCTTGTTCAAACCCTGAAGCGCTCCGTAGTGGCGCTCGTTGAGGCGCCAGTCCTTTTCGATCGGGATCCAGACGAGATCAAGCTCCTGGAGGACGGACCAAAGCGTGTTGAGCGCGCGCTTGAGAAGCGACGCGTAGGCGACATCAAAACTGAAGCCCTCATTTTTCAGAAGCTCGCCCGCGGTTTTGGCCTCGGAGCGGCCTTTGTCGCTGAGTTCGACATCGGTCCAGCCGGTGAAACGGTTTTCTTTGTTCCAGGTGCTTTCGCCGTGGCGGATGAGGACAAGTTTATACATGATTTACAAATGAGTGAGGGCTGGTTTATACAGCCCTCGGTCCTGTATTGGCAAGACACCGCTTCATGACTTTCAGCTCTCTCACCTTCAACATGCAAAACGGCCAGCCGTGGGACGAGGCGAGCCCGGATGACACAGGCGTCGATCTGGAAAAGACAGTGGATTTTCTGCGCCAGCAGGATGCGGACGTCATCTTTTTGCAAGAGGTGGAACAAGGGTTTGACGGCGGTCTGCAAATCGAGCCGCCGCCGAATTTCAGCTACCTCAGGGCGAACCTGCGCGGCTACGACTCGGTCTTTTCCTATCCGGTGCCGAACGAGAAGGAAATCCCGTTCGGGCTCGGGCTGGCCATCTTCTGCAAGTCGAAGCTGCGGGATTTACAAAAGACCGATCTTCCGGCTGCGGACATCGAATTTGAATACGGGGGGCAGCAGCGAAAGCCCTCCCAGCGGCTTCTCATCGAGGCCTCCACGGTCATCCATGGCCGCCAGGTCCGGCTTCTAAACACGCACCTCCAGGCGTTTTTCATGATCGGAGCCTCAAGCGGGGAGTATGCCGCCCAGAGGAACATCGTCGAAACTGCCCTGCGCGCGCAGACGGGTCCGGCCATTCTCGCGGGAGATCTGAACAGCGCTCCAGGCGAGGGCGTTGTCGAGCAGTTCGCGGGAGCGGGATTCCAGACGGTACAAAACGAGGAGCCGACATGGAGGCGCAAACCGTTTGTTCTCGACCACCTGTTTTACAATGCACATCTCAAGCTGATCGGGCGCGCCGTGCTCCCGACCCTTTGTTCCGACCACCACGCGGTGCGGGCGGAATTCGCTTTCCGCTGATGCGCCTCGTCTCTTGGAACGTCAACGGGATCCGCTCGATCCTGGGCAAGGGATTTCCCGCTTACCTTGAAAAAGCGGATGCCGACATCGTCTGCCTTCAGGAGATCAAAGCCCGCCCGGAGCAGGTGGACCATCGCTTTGACGGCTATCAGGTTTTTTGGAACCCGGCTCAAAAGCCCGGATATTCCGGAACGGCGATCCTCACGAGAAAAAAGCCCCTCTCCGTGCAATACGGGATCGGCCGCGCCGAGCACGATTCCGAGGGCCGTGTGATCACGGCGGAATTCCAGGATTTTTTCGTGGTCAACGTTTACACCCCGAATTCCCAGCGCGAGCTCACCCGGCTCGGCTACCGGACCCGCGAGTGGACACCCGCATTCATCGGATTCCTGGAGGAATTGCAGAAGATAAAGCCCGTGGTTTTTTGCGGGGACATGAATGTGGCGCACCGGGAAATCGATCTGGCCCGGCCGAAGGAAAACACGCGGAACGCGGGGTTCACCATCGAGGAACGGGAGGCGTTCAGCCGGGTGCTCGACTCGGGGTTTTTCGATTCGTTTCGGGAATTTGAACAGGGAGGCGGCCACTACACCTGGTGGAGCTACCAGAGCGCCGCGCGGGAGAGGAACATCGGCTGGCGGATCGATTATGTCTGCCTCTCAGCACCTCTGCGCAAATCCCTGCGCTCGGCCTTCATCTCTCCCGAAGTCGGGGGCAGCGACCACTGCCCGGTGGGCATCACTCTCGGATAATCTCCTGTCTAGTTTCTGGAAATTCATAGTTCTTTAGGTTGTTTTATATAAGCAGTTTATGGAAACAATCCCAAGACTCACAAAAATATCTCTTCTTTTTTTGAACGGCAGTGTGCCGGAGGGGTCAAATCTATCGGTTAAGGCAGCAGTTCGGGCCACCGCGGATCAGTTTCCTTTGTTTTCTGATCATCTCCGCTGGTGGCCCGAATCTTTTTTGAGGACAAATCCCTTCACCCCCCAGCGAACTCCGAACGATAACTTGCCCGGTAAGGGAGAGTCGGCTATCTACGGGGCGTGCAAGATACTGTTCTGGTCGTGGAGGACGAGGCCGACGTTGTGGATTTATTGCGCTACAACCTGGAACGGGCTGACTTTGAAGTTCAGATCGCCATGACCGGCGATCTGGGGCTCGCGATGGCACGCGAGAAACGTCCGGATCTCATCGTCCTCGATCTCATGCTGCCCGGAATGAACGGCCACGAGGTCTGCAGGGCGCTGAAGGGCGACCCGAACACGGAGATTATCCCGATTGTGATGCTCACAGCAAAAGGTGAGCCGAACGAACGCGTGAAGGGCCTGGAATTGGGAGCGGACGACTACGTGACGAAGCCGTTCAGCCCGCGGGAACTCGTCCTGCGCGTCCAGGCGCTCCTCAAGCGACACCGCCTCGTGCCGCGCACCGAAATCGTGGAAGTCGCCGGCATCTACCTCAACAAAACGAATTTTGAGGCGCGGCTGGATGGAAAGCGCTTCAACCTGACGACGACGGAATTCAAACTCCTGAGCCTGATGCTTGAGCGGCGCGGGCGCACGTTGACGCGGGAAACCCTCCTGAGTGATGTCTGGGGCTATCAGAACGCGGCCATCGACACGCGAACCGTGGACACCCACATGCGCCGGTTGCGGGAGAAGCTGGGCAAGTATTCCGGACGGCTGGAAACGATCCGGGGCGAGGGCTACCGCTTCAACGCGGTGGCTGAAAGTTGACTGCTCTGCTCTGGGCCGGAGCGGGAGTTCTGTGCCTCATCGCCGGCTTTCTCTGCTACTTCGATATCCTGCGGCCGTTCCTTCAGATCAGGCAGTCGATCGGAAGACTTGCTCAAAGAGATTTCAGCACGGCTCCCCTCACGGCCACCCCCGGTTTTTTTCAGGGGACCCTGCGCGACATCCGGAAAATCTCCGAGTTGCTCCAGCAGTTCGACCGTCAGATAACCGACGAGGGGTTCAGTCTCCGGGCGATCCTGTCGAGTATGGTCGAGGGCGTCCTCATCGCCGACCGATCGCAACGGATCCGCCTCGTCAACGACGCGCTCGTCGCGCTCCTCGGCCTGCCCCACTCTCCGCTCAACCGCCCGGTCATCGAAATTTTCCGCAAGCACGAACTCCAACTCGCGCTCGACGCGGCCCTCGCCGAGGGAAAACCGCAGCAGATCGAGATGTCCCTCGAGATCCACACCCCCTCCGGAGGATACGCCACCAAGCATTTCGATGTGCACATCGCCGGCCTCATGCCCCGGCCCCAGACACTCCCCACAGCGGCGCTCGTGGTTTTCCACGATGTGACGACGATCCGGAACCTCGAGGAAACACGGCGGGAATTCCTCGCGAACGTCTCCCACGAATTTCGCACTCCCCTCGCCATCATCAATGGATACCTTGAGACCCTGATGGACGGAGCGCTGGAGGACCGCGAAATGGCGAAAAAGTCCCTCCTCGCGATGCACAAAAACAGCCGCCGCCTGGCCCTTCTGATCGACGACCTGCTGACCATCTCCCGTCTGGAGGAACGCACTAAGCTCCTGGAATTCCTGCCCGTGGATCTCCACGAACTTCTCGGACATGTGATCGAGCATCTGGAGCCGAGCATCGCGGAACGCGCGGCCGCCATCGAGATCGATTGGGCGGACGACGCGAGGGTCATAGAGGGTGACGGTCGCCGGATCGAACAGGTTTTTTCCAACCTCCTGGGAAATGCGCTGCGCTACGGTGAAGTCGATCACCTCGGCATTCGCATCTCCGCGATGCGGGAGGGGAATGACCTCCACATTTGCTTTTCCGACAACGGGCCCGGCATCCCGCTGGGCGACCAACCTCATATTTTTGAAAGATTCTACCGTGTTCACAAGGACCGCTCCCGCGATGCGGGAGGCACCGGGCTCGGGCTTTCCATCGTGAAAAGCGTGGTTCTCGCACATGGCGGACGGGTGGCCGTCGAAAGCACTCCGGGCAAGGGCGCGGCATTTCATGTATTCCTGCCCCTGGCACAAAACGCGGCGGCCTGAACGCCCCGCAAGTTTTTTCGCAACTTTCCGAAATCCCGAGGGTTGCATCCCCAACAAAACACCATGAAAACACGACTTCTTCTTCCACTGTTGGTCGCCTGTTCTTCTGCGGTTCTTCTCGCAGAGCCCCCCGGCGGCGGCACAAATGCCCGCTCATTCCCGCCATCCGGCGATGCCGGAAAAAACGGCGCTTGGCGGGACAAAATGCGCGACAAGATGCTGGAACACCTTCCGCCAGAGCTCCGCAAGCGCTTTGAGGCGGCCAGGGACAAGGCCATGCAGGACCCGGCCATCCAGGAACTTAAAAAGAAAGCAGATGCCGCCGGGGAGGAATTCCGGACCGCCATGCGCGATGCCATGATGAAAGCCGACCCCGGACTCGCGGACTTGCTCAAGGAAAAGATGGAAGACAAGTTTCAAGGCGGCAAGGACGGACATCACCCCGATGCATCCGGGTTTGCAAACCTGAGCGACAATGACCGCCAGAAACTGATGGCCGCCCGCGAAAAGGCCAAGGACGATCCGGCGGTTCAGGCCGCGGAAGCGAAAAAGAAGGATGCGAAAACTCCGGAGCAGCGTCAGGCGGCCATGGAGGAATTCCATCAGGCGATGAAGCAGGCGCTCCTCAAGGCGGACCCGACCATCGGGCCGATCCTTGATCAGCTCAAGCCGCCACAGGGCCCCCCGCCGGCAGCGGGCTCACAGACAGGCGCAGGTGCCTGACAGTCGCGCAAGACTCCTGACAGCGCCGCTATATCGGCCTTCCGGTGAGCGGCAGAAAGCGTGAGGCGGAGGCGGGCGGCTCCCTTGGCGACCGCTGGGTAACGGATCGCGGGAACAAAAAATCCGGATTTCAGGAGCCTCGACGAGGCATCCGCCGCATCACGTTCCTTCCCGATGATCAGCGGAACAATGGCGCTCCGAGGAGCGGAAATTTGCATGGCCGACTCGAGTTGATGCAGATTTTCATGGAGTGCTCCCACGAGTTGCCTCCCCTCGGCGCTTGACAGGATTTCGACAGCCTTCTCCGCGGCGGCCGCAACTGGTGCCGGAGGTGCGGTCGAAAAAATCAAGCTGCGGGCACGGTTGATCAGGAAGTCGCGGAGAAGCCGGCTGCCGGCGATGTATGCGCCGTGCGCGCCAAGTGCCTTGCCAAACGTCCCCATCTGAATCTCCACACGATCTGCCACCCCCTCGGTGTTCGCAAGCCCCCGCCCATCGGCTCCGATCACGCCGACCCCGTGCGCCTCATCGAGGAACAGCCAGGCTCCATGCCGGTCCTTGAGATCGACGATTCCGCGCAGGGGGGCGAGATCGCCATCCATGCTGTAAACCGATTCGGCCAACACCAGCACCCGGCTGCCCGGATGCGATTTCCTGGCCCATCGCAGATGGCTTTCCAGCCGGTCCAAATCATTGTGAGGGAAAACCCTCATGCGGGCCTCGCTGAGGCGCGCGGCATCCACCAGACACGCGTGGCACAGCTTGTCTAGGATGATCACATCATCTTTCGAGCAGATTGCAGGAATCGTTCCCATGGCTGCCGCGTATCCGCTGGAAAATGAAAGCGAGGCCTCAGTGCCCTTGAGGGCTGCTACAGCTGACTCCAGCCGTTCATGGGCGGCCAGCGTGCCGCAGATGAGCCGGGATGATCCCGAGCCGAAACCTCCGTCCTTCAACTCCCGAATGGCCGCCTCGTGCAAAGCCGGGTGGTTCGCCAGTCCCAGGTAATCATTGGAGGAAAAATTGACAAGCGCCCTGCCGCCAATTTCGACATGTGCGGACTGCGGGGAACCAAGAACTCGCAGTGACCGCAGCAACCCTTCCGCTTCGATTCCGGAAAGCGAGCCGCGGAGAAATTCCTCCCAAAGACCGGGATTGTTCACGCTTCTGCGATGATGGAGCACATTTCCCTCACGGCCTCAGCCATCCCGACGATGACTGCTCGTGAGACGATCGAATGGCCGATGTTCAATTCCTCAAGCCCGGACATCGCAAGCACCGGGCGGAGGTTGTGGTAATTCAGGCCGTGTCCGGCATTCACGCGCAATCCGGCAGCCACAGCCAACCCGGCCGCCGTGATGAGCCGCTTCAATTCCGCTCCACTCCCCGCCGCATTCGCGTAGGCCCCGGTGTGAATCTCCACGAAATCGGCTCCGAGTTCCGCGGCCGCCTCGATCTGCGCTTCATCCGGATCGATAAACAGGCTGACTCGGATCCCCCGACCCTTGAGCCGCGCCACGAGCGGACGCAGTTCGTCGAGCTGGTCTGCACAATTGAGTCCGCCTTCAGTAGTGACCTCACGCCGGTTTTCAGGAACCAGACAGACGTCATCCGGAATGATCTCCAGGGCAATCCGTGCGATTTCCTCGGAGGCTCCCATTTCCAAGTTCAGCTTCGTGGTGATTTTTTCGCGCAGTCTCAGGATGTCGCGGTCCTGGATGTGACGCCGGTCCTCGCGGAGATGCGCGGTGATCCCTTTTGCGCCCGCCTGCTCGGCGATGAGCGCCGCCTCCACGGGATCCGGCGACGCGTTGGGAGAATCCGGAACCTCCCGGTAGCGGGCCTGCCGGATCGTTGCCACGTGATCGATATTTACTCCAAGGATTGGCATTTTTTGTAATCATTGCGCCGGATCCGGCTCGCCGCAAGCACTGCGTCACACAGTGCCGAAACCCCGTCGCGCAGGGGGCGGAGCTTCGAACCCGGAGCATCAGACCATTCGACCGGCAGCTCCACAACCCGGAAACCCAGCGCCTCCGCGATGGCCAGTGCCTCGACATCGAACCCGAACCCGTTCTGCCGGACACGCGAAAAAATCTCCCAGGCGGCCTCCCTGCGGAATGCCTTGAACCCGCACTGGGTATCGGCAAAACGGGTGACACCGGCCAGCCGGAGGGCCAGGTTAAAAAGCCGACCGGCAATCTCGCGGGAGAGGGACTGTCGGATAGCAATCACGCTGGAGCCGTGTTGCCGGCTGCCAATGAGAACGTCCACGCCGCCACAGCCGGCCTCCTGAAGAAAACTGGGAATGAACCGGAGCGGGACGCTGAGATCGGCGTCCATGAAAAACACCACTTCCCCCTGCGCAAGAAGCATGCCGGTTTTCACCGCATACCCCTTGCCCCGGGCGGTCGGATTGATGACAAATTTGAAACGTCCGTCTCCGGCGGCAGCCTCCCTGGACACAGCCTCCGTGTCATCGGTCCCAAGCTCGATCACAATCAGAAATTCCCACGGCTGATCAGGGAATACCCGGCGGATCTCCCGGATTGAGGCGGGCAATCGGGCCGCCTCATTGAGGGCGGGAATCACAATACTCACTCGCGGGGCTTGATCCGGCATATGCGCTCAGCTTATCCCAAACGTGTGCCAGCCCGTTTGTCAAAGCTCCCTTGGCCGGAAATCGCGATTCTTGCCGTCGCAGTCTTCCTGCGGCTGTGGCAGATCGAGATCAAGCCGCCCCATTTCGACGAGGGGGTGAATGGGTGGTTTACCGACCAGATGACCGCAAACGGGTTCTACCATTACGACCCGACCAACTACCACGGCCCGCTGCATTTTTACGCCGTGTTCCTGTCCCAAACCCTGTTCGGGAGGCACCTCTGGGCGCTGCGCCTGCCCGCAGTCATCGCCGGCATCCTCTGCGTCTGGGCGCTGCTCAGGTTCCGCATCTATTTCGGCAGCCCCGCCGTGCGGATTGCGGCGCTCGCCATGGCGGTATCGCCCGCCTTCACATTCTACGGAAGGTATTCCATCCACGAGTCCTGGCAGGTGCTTTTCAGCATTCTCTTTTTATGGGGAGTCCTCGGGCTCTGGAAATCCGGAGGACGCAGGGAATTTTTCACCGCGGTTCTTTCCGCCGCCGGACTCGTGCTGACCAAGGAAACTTACCTGCTCCACCTCGGTTGTTTTGTGCTGGCAACTGGAGCGTTGTGGGCATGGCAGCGATCGCTTCCGTCGCAGCCGGCGGAACCCATGGCACCGCAGCGCTGGACCCGGGATGACGCTATTCTCGCGGCGGGCCTCTCGGTTCTTCTCATCATCTTTTTTTACTCCGGAAACTTCCTGGACTTTTCCTCCCTGCACGGTCTCTACCAGACGTTCGCCGCGTGGTTTCACACGGGAGTCGATGCAGCCGGGCACGAAAAGACGTCGTTCCAAATCGGGCCGCTTAATTATTACTGGATCGCTTTGATGGCCCGCTACGAATGGCCGGCGTTTGCAGGGCTTATCGCCTGTGTCCGCTACATCTGGCCATCGGACGCCCGCCTGCGATACACCGCCATCATGGCGGGCGGAGTGCTACTCGCGTATTCGATCATCCCCTACAAAACTCCCTGGTGCATCATCTCGATCATCTGGCCGTTTTATCTGGTCCTGGGAGCGATTCTTTCGGAAGCCTCACAACGATGGAAAAAGCTGCTCCTTCCGTGGGCACCGGCTGTTCCGCTTCTCACCGCCTCGCTCTTCTCCGCATGGCGGCTGAACTTCCAGAATTTCACCGATGACAAAGAACCTTATGTCTACGTCCAGACCTACGCGGACGTCTGGACGTTCACAAATCCCCTGACCGATCTCGCCTCGCAAGACCCGCGCCGCTTCCACATGAACGGACTGATCCTGCTCGACAGCTACTACCCCCTCCCCTGGATGCTCGGAGATTTCACGCGCATCGGATATTACAAAAAGGACCAGCCGCCGGGGGATTGGAATGCGGATTTCATCGCGGTGGAAACCCCGCGCGAAGCCGAGGTCGAACAAAACCTCCGGCAACCTTACTTCAAACGCCGGTTCCGCCTGCGCAGCGGGCAGGATGACTGCACGGCGTATTTCTCCGAACAGCTGTTCCGGAATTATTTCGGCGGAGAACCCGAGTTCCAACCAAAACACTGATCAGGACAGGACAAAAGGGATCACCGCCAGACCCGGGATCGCGTCAAAGTGCCGGTCAGCCGTGAGCACCGGCACCCCCGCGCGCAGGGCGCAGGCCGCGATGAGGACATCCTGAGCCGGGATGGTATCCCCCGCGCGATCAAGCTTCCACCCAAGCTCCGCCGCAGCCTCCCAGAGCCTGTTATCGGTTGGCACATTGCAAAGGACATCAAAAAACGAGACCATGGCATCGCGTTCGTGGGGACTTTTCATTCCGCGTATAACCTCCAATCGCACCATGCCGCAGGTATAGATGTCCTCAAACCGGCTGCCGAGCCACCGGGATGGATCCACCCGGAGTCGCGACAGCGCGATGAAGACATTGCTGTCAATGAGCGCGGCGCCTGCCATATTTTTTGGGAATTTCCGCAGCGCGGAGCGCCATGACATCGTAGTTGGGATCGAATGCATTTCCCAACTCCTCCGGCGTCAACCCGAGCCCGTTCTTGAAGTATTCCTTGAGACGGACCTTCCGATCCATCTCCCTCAACGCCATCTCGACTGCCTCGGTCTTGCTCGCGAAGCCGTGTGCGGCGATCACCCGGTCGAGCAATTCCTCGTCAATGTGCATTGTCATCTTCATGCCATACACGGTATGGCATTCAGGGTAATCCGCAAGCCAAATATTCCTCCAGGGATCATTTTCGCGGACAAACCTGTCCCCGGCACTGTAAAATGACCATATCCCATGTCCCAGCATTCTCCATGAGATCCGCCGGAGCCGTCCTTGTCTTCCTCGCCGTCAGCGCCGGCGCTGCAGTAGCGCTGGCATTCCCGTGCGGAGGTCTCTCCCGTGCGCTGGCATGGACGGCCTTCGCCATCGGTCTGTCCGCGTCGGTTCTGGCATGGCGGTCGATTCGCCCGACGCCTGCACCCCGCCCGGGTGCCTGGGATGTTTTGATGCTGACCGTCTTCGCGCTGGCCTCTCTCCGAGCGTTCCTCTGGCTGATCTATCCGGTCGGTGACGAATGGCGGGTGCTTTCCCCGAACAACCTCGGAGACATCTCGCTGCACATCCATCTGATCAGGTATCTCGCGGGCGGGGTCGATTTCTGGCCGGCCAGTCCGATCCTGTCCGGCACGCCGCTCGTTTACCCAATCGGATCCGACCTCCTGAACAGCCTGCTGTTTTGCACCGGAGTTCCCGTGGAGCGGGGGCTTGTCTGGGCCGGGCTGACCGGAGCGGTTCTTACGGGATGGGCGCTCTGGCGCTGGGGTGGGGCTTTCACCATCGCAGCATTTCTCTTCAACGGTGGGCTGGCCGGATTCATGATTTTTCAAACCCACCAGATCGCGGATTTTCAGGCGGAACTCGCATGGAAGAATTTTTTCCTGTCCATGCTCGTGACCCAGCGCGGCCTGCTTTACGCGCTCCCGTGCGGTTTGTTTTTGCTGTGTGCATGGAGGGAGGATTTCTTCCGCGACGGATCAGGCGTGTCGAGATGGATCACTTTCCTGCTCTACGCAAGCATGCCGCTTTTCAACGTGCACGCATTCCTGTTTCTGAGTCTTGTGCTCGCCGTCGCGTTCATCATCCATCCGCCCGCCCGCCGGGGCCTCCTGGTTTTTGTGGGCTCCGCCATCATTCCGGCCTCGCTCGCCATGTATTTCGTCACGGGCGGCTTTTTCGCGGCCTCCGGAATCCGCTGGCTTCCCGGCTGGATGCAGGCGGATGGCGGGTTTGGGTTCTGGATCTGGAACTTCGGAATCTCGCTGCCGTTGCTTCTCCTGCTCGCATGGCAGATTTTCAAACAAAAGGCCCCCGGGGCTTTGTGTTTTGCAGGCACCGGAATCTTGGTTTTCGTGATCTGCTGCCTGTTCAGCTTTGCCCGGTGGGAATGGGACAATACAAAACTCATGCTCTGGGCATGGCTGGCTTGCGCCCCCTTCCTCTGGACCATGATTTCCACGTGGCAGCCGCTCGGCCGCGCGGTCGTTTGCTTCGCCCTGTTCTTCTCAGGAGCGCTTTCGCTTGCAGGCGGACTCGATGCCCGCCACGGCTATAAATTGGCAAGCCGCTCAGAACTGACTGACGTAGAAGAAGTGCTGAAAAAGGTGCCTTTGACCTCGCTCATCGCAATCAAGCCCGACTTCAACAATCCGGTAATTCTCCTCGGCCGGCCGGTTCTCTGCGGATACGAGGGGCACCTCTGGAGCCACGGACTGAACTATCGTGAACAGTGGAACGCGCTACAGCACGCGCTTCAAAAAAATGCCGGCTGGCAGGAAGAGCTTCACAAGTTCGGAACCGACTGGATGTTTATCCAAGGGCCGCCGCCAAAGGTTCTCTATCTCGGGTTACCAACCCAAAAAACACACAACTGAACAAGTCCGGCGGAAATCCGGAAACGTCGGAGGAATCTATGCTCCGAGGTCCTCGCCCACCATGTAGCGGGTGAAGCGGCGGATGATCATGTTCTCGCCAAGCTCAGCGATCTTGCTTGTCAGCAGATCCTTGACCGTGATGTCGGGGTTCTTGATGAACGCCTGCTCGAGCAGGCAGACGGTGCTGTAGAACTTGTCGACTTTCCCGTCCACGATTTTGTCCACGATGTTTGCGGGTTTTCCCACCACCTGCGCCGCATAGATCTCGCGCTCCGCCTGGATGAGTTTGTCGGGAACCTGTTCGCGGCTCACGTAGAGAGGGTGCGCGGCGGCGATGTGCAGGGTGACATCTTTCACGAACTCGCGGAAGGTGTCGTTCTTCGCGACAAAGTCGGTCTCGCAATTGATCTCGACGAGCACTCCCACTTTTCCCTGAAGATGAATGTAGGAGGCGACGGTTCCCTCCTTGGCCTCGCGCGAGGATCTTTTTCCGGCGCTGGCAATCCCCTTCTTCCGGAGGATTTCCTCTGCGGCAGCCAAGTCGCCGTTGGCTTCGGAAAGGGCTTTTTTGCAATCCATCATCCCCGCGTTGGTTTTTTCGCGGAGTTCTTTGACGAGTGAGGCGGAAATTTCGGGCATTTTAAAAAGTGTTCAGTGATTCAGTGGTTCAGTTTTCGGTAAAGACAGCTCCCTGCTGAACACTGAAAACTGAACACTGAAAACTTGTTGTTTATTCGGAAACGGCGGCGAGTTCGGAGGGCGCGGATTTCCCGACAGGGCCGCGGCCGTCAAGCATCGACTGGATGAGCTTCTGCAGGATCACGCGGATCGAGCGGATCGCGTCATCGTTCCCGGCGATCGGGTATTCGATTTTCTCCGGATTGCAATTGGTGTCCACAATCGCAATAATTGGAATCTTCAGTCTGTTCGCTTCGGCAACGGCGATTTCCTCACGGAGCGTGTCGATGACGACCAGCACGTCCGGAAGTTTTGACATCTCGACAATGCCATCGAGGTTGTGGCGCAATTTGGCCCCTTCCCGTCGGATCGCAGCGGCTTCCGCCTTGTTGATCTTGGAGAATGCCGGAGTCTTTTCCGAGGACTCGATTTCCTTGAGGCGGGCAACGCTCTTGCGGATGGTGGTCAGGTTGGTGAGGGTGCCGCCCAACCAACGCTGGTTGACAAAGAACTGGCCGGTTGCCGTGGCGGCTTCGCGCACGGCTTCCTGAGCCTGCTTCTTGGTGCCCACGAAGAGGACCTTTCCTCCGCCGCGCACGAGGGTCGAGAGATAGGCTGCAGCCCGCTCGAGTTGCTCAACCGTCTGGGCGAGGTCGATGATGTAGATCGAGTTTTTCTCTTCCAGGATGTATTCGCGCATCTTGGGATTCCAGCGCTTTGTCTGGTGGCCGTAGTGCACGCCGGCTTCTAGCAGTTCAGTCATAATTTCGACGTTCGGGTTGGTGGATTTTTCCATGGTGGTCACTTAGCTGGCAGCTTTTTCAGATTCAGGATTCGGCTCGGCATCAAGCGCATCGCCCAAGTGAACGACCTCGGTTTCGCGGTAGGACTGGAATCCAGTGCCCGCCGGGATGAGGTGGCCCATGATGACGTTTTCTTTGAAGCCCCGCAGTTTGTCCACTTTGCCAAGAGTGGCGGCTTCGGTCAACACGCGCGTCGTATCCTGGAACGAGGCGGCGGAAATGAAGCTGTCGGTCTCGAGAGAGGCCTTGGTGATGCCCAGAAGGACCGGGCTGGCCTCGGCGGGCTTGCCTCCCTTTTCGACGACACGTTCGTTTTCGGCTTCAAACGCGAGTCGGTCAACCTGGTCGCCCCAGAGGAGACCGGTGTCACCGGGCTCAGTGATTTTGACCTTGCGAAGCATCTGGCGCACGATGATTTCGATGTGCTTGTCGTTGATTTCAACGCCCTGCAGACGGTAAACCTCCTGCACCTCGTTCAGGAGGTGCTCCTGAAGCTCCTGGGGTCCGCAGACCTCCAGAATTTCGTGCGGCACAACCGGCCCTTCGGTGAGTTGCTGCCCCTTCTTTACGGTGTCTCCCTTGAAGACGATGATGTGCTTGTTGAGAGGGATGAGGTGCTCTTCCTCGGCTTGGGTTTCCGGGTCGGTCACGATGAGGCGGCGCTTGGCGCGGACCGTTCCACCGATATCGACAACGCCGTCGATTTTGGCAATTTCCGCGGCATCCTTCGGACGGCGTGCCTCGAAAAGTTCGGCCACCCGCGGGAGACCGCCGGTGATATCCTTGGTCTTCGCGATTTTGCGCGGAGTTCTGGCGAGACGCTGTCCGGCGGGAACTTTCGAGTTCTCCTTGACCTCGATATGCGCGCCTGCCGGAATCGAATAGCTGGCGAGGACGCTCTTGGCCTCGTCGAGGATAACGATCTGCGGGTGCAAATCCTCCTTGTGCTCGATGACGACAGTGCCCATGACACCTGTGGCCTCGTCCACCTCCTTGCGGATCGTGACGCCCGGGATCATGTCCTTGAACTCGATGCGTCCGGCCCGCTCGGTGATGATCGGGACGTTGTAGGGATCCCACTGGATGAAGGTTTCGCCCTTCTTGACCTTCGCGCCGTCGGCCACCGAGATGACCGATCCGACCACGATGTTGTGGCTTTCCAATTCACGCCCGTCGCCCGCATGGAGGCTGACCGTGCCGTTCTTGTTGAGAACGACGAACGTGCCCTCGCTGGTCTCGACGACTTTGAGTTCGTTGAAGCGAACGACGCCTTCGTTCTTAGCCTTGACGACCGGCTGCTTGAAGGTCTGGCTCGCGGTTCCACCGACGTGGAACGTGCGCATCGTGAGCTGGGTTCCCGGCTCGCCGATCGACTGGGCGGCAATGATGCCGACCGCCTCGCCGAGCTTGATCATGTTTCCCGTGGAGAGATTGCGCCCGTAGCACTTCGCGCAGATGCCGCGCTTGGATTCACAGGTGAGAGCGGAGCGGATTTTCAGCTGCTCGTGGCCGATCTTCTCAAGAGCGGCGGCGATCTCCTCGTCGATGAGCTGGCCGGCCTTGATGATGGCCTTTCCGGTGACAGGATCCTTGACGGTTTCGCAGCTGGCCCGACCGATGATGCGGGTCGAGAGGCTGACAACCTCTTCGTCGCCCTCGTAAATCGGACGGACGACGATGCCGTTGGCCGTCTGGCAGTCGTCGATCCGGATAATCACATCCTGAGCGGCATCCACAAGCTTGCGGGTCAGGTAGCCGGAATCGGCCGTCTTGAGCGCGGTGTCGGCGAGACCCTTGCGGGCGCCGTGTGTCGAGATGAAGTATTCCAACACAGAGAGACCCTCGCGGAAGTTCGCGGTGATCGGCTGTTCGATGATTTCTCCGGAGGGCTTGGCCATGAGGCCGCGCATTCCCGCGAGCTGCTTGATCTGCGTGCGGTTGCCGCGTGCGCCGGAGTCGACCATCATGAAGACTGGGTTCATTTCGCGACGGCCGTCGTTGTGGTCAAGCGTGCGGAAGAGGGCATTGGCGACTTCTTCGCCGGTATGCGTCCAGATGTCCTGTACCTTGTTCTTGCGTTCGCCGTCGGTGATGATACCGCGGAGATACTGCTTCTGGACTTCGCCGACCTCGCGGTAGGCCTTTTCCAAGAGCTGGGTTTTCTCCGTCGGGATGATCATGTCGGTGATGCCGATCGAAATGCCCGCCTTGGTCGCTTCGCGGAAGCCGAGTTCCTTGAGCTTGTCGAGCGTCTCAACCGTCTTCTGCTGCCCGGCGATCTTGTAGCAGCGCCAGATGACATCCGAGAGCTGCTTCTTCCCGCAAACCTTGTTGTAGAATCCAAGGTCCGCCGGCCAGATCTGATTGAAGATCACGCGGCCTGCGGTCGTCTCGAGGATCTTGGTTGCCGGGTCGCCAAAAATCGTCACGCGGGCGAAATCCGGATTCTTGAAACGGATGCGGGTGTGCGTGCGGACTGAGCCCTCGGACATGGCCAGATCGACCTCGTCGGCGGTCGCGAAGAGCGGCATGCGCTTGTCCTTGTTGGCGTCCTCGCCGCGCGGCTTCTGGGTAAGGTAGTAGCAGCCGAGAGGAATGTCCTGCGACGGGTTCGTGATCGGCTTGCCGCTGGATGGCGAAAAGATGTTGTTGGTCGCCAGCATGAGCATGCGGGCCTCCATCTGGGCCTCCACGGAAAGCGGGACGTGCACCGCCATCTGGTCGCCGTCGAAGTCCGCGTTGTAGGCGGTGCAGACGAGCGGGTGGATGCGGATCGCCTCGCCCTCGATGAGGAGGGGTTCGAAAGCCTGGATCGAAAGCCGGTGAAGTGTCGGCGCGCGGTTCAGAAGAACCGGGTGCCCCTTGGTCACTTCCTCGAGAATATCCCAGACCTCGGGCGTCTGCCGTTCGATGAGCTTCTTGGCGCTGCGCACGGTATGCACATGGCCCTGCTCCTTGAGGCGGCGGATGATGAACGGTTCGAAAAGCACGAGCGCCATCTTCTTCGGCAGACCGCACTGGTTGAGCTTGAGCTCGGGCCCGATGACGATGACCGAGCGGCCGGAGTAATCGACACGCTTGCCGAGAAGGTTCTGGCGGAAGCGGCCGCCCTTGCCCTTGAGCATGTCGCTGAGCGATTTCAGGGGACGATTCGCAGCCCCGGTGACAGCGCGGCCGTGGCGGCCGTTGTCAAAGAGGGCGTCCACCGACTCCTGCAGCATGCGCTTTTCATTGCGGATGATGACCTCAGGGGTCTTGAGCTGGAGGAGCGTGCGGAGACGGTTGTTCCGGTTGATGACGCGGCGGTAAAGGTCGTTGAGATCGGAGGTTGCAAAACGTCCACCCTCCAGAGGAACCAGCGGACGCAGATCCGGAGGGATCACGGGCAGCACATTGAGAATCATCCACTCGGGGCGTGTCTTCGAGGAAGCGAATCCCTGGACGAGCTTCAGCCGCTTGGCGAGCTTCTTGCGGAGTTGCTTGCTTCGGGTCGAAACCATCTGCTGCTCGATCTCGGTGTTCAGGACGGAAAGGTCGGTCTGCTCCAGAAGCTTCTGGATGGCCTCTGCCCCCATGCCCGCCGTGAAGGATTCCCCATACTGGTCCTCCGCCTCGCGATATTCGGACTCGGTGAGGAGCTGGCAGCGCTGGAGCGGCGTGTTGCCGGGATCCACCACAATGTAATCCTCGTAGTAGATCACCCGCTCGAGCTGGCGTGACGTCATGTCGAGCATGAGGCCGATGCGCGAAGGCATGCACTTGTAGAACCAGATGTGCGAAACCGGAACCGCCAGATCGATGTGTCCCATGCGCTCGCGGCGGACGCGCGACAGCGTGACTTCCACGCCACAGCGGTCGCAGATGACACCCTTGTGCTTGATGCGCTTGTATTTTCCGCACGAGCACTCCCAATCGCGAGTCGGACCGAAAATGCGCTCGCAGAAGAGACCTCCCTTTTCGGGTTTGAACGTGCGGTAGTTGATCGTCTCGGGATTCTTGACCTCGCCCTTGCTCCAGCTGCGCATCGCCTCGGGAGAAGCGACGGTGATGGCCACCTCATCAAAGCCGACCGGCTTCTGTTCACCAAATACTTCGCGGATATTAACCTCTTTCATGGGATCGTTTCTTCTTTGGTTGGGTTGGGATCAGGCGGCGGATTCGCCGAAGACGGGTTCTTTTCCGCCCACCCGGACATCGAGTCCGAGCCCCTGCATTTCTTTGATGAGAACGTTGAAGGACTCTGGAGTGCCCGCCTCGAGGGAGTTGTCCCCCTTGACGATGCTCTCGTAGATCCGGGTGCGGCCGGCAACGTCGTCGGATTTAACGGTGAGGAGTTCCTGGAGTGTGTAGGCCGCTCCGTAGGCTTCGAGCGCCCAGACTTCCATTTCCCCGAACCGCTGGCCGCCGTATTGGGCTTTTCCACCGAGAGGCTGCTGGGTGACGAGGCTGTAGGGTCCGACCGCACGGGCGTGGATCTTGTCTGCGACCAAGTGGCCGAGCTTGAGCATGTAGATGTAGCCAACGACGACCTGCTGGTCGAACGCCTCTCCGGTCCGCCCGTCATAGACGGTGGACTTGCCGTTTTCGTTCGTCCAGGTGAAGCCTTCCTTCGTCTTCGCCTCCTTGAGGAACTCGCGGATTTTCGTCTCCGGAATGCCGTCGAAAACCGGTGTGGCCACCTTGAACCCGAGGGCCTTGGCGGCGACGCCGAGGTGGGTTTCAAGAACCTGTCCGACGTTCATGCGGCTCGGCACGCCGAGCGGGTTGAGGACGATGTCCACAGGAGTTCCATCCGCCAGGAAAGGCATATCTTCCTCGGGAACGATCTTGGCGACGACGCCCTTGTTGCCGTGGCGTCCGGCCATCTTGTCACCGACGCTGAGCTTGCGCTTGCTGGCGATGTAGACCTTGACCTGCTTGATGATGCCGGGATCGACATCGTCGCCGCTTTCAATGCGGCCGAGGTTCTGGTCGCGCTCGTTGTCGAGGTCGACGAACTTGTGCTCGAACTGGCCGATGATCTCGTTGATTTTGTTGCGGATCGGGCTCGGGTCGATTTCGACGTGGTTGTAAACTGCGGCGAGCTTGCGGAGGAGTTGCTTCGTGATTTTGCGGTTTGCCGGGATGATGATCTCGCCGGTCTGCGCGTTGACGACATCGAGCGGTATCTTCTCGTTAAGCAGGATGTTCGAGAGCGCGGCCGTGAGCTGCTCGTGCAGGTCGTCTTTGCGTTTCTTGTGATCCTCCTGGATCATCTTCTGCTGCCGCTTCGATTCGGCAGGAGTCATCTTTGTGCGGGCAACCTCTTTCTTGGAGGAAACCTTCACGTCCATGACGATGCCGTAGGTTCCCGAAGGAACGGTCAGCGAGGTGTCTTTGACGTCTGCTGCTTTTTCTCCGAAAATGGCGCGAAGGAGCCGCTCCTCGGGAGCCAGTTCGGTTTCGCTCTTCGGGGTAATTTTTCCAACGAGAATGTCGCCCGGTTTGACCTCGGCTCCGATGCGGATGACGCCGTCAGGGCCCAGGTGCTGGAGCGCTTCCTCGCTGACATTCGGAATGTCACGCGTGATTTCCTCGGGTCCGAGCTTTGTATCGCGTGCCCCGATTTCAAACTCGTCGATATGGATCGACGTGTAAATGTCCTCCTTGACAACGCGCTCGGAGATGAGGATCGCGTCCTCGAAGTTGTATCCGTTCCACGGCATGAACGCGACGAGCACGTTGCGTCCTAGGGCGAGCTCGCCCTTCTCGGTGTTCGGACCGTCGGCGATGACCTCTCCTTTTTTGATGTGCTGCCCCTTGTGGACGATCGTCTTCTGGTTGATGCACGTGCTGGCGTTCGAACGCATGAACTTGCGCAGCTCATACACGTAGACCCCGTTCTCCGGGTCGTTCTTGATCTTCTTCTTCCCTTCAGGAAGCTCGCCATCCTTCGTGATGATGATGTGGGTCGAGGTGACGGACGCCACCCGGCCGGACGCCTCGGCGCAAATGACGGCACGGGAATCGCGGGCCACGCGGCCTTCGAGTCCGGTTCCGACAAGCGGAGCTTCAGAAACAAGAAGAGGCACGCCCTGGCGCTGCATGTTCGAGCCCATGAGCGCACGGTTCGCATCGTCGTGCTCGAGGAACGGAATCAAACCGGCGGCCACGGAGACGAGTTGCTTAGGCGACACGTCCATGTATTGGATCTGCGCCGGTTCCACCTCGACGAAGTCCCCGCGGTAACGCGCGGAAACTTTTTCGCCCGTCAGCTTGCCGTGGGAATCCACCCGCGAGTTGGCCTGCGCAATGTAGAAGTTTTCATCCCGGTCGCCGCTGAGGTATTCCACGGTGTCGGAAACCCGGCCATTGGCGACCTTGCGATACGGGGTTTCGATGAACCCGAATTCATTGATGCGCGCGAACGTGCTGAGCGAGCTGATCAGGCCGATGTTCGGTCCTTCCGGCGTCTCGATCGGGCAGATGCGCCCGTAGTGCGAGGGATGGACGTCGCGGACTTCGAATCCGGCACGATCGCGGCTCAGGCCGCCCGGCCCGAGGGCCGAAAGGCGGCGCTTGTGGGTGAGCTCGGACAGCGGGTTCGTCTGGTCCATGAACTGGCTGAGCTGGCTGCGGCCGAAGAAGTCCCGAACCACCGCGCTGAGGGATTTCGGGTTGATGAGCTTCTGCGGGGTGATCTGATCGACATTGGCATCGAAAAGGGTCATGCGCTCGCGGACCAGTCGCTCGGTGCGGGCCAGGCCGACCCGGCACTGGTTTGCAAGAAGCTCGCCCACCGTACGCACGCGCCGGCTGCCGAGGTGATCGATGTCATCGGTCATCCCGTCGCCATTGCGGAGCTCGACGAGATATTTCATCGCGGCGACAAAATCCTCCTTGGTGAGGATCCGCTCGCCCTCGGCGACCTTGAGGCCGAGTTTCTGGTTGATCTTGTGGCGTCCCACGCGTCCGAGATCGTAGCGCTTGGAGTCGAAGAACAGCCTCTTGAGCATCCCGCGGGCATTCTGAACGGTCGGCGGATCGCCGGGGCGCAGCTTGCGGTAGATGTCCTTCAGAGCCTCGTCCTCGTCGTGAGCCGGATCCTTCTTGAGCGACTTGATGATCGTGTCGTCTTTTTTCGTATCAACGACCTTGACCGACTTGTGGCCGAGTCCGATGAGTTGCCGGACGGTGGCGGCATTGAGGGGCTCGAATGCGCGGGCGACGGTGATTTCCCCGTCGCGGATGTCGGCGATGAGGACCTTCGTGTTGATCTCCTCCTCCTCGAGGCGGTCGCTCAGCTTGAGATCCTCGATCTTGTAGAAAAGCTTGATGATATCCTCGTCGGACGGATGGCCGAGCGCGCGGAGGAATGTGGTGGCAAGGAATTTCCGGCGGCGTTTGCGGCGGTCGAGATAGACGTAAAGAAGGTCGCTGGTGTCGAACTGAACCTCGATCCAGGATCCGCGGTCCGGGATGATCCGGAACCCGTGCAGGATCTTGCCGTTGGTGTGGACGGATGTCTCGAAGCAGATGCCCGGTGAACGGTGAAGCTGCGAAACGACGACGCGCTCGGCTCCGTTGATGACGAACGTCCCCTGCGGGGTCATGAGCGGGAGCTCGCCCATGTAAACTTTTTCCTCTTTCGTGCAGCGCTCGTCCTTGTAGCGGAACGTCACGTAAAGCGGGGCGCTGAAAGTCTGGCCCTCGCGCTGGGATTCCAAAGCGGAAAGCTTCGAGTCGCCCAGATCATAGCTCACAAAATCCAGCGAGGATTTGTCCTCGAATCCGAAAATCGGAAAAAACTCACGAAAGACCGCCTGCAGACCGACCAGGCGCCGCTTGGCCACCGGTGTGTCTTTTTGGAAAAACTCGTTGTAGGAGTTGATCTGGAGCTCGATGAGGTTGGGCGGCTCGATGGCCTCCTGCAATTTGCCGAAATGGATACGTTCAGACATGGTGGATTCGAGTGGCTGTTTCCGCGGAAGACTGGTGCTGCCAGCCGGGTTACCTCAGCGCCGTCAAATATCCCGTTCCACGAAACGCAAAACATCCGTGCAGGCAGACGGGTTTGATACCGCCCGTCTGTTGACGGATTGATTTATGCTTGGGCAGAAAAGGACAGTGTGACAGGGCCGTGGCTTCCAGCGGAAGTGAGAAACTAATGGGATCCGCAGAGAGATCAAGACTTTTTTCGAGATCTCTCTGCGGGGTTGGGAATTTACTTGATTTCGACTTTGGCGCCGGCGGCTTCGATCTTTTTCTTGATCTCTTCCGCTTCTTCCTTGGTCACGCCCTCTTTGAGGGACTTGGGTGCGCTCTCGACGAGAGCCTTGGCCTCGGCGAGTCCGAGTCCGGCCACAGCCGCGCGCACTTCTTTGATGACGGCGATCTTGTTGCCGCCCGCCTCGGTGAGGATGACGTCGAACGAGGTCTTTTCCTCGGCGGGAGCCGCTGCGGCACCGGCGGGACCTGCTGCCGCAACCGCAACCGGCGCGGCGGCGCTGACGCCCCATTTTTCTTCGAGTTGTTTCACCAGGTCTGCGATCTCCAGAACGGTGAGTCCGCTGAGCTGGTCTACGAGTGCTTGTGTATCTGCCATTGTATTATTTTCTTTTTTGGTATCGTCGCGCCCCGAAGCCTCAGGGCATTTGAGCCGGGCAGCCGCCCGACCGACAAGGAACCGGATTTATGTTTTGTGTTGTGACATCGCGCGGCGCGGCTTCGAACGCTTTGCGAAATTTGTTTGGGTTAGGCGGCGGCCGCATCCCCCTTGGCTTTGAGGACGCGGGCAAGGCTGGCGGCCGGCTCGTTGAGGAGGCGGACCAACTGGCTGGCCGGGGTCTGGAGCAGGCCCAGGAGCTTGGCCTGGAGCACTTCCTTGCTCGGGAGGTCGGCCAGTTCGGCAACCTGGGCGGCGGCAAGCGGGCTGTTGTCGAGAACGCCCGCCCGGACGACCGGTTTCTGGAACTCGGCGGCGAATGCCTTGAGGATTTTTGCGGCGGCGCAGATGTCGGCTTCCCCCGTGACCATGGCGGTCTGCCCGGTCAGCGAGCTGTCGAGCTCGGGCATCGCAAGGTCCTTGGCTGCGATTTTCAGGAACGTGTTCCTGACGACGCTGATGCGGGCACCGACTCCGGCGAGCCGGGTGCGGAGCTCCTCGAAATGAGGCACCTTCATGCCGGTGTAATCCACCACAAGAAGGTAGGGCGAGGATTTGAGTTTTTCGCGGACGTCCGCGACGATCAGAGTTTTCTCGGGTCTCATGGCTTAGTTTTTGAGGAACGGGGACGGGTCAACGGAAATGCCGGGCAGCATCGTGGCGGCCAGGGTGATGGTTTCGACGAACGAGCCCTTTGCCGTGGCGGGACGGGCCTTGACGACGGCTTCGATCACGGCCAAACCGTTCTCCACTAGGGAGGGTTCTTCGAAGGAGAATTTGCCGACAGGGACGGCGACATTCGCATTTTTGTCGAGCTTGAATTCCACGCGTCCGGCCTTCACTTCCTTGACCGCCTTGGCGGTGTCGTCGGTGACGGTGCCGGTCTTAGGGTTCGGCATGAGGCCGCGCGGGCCGAGAACCTTGCCGAGTTTGCGGACCTCCGACATGGCAGCCGGGGTCGCGACGGCGACGTCGAAATCGGAAAAGCCGCCGGTCACTTTCTTGATGAGATCTTCAAATCCGACAAATTCCGCGCCGGCTTCCTTCGCCGCCTCGGCCGCCTGGCCGGTCGCGAAGACAAGAACCCGGACGTTTTTGCCGCTGCCGTTCGGGAGCGGGCAGGTGCCGCGCACCATCTGGTCGCTCTGCTTGGGATCCACACCCAGCTTGAAGGAGAGGGTGACGGTCTGGTCGAACTTCGTCGGAGGCAGGGTCTTGAGAGTCTTGATGGCCTCCGCGAGCTGGTATTTTTTTCCACCGTCCACTTTTTCAGCGGCGGCGCGGTAACGTTTGCTTCGTTTTTTTTGCATGAATGGGTTGCAGTGCGAGCGACCGGTCAGGTCTCCTGCGGTTATGGTTTTCCCCGCTTGTCGGGAGCCGCGTAGAATACCCCTGTCATCCGGCATGTCAAAGAAAAAATATAATTAAATTTGACACCGGGAATATGGGGATTAAGATTCCGGCCCCCGTGGATCCATGGGGAAAAGCACAAGCATGAACGCACAACTCCTCGAAGAAGCCAACAAAGTCATCCTCGAACCCCAGGTTCTCATCAATGCCGTCTCGCGCCGCGTGAGGCAGTTGACCGCCGGGAGCCGTCCGATGGTCGAGGTGGAGTTCCGCATGGGCCTGGCAGACATCGCCCTGATGGAAATTGCCAAGGGCAAGCTCGCCGTCGCCCCGAAGGCCGCGGCTTAACGGCTCCGGGGGAGCCTCCCCATGTCGGCCGAGATCACCACGAACCGGAAAGCCCTCCGGGATTATCACATCCTTGAGAGGTTCGAGGCCGGAGTCGAACTCAAGGGCACGGAAGTCAAATCCATCCGCTCCGGTCTCGTCTCCTTGCAGGGGGCCTTCGTGCGCATGGAAGGCGGAAATCTCTGCCTCTGCGAGTCCAGCATCCAGCCCTACGAACGCGCGAGCCACGAGCAGCATGAAGCAAAACGGCTCCGCAGGCTCCTCATGCACCGCTCGGAAATCGACCGCCTCGTCGGCGAGATCGAGCGGAGCGGACACACCGTCGTCGCGCTCCGGATGTATTGGAAAAACCGACGCGTCAAGGTCGAACTCGGTCTCGGCAAGGGCAAGGACGCCGGCGACAAGCGCGCCGACCTCAAAAAGCGCGTGACCGACCGGGAAACCGACCGAGCGATAGCCGACTTCCAGCGGAAACGCTGATGCCCACGCAGAGGCGCGGGGGACGCGGAGAATGAGATGAAATACGATGTCGCAGTAATCGGGGGAGGGGCGGCGGGGTTGTTTTGTGCGGCGACAGCGGCCAAGCGGGGTCGGAAGGTTCTGGTGATCGAACACAACGAGCGGGTTGGGGAGAAGATCAAAATTTCCGGCGGGGGGCGGTGCAATTTCACGAACATCCATGCGGGGGCGGATAATTATATTTCCGGGAATCCGTCGTTCTGCCGATCCGCGCTGGCGAGATTTTCGCCGTGGGATTTCATCGCGATGGTCGAGAAGCACGGGATCGCATTTCATGAGAAAACGCTCGGGCAGCAGTTCTGCAACGGCTCGTCCCGGGAGATCATTGCGATGCTTCTGGCGGAATGCGCAGGGGTCGAGATCCGGTGCGGGTGCCGGGTGGAAGACGTCCAGCCCGGCTACCGGCTGAGGACGAGCACCGGGGAGATTTCCTGCGATTCGCTTGTCATCGCGACCGGTGGCCTTTCGTTTGCGAAGTTGGGAGCGAGCGACTTCGGACACCGGATCGCCAAACAATTCGGGATGCGGGTGACCGGGCTGCGTCCGGGACTGGTTCCCCTCACCCTCAAGGAGTCCGATCTGCGGACGTTTTCAGTCCTGAGCGGGCTGTCATTCCCAGTGCGCGTGAAAAGCCGAAATGGAACATCGTTCGAGGAGGCTCTTCTGATCACGCACCGCGGGCTCAGCGGGCCGGCGATCCTTCAAATTTCTTCGTATTGGAATGCCGGGGAGCAGTTGAATATCGATCTTCTGCCCGGGCAGAATCCCCTCCCCCGCCGGTTTGTGGAGGCATGGAACAAAATTCATGCGCCGCAAAAACCGGCATCCCAATGGTCGCTTCAAGAACGGGAGAAATTCAACGAGCTATTGCACAATTGGCCGGTGGAGATTGCGGGAACCGAGGGGTATTCCAAAGCCGAGGTCACATTGGGCGGGGTGGATACGGGCGACCTTTCCTCAAAGACGATGGAGTCCCGCACCCAGCGCGGGCTCTACTTCATCGGCGAGGTGGTGGATGTGACCGGATGGCTGGGCGGCTACAACTTCCAATGGGCCTGGGCAAGTGCGCACGCGGCAGGCGATGTCGTCTGAGCAGGGTCTGCTGTTTTCTCTGTGCCCTCTGTGGCCCATAAAACGGTTGGCGAGTTAAAGTGGCTTCTCAAAAATCGCCCATTGCCGCTCGCGCTCACCGCCGACGATCTCGCAATTTTTCAGGATCTCGGTGTTGTTGTCCTCCATCCAGCCAAGTATGGCATCGGTATAGCGTTCCTGCGCGCGGACGAACTGCTCGTAGATCAGCCACGCATGCAACCCCCGATCACGGCATTCCGGCACCACCCCCAGCACGGTCTGCCGGCAGGTCCGGATTTTTTGCGTCTTCATCAGCAGGAAAATATGCGGGAGCCTGAGCCAGTGCGGCGTCCGTTTCACCCCGGCGAGGATCTCGTTGAAGTTCGGCAGAGTGATCGCAACCCCCGCATCCTTTCCATCCATCTCCGCGATCAGCAGAAGGGTCGGATCCGCGATCGCCCGAATGTCATCCGCCGCCGCCAGCAGATCCTCCATCGAGATCGGCACAAATCCCCAGTTGCGCTCGAGCGTCGCGTTGTAAACTTTCCGGACGATCTCCAATTCCTCCGGAAGCCGGCGAATATCCATCGTCCGCATCTTGAGCCGCGAGCGCGATGTCAGCCTCGCGACAATCTTTCCGAGGCGCTCCGGCTTGGGGAGCCGGTGCATGGGAAGATTCAACCCGTGCAAAATCCGGGCCAAGGAAAACCCCTCCCCTTCGAGCAATCTGATATAATACTCCGGATTCCACGTCAGGCCGATGCAGGGCGGAAGATCGAACCTGCTCATGAGCAGCCCGCACTCGTCGTTGATGCTCGGATTGTAGGGGCCCCGGATGCAATTCATTCCAGCCCCGCGCAGGGTCTCCTCCACCTTCAGGATCAAGACATGCGCGGTCCGGGGATCGTTCTCGCACTCGAAAAATCCGAAAAATCCGGTCCGGTCGCCGTAGAGGTCGTTGTGCGAACGGTTGATGATCGCAGCCACCCGACCGACCGGCTTCCCGTCGCGCTCCGCAACAAAGGGAATGATTTCCCCGTGACGAGTGTGGAATGCCGACCCCGGCCCCAGGTATTTCGCGATGCTACCGGGAAACGGCGGGACGTACGCCGGATCCGTGCCGTGGAGAATCTCCGCCGTCCGCTCGAACCTCGCCTTCTCCCGGCGACTCCGGCAGGCGGAAATCAAACACGTTTTTTCTGCGCGTGGGGTTGACGTAGGCGGGGTCATCGAAGGTTCCTAGTTCGCGCGCAAGTTTCTCAAAAATCTCGAGCACGCGATCGAGATCGGAGTCGGTGTGGGTGGCCATGAAGCTCGTGCGGACGATCGCCTCGCCGTAACGAACCGCCGGGTAGATCGCGGGCGTGGCAAAGATCCCCTCCTCGAAAAGCCGCTGCGTGAAGATGAATGCCTTCGCCTCGCTCCCGATCAGGATCGGCACGATCGGGGTCTGCGTCGTCCCGATCTTGAAGCCGATGCGCTTGAAGCCCTCGTGCATCTTGCGCGTGTTTTTCCAGAGCTGCTCCATCCGCTCGGGTTCCTCCTGCATCAGTTCAAGAGCCTTCAGAACCGCTCCGGCCACAGCCGGTGCAAGAGCGGCCGTGAAGATCAAGCACCGCGCGCGGTGCTTGAGAAACTCGATCATCTGCGCATCCCCCGCGATGAAGCCGCCCATCGAACCGAGCGATTTCGAGAACGTGCCCATCACGATGTCCACCTCGTCGTTAAGGCCGAAATGATGGACCGTCCCGCGGCCTTTCGGACCGAGGACACCCAGCGAATGCGCCTCATCCACGTAGAGAAACGCGCCGTGCTCCTTCGCCACCGGGACAATCGCAGGCAGGTCGGCAATGTCCCCTGACATGCTGAAGACCCCGTCCATCACCACCAGCCGCCCGGCATCCTCCGGAAGGCGCTTGAGCCGGTTCCGGAGCGAGGGGGCGGAATTGTGGCGATACGGGATCAGCTTCGCCTCGGCGAACTGGCACCCGTCGATGATGCTCGCGTGGTTCTCGCGGTCGCAGAGGATCGCGTCACCTTCCTCGGTCAGCGACGCCAGCGCCCCCTGATTCGCAAAAAATCCGGTGGAGAAAAGAACGACCGATTCGCGCTGGAGGAACGCGGCGAGAGCCTCCTCCAGTTCGACATGCAGCTTGATCGTCCCGTTCAGCAGGCGCGACCCCGTGCAACCCGCCCCATAAAGCCGGGTCGCGTCACATGCCGCCTCGATAACGCGGGGATCTTGAGCCAGTCCCAGATAGTTGTTCGAGCCGATCATGATTTTCGGCTCCCCCTCGCAGACCACGTAGTTTCCGTGAGGTTCTTCGATACAGCGGAAATAGGGATAAAAACCTTGGGCGCGCGCATCGGCGCTGTCGCGGTAATCCCGGCATTTTTGGTATAAGTCTCGTGCCACAGCAGGCTGTTTCCTTAAAAAGTTTAGGTTTGCAGGATTGATTTCAAAGTAAATGATTTTTCAAACTCCGCGCGCATCTCCGCCTTCTGCTCCGAGGTTCCGACCCGTTTGTTGCCCGCGCCTCCCTGCCTCGTCGGCACCCCTGCGGGAACGGGATGCAAGAGCATCCGCGCAATTGACCCAATGTAAAGCACAACACCACAAAAAAAATTTGCATCCCTGCTGTCATGCCTTGTATCGCTTTTCCTGCCTCCCCTCCGGTTTTCCGACGCGATCACCGCCGGAAAAAATCCCATCGACTTGAGGAATCACCGGAGAGAGGATTCAGCGCTCGATGGCCCTGTTGAAAGATAATGCCCTGAACCGGTTGAAAGCCGCCCGGAAAGCCGGAAGGCTCGCCCACGCCTACCTGCTCACCGGGCCCGTAGGCTCGGGAAAAGAATGGCTCGCCATGCAGATGGCGGCCGAGGTTCTTGAGACGCCCGCCCCTTCCACGCATCCCGACTACCACAGCGTCGCTCCCGAATCGAAATCCCGCCGCATCGTCATCGAGCAGATGCGAACCATGGAGCAGACGCTCCAGATGAAACCCATGCGCGGCCACACCAAGGTCGCCGTCATTCACGACGCCGACCGGCTCCAGCCCCAGGCCGCCAACGCCTTCCTCAAGACACTCGAGGAGCCTCCCCCGGGCTGTCACATCTTCCTCCTCACCGCCCTTCCCAACGCCATCCTGGAAACTATCGTCTCCCGCTGCATCGCCGTCCCACTGCGCGCCGCGGCTGGCGGACAACAGACCATCGGAAGCCCGCTCGCAGCCGCTCTCACGGAAGCGCTTCTCAAACCCGGCGGACCCGACATCGCCTCCGCGATGCGCTTCACACGAACATTCCAACAGACCACAGCAGCCGTCCGCGAACAGCTCACCCGCGAACTCGACGCCGAGCTCAAACAGCAGATGAAGCATTACCGCGAATCCGCCAGCGCCAAATGGGAGGAGAGCCGCGGGGACCAGATCAAAGCCCAGGCCGAATCCGCCGTTGTCCGCGAACGCGAAAAACTCCTCCAGTCTGCGGGCGAAGTCCTCGCCGCCGCGCTGCGCCACCATCACCTCCCCTCCGAGTCCTCCTCTCCCGACATCGCCGGAGTCGCGCAAGCCAATCCTCCGGCCGTCCTTCTCAAACGCCTCGCCGCCCTCGAACGCACCCGCGACCTCCTCGCGCGCGGCGTGCAGGAAGCGCTTGCCCTCGAAAGCGGATTTCTGGAAATGATCGCACCTCACTCATGAAACGTCTCGTCATCAAACTCGGCACCGGCGTCCTCTCCCGCTCCGGCGGACGCGCCCTCGACACCGCTCAATTCCGGCGCATCGCCCGCGAGGTCGCCGCCCTCCGCAAAAACGGTATCTCCTGCATTCTCGTCAGCAGCGCCGCCATCGCAGCCGGCGTCCGCGTCCTCGGCCTCGCCCGCCGGCCCGACGACCTCCCCGGCAAGCAGGCCTGCGCCGCCGCCGGACAGCCCGAGCTCATGCGCCTTTACGCCGCCTCGTTCCGCACCCACCGCCTCCACGTCGCCCAGCTCCTTCTTACTCACGGCGACATCGACAGCCGGATGCACCGCTCCAACGCCAGAAATACGCTCGACCGCCTCCTCTCCTCAGGCTCCGTCATCCCCATCATCAACGAAAACGACTCCGTCGCCGTCGAGGAACTCCGCTTCGGTGACAACGACCGTCTCTCCGCTGAAGTCGCCCAGCTCATCCGCGCCGACCACCTCATCGTCCTCACCAGCGTCGACGGGCTCCAGGACGCCTCCGGCACGCGCATTCCCGAAGTCAAAGACATCTCCGCCGTCACCTCGCTCGTCCGCCCCGACAAGGGCGAGGAATCCGTCGGCGGCATGAAAACAAAACTCGAAGCCGTCAAGCTTGCCGTCTCCTCCGGCATCCCCTGCACCATCCTCGACGGACGCAAACCCGGCCAGATCGCCGCCGCCCTCGCCGGAAAAGATGTCGGAACAAGATTCCCTGTTCCCTCAAAAAAGAAGCGCTGACCTGCGCGCAGCCGTCACAGGGTTTATTGATCTGGCGGAATCAAATTCCGGCCGGCTTTCCTGTGCGAATGGACTGTTCCTCCGCCTCGCAGATCTGGAGTGCGGTCACACCATCCTGCGCGGTGACGATCTGCGGCGGGCGGCCTTTGGTCACGCAGTCCACAAAGTAGCGTGTTTCCACACCGTAGCCATCCGGCCCGTCCGGTTTCACGATGCGGGGCTCGCATCCTTCTTCCGTGACGTGCAGCGCATCCGCCCCGCGGGCCAGGTCGAAGTCCAGCGTAGCCCGCTCGCAGTGGAGCGTGTAGGCCATATTGAAGCCTTTGGCAAGGAGCCAGCTTCCCTCGGCATGGACGACCGGACCGCCGGGAAAATGATATTGGGTCACGACGTGGTTGACATCGCCCGCCGGGCCGGTGACGCCGGTCGAAAAAACACTCTCGGGACGTCCGAAGAGGAAGTTGACAAAGTCGCTGTCGTGAATGTGCAGGTCGAACAGCGCGCCGCCGGAATACGATCCCTGGCGGGCGGACGGGGCCATTTCTGAGACGCGGCGGAAGTTGGCAGCCAGGACCCGGCCGAAGGATTCCTCCTCGACCGCCTGTTTAAGCCAGGCCCATCCGGGCCAGAACCGCATGCACATCGCGGGCATCAGCATGCCCGGGGATTCCGCCGCAACCTTGAGGATTTCCATCGCCTCCGCGGACGTGCGGGCAAGCGGCTTTTCACAGAGGACATGTTTACCCGCCCGCAATGCGGCGATGGCCTGCTCAGGGTGCAATGCGGTCGGCGTGCAAATGTCCACGATCTCCACCTCCGGATCCGCAAGCACCCCTGCGAGATCTCGAAAGACTTTCACCTCCGGACCCAGGCGGATGTCGTCGGACTTCTTGATGTTGCCCGCGACGCCGGGAATCACTCCATCGACCGGAATGCGGGTGGCATCGCAAACGGCGACGACACGGGCTGCCGGATTGTCGAGATGCGCGCGGAGATGGGTCACTCCCATGAATCCCAGGCCGACCACGGCCACGTTCACCTGCTTGTTGGATTGAGCGGACATCAGTGGTTCAAGACAAGTTCGCGTGCGGTGAGTATGTCTGCGATCCGCTGCGTCCCGGCCTCGCGCTCGATCACATAATTTCCGGTGAAGCTCAACTCTTCAAGCGCCCGGAAAAATCCCGGCCAGTCCACCTCTCCGCTGCCGACGGCGACCTCCCCACCCCATGTGCCGGGCACCTTGGTCCGGATGGCATCCTTGATGTGAACCTGCCGGATCCATGGCCCGAGCGTGCGCACAGCCGCAATCGGATCCCCTTTGTCGTAAAGAATCATATTCGCGGGATCAAAATTCACCCCGACCCCGGGCAGGCTTTGAAGCAAGAGCGCAAGGGAGTCTGCGGTCTCCTGACCGGTTTCCATGGCGAGGAGAATTTCCGCATCCGAAAAAATCCCCGCCACCGTCTCAAGGCGTCCGAGCATTTTGCCGAAGGCAGGATCCGAATCATCATGGGGGAGAAACCCGGCGTGGAACGTGACAAGTTTCAGCCCCAGATCCACGGCGAGTTTTGCAGCAGCGCGGATGTGAGCGAGGTTTTTCTCCCATGTCGCATCGGGCGCGACCCCGCCCGTGAGCCGGATCGATTCCAGCGTCGTGTAATCCTCCCCCGCACAGCCGAACATCCCGGAGACGATCTCCACGCCATCCGCGCGAAGCAATACTTCCTCCCAAATACCAGGGGCTTCGAGCAGGGGATCGAGCGCAATCTGAAGGCGCGGGATGCCGGTCGCATCCAGCTTGGCGAGCAAATCCTGCGGGCCAGTCGGCTGGAGCGACCAACTGCATACGGCAAGGCGGCGGGAAGAGGCGGTCATGGAATCAAGGCATGAATCTCATTTTACCCGGCTTGATGTCCAATGGAACTTCAAGCCCGGTCACGGGCTGTTGTGCAGTGCGTAGTTTCCAAGCGCGTGGAGATTCGCCGGCGGAGTGTCGCGCGGAACCTCGCAGCCGGCTCCGACAATGAACCGGCCGCCGGCATCGCGATGGCACTGCGCCACCGCTTCGGAGACGATCTCCGGATTACCATTGCGCAGGATGGTCACGGGGTTGAGGTTGCCCAGGATGATCTGTGAGGGCATTTCCGCACGAGCGAGATCCAGCGGAGTGAGCGAGTCCACTTCCACGATGGAGCAGCCGAGCCGGCCCATTCCGCCGATGATGCGGCGTGTATTCCCGCAGATGTGCAGGCGCGTCGGCACGCCGAGCGCGTGAATGCCATCGACGAGTTGCTTCTCATACGGCCAGACAAATTCCTCATAGATATCCGGCCCGACCAGCGAAGCGGCGGCATCCCCGATCCCGATCATGTCCGCCCCGGCATTCACCTGCTCCCGGGCGAACCGCAGTTCCATCTCCACGACATACGCGAAAAGGTCGCGCACGAATTCCGGGTCGTCATAAAAATCCAGCATGAGCGTGTTGATCCCGCGCAGGTCGGCCGCCTCGGCGATCGGTCCCTCGACCCATCCCTCGATGATTTTTTCTCCGCCGACCTGCTCCTTGAAGAGTGCGAGCGCTTTAATGCCGTTGTGCATGCGTCCGCCACCCAACGGGTCGGGAATTTTCAAGCTGGCAAGGCGCGCCTTGTCCGCCAGCAGCGCGCGGTCCTCGATGAGCGCCACCGGCTGCTCTTCAAAATATTCGACCTCCGCACCGCAGTCCGCAGCCTCGCGCGCTGGATCGGACATCGTGTTCACGTAATCCAGCCCGAATTCCCGCGCGACATGGATCTGGCCTTTTACTAGAACCCGGTAATCGGTACAGTAGTCCCGGTATTTCGCGCCGATCTGCTGGCAGGCGAATTGCATGGTGATGGGCAGCAGCGGCAGATGATCCACCGGCTCCCCCTTCAAGTGGGCGAAGACACGTTCTCTTGAGTTCATATTCTGTTGTGGTTTTTCAAAGCGGCGTCAGGCGGACGGTCAGCGACTCGTATCCCAGCGTGCGCGTGTAACTGGCCTCGCTTTCCACACGCTCCTTTGATTCGAGCACGGTGATGCGGGCGATCCGTTCAGTGCATTTCTGGAGAAGCGTCCGGAGGATCAGTCTCGCGTGGGGCGCGCCCATGCAGAGGTGCGTGCCGAAGCCGAATGCCAGATGGGGGTTGGGCTTGCGGTCGAGCCGCACTTCGTCCGGAGCGTCGAAGGCCCGCTCATCCATGTTGGCGGAAGCCCAGCAGAGCGAAACGCGCTCCCCGGCCCGGACCGTGACGCCGTTCACCTCCGTCTCCTCCGGGCACACGCGCCCGATGTGGGTGAGCGGCATGAACACGCGGAAAAATTCCTCGCTTGCGTGGGTGATCCGCTTCGGGTCCCCGCGCAGAAACTCCAGCTCCCCGGGATGCTCTGCCAGATATCCAAGCGCACAGGAAATCGTGTGGATGATCGTGTCGCGTCCGCCGGCAAATGCGAGATTGGCAAAGCCCATCATCTCCTCGCAGGTGAGCGGCCGGCCGCGAAAGGTCGCCTGCGTGAGAACACTGAAAAAATCCTCCCCGGGAGCAGCTTCAGCGCGATCGAACTGCCCACGCAGGTAATCCTCGAGCACGTTGCCTTTTTTGAATTCGCCTCCGGTGACCTTGAAAACATGGATCCCCCAGCCGATCCAAGTCTCCGCTTCGGATTCCGGCACGTTGAGAAGGTGGGTGAGCGCGCGGGATTGAAGCGGCAGCGCAAACCCGTTTACGATCTCGACCGAATCGCGGCCCATCGCATCCGCGAGCATCCCGTCAACCATGCCTTCGATTTTCGCGATGAACGCGGGGTCCTTCGGACGTTGAAAAAACGGATCGGTGATCTTCCTGTAGTCGGTGTGTTCGGGAGGATCGGTCTCGATCGGAAGCTGACGCATCGTGCGAACCTCCTCCTCGGAGGGAATCGGCACGCGGAACGGCGCGTCCGAGCTGAATGTCTTCCAATCCTTCGCCGCACGTCGCACGTCCTCATGACGCAGGAGCATGGGGATTTCCTCACCGTGAAACGGACACTTCAGGATGCCGGTGTCATTCCGTGCTTCGCGGAAGGGATCGGAATTCATCGCGCTAATTGATCGAAGCGAAGCGACCGACCTGCCGGCGAGCCATCCAGTCGCAGACTGTGGCGAGATCCGCCACGGGGACATTCGTGTGTGGCAGCGTGTGCATATAGGGCGGCGGACCGAACTCCGGCGTCAGGAACGACTCGGCGACCCCGCGCTCCCGCTGGGCCTGCCAGATGACATCCCACCAACGTTCGTGCGCTGCCAGGTGAACGGCGTATTCCGGCGCGGAGGGATCCGGAACCTGTGGTCCTTCCTCAAACCCGACGCGGGCGTGAAGGTGAAGGCACTGCCGTGCCGCCATCGCGATCGTCTCATCCAAATCCGGCAGCAGACGCTCGCAAACACACACCCAGTGGCTGAAGTCGCAGGTCAGGCGCAGGTCGGGAAAAAGTTTCAGGATGTGCCGGGTCTGCCATGGAGTGCCGAACCAGCGCAACCGGTGCGTTTCGTGTGCCACCGGCACGCCGAGTTTCTTTTCCATGTCGAGCATCCGGCCATAAAATTCCTCCGCCTCGGCGGGACTCCAGTTGTCGTAGCCGGAGTGAGCGTTGAAGAAAATCGGCCCGTGATCAAGGCACTCCTCGATCTGGATCCGGAGCGAATCCAGATGCTCGTCCACCGAGCCGCCCGCCACAAAGTCGCGGCTGAAGATCTGCGGCACCCACTCGAAGCCGCTTTCATTGAGGAAGCGCAGCAACTCGGCGCGATCGGGCACGGTGCGGATCGATGACTCGATCGCCTCGTAGCCGGCTTCGCGCCAGCGCGGTAGATACTGTTGAAGACCGTGTGTCAGGTCCACTCCCCAAAGATGACGGATGAGCTTTAGTTTCATTCTGGATTTTATTTTGGCCGTCGTTGCTTAACACACACCTGGCGCGCTGTCTTCTCCTACATGGCTAAAGACTTCCGCTGTATTGACGGAACCGGACTTGCCCGGACTGGCGGGTGTCATTAGCCTGCCACGGTCGTGCAACTCCCCAGCAAAGCCGGGTTCGAATTGATCCCAAAGAGCGATCTGTATTCATTCGCGGTGAAGGAATTCACGCTGCCCCGCTTCAAAGTCCCCTGGCATTTCCATCCCGAATGTGAACTCACCCTCATCGTTCAGAGCAGCGGGAGGAGGTTCGTCGGCGACAGCATCGAGCCGTTCTCTCCTGGGGATCTCGTTCTTATCGGCTCGAACCTGCCTCACTTCTGGAGGAACGGCGAACAGGGAAAAAAGACGCCATCGCAGGCGGTGGTCGTGCATTTCCGCGAGGAATGCTTCGGAGCGGACTTCCTAGGACTCCCCGAGTTGACCGGCGTCCGCAACCTCCTCCTGCGCGCACGGCGGGGGCTCCAATTCACCGGAAAAACACGCGACGCCGTGGCGGAACTCATGACAGGCATGCCATCCGGCAAAGGCTTCGACCGCGTCCTCGCCCTCCTCAACATCTTCAAACGGCTCATGGAATCGGACGAGGCCCGCATCCTCTCAAGTCCGGGGTTCCTGCCGGTGCTCGACGCATTCGCCGGCGAACGCATCAACCGCGCCTACCGGTTCATCTTTGAAAATTTCGCGGCGCCCATCCGGCACGAGGATATTGCGCGCGAGGCGGCGATGAGCCTCTCGGCATTCTGCCACTATTTCAAGCGGGTCACCGGCCGCACGCTCACGGACTTCATCAACGAGGTCCGCATCGGCCATGCATCCAGACTCCTCATCGAGACCGATCATCCCGTCTCCAAAATCGCCTACGCAAGCGGCTTTGAAAGCCTCTCCAATTTCAACCTCCGCTTCCGCAAACTCACCGGGGCCAGCCCGAAGGAATACCGGCGCGAACATCACACGGAGTGAATGGAAATTTTGACGGCATTCGCCAAGATTTTCATGAAAAAAACCCGGCCATGACAAACTGTAAACATTTTTATCATTTTTTATTATTCATTCATATCAAATTGATTAGAAATGTTTTTTCTCGGCTGTTTTCTGCTTGTCAGCCCGTAAAATCGATTGAATGAAAAAAAACAACTATTGCAATCGTGACAGCATTTGTATAAAATGTTCTGCTCGAATCCGATTCTCATCATGAACTCAGACGACCCCCTTCCCTCCTCAAAAGCGTGCTGCTCCTCAACACTCGGCCCGGCCCTCGGGCTCCTGACCATCCGCATCTGGCTCGGGTTGCGCGCCCTAGCGACCGGGATTGAAAAATTTGCGGGGAGCAAAGCCTCCGAGGCGGCGGTCCTGATCGACGGAAAGCCGAACGGCTACGGCCTCACGGAATCCGCTTCGGAGAAAGTTTACGGGCTCTCGCATTACCACGGGATCCCCGAGGGGCTCCGCTCCGCGTTCAAGGCGGAACCGCTCCTTCCAGGCTTCTCGCTGGACATCTACGACAAAGTGCTCGGCCCTGCGCTGATCATCCTTGGCATCACGGTCCTGCTCGGGATTCTTCCCCGGCTCTCCCTGTTTGCGATGGGGCTGCTTTATACCAGCCTCACCTTCGGCCTGATTCTGCTCAAGCAGGATGCCGGGGTTGCGTGGCTTGCAATCCATATTATCTTGATCGCCATGGCCCTGATTTACTCCGACCGAGACAAGTGCGTGCTCCTCGGGCGCAAGTGGTAACTCCTCCGATGAAACCCAGCTTGGCTCAAACCGGCTCGCGCCGGGATTTTTTGAAGATGGGCGGCCTTGTCGGCGCGGGCCTCGTGCTCGGCGCGCCATCCATCCTCCGTGCGGCAACCGGCCAGTCCGCCCCGGATGCAATCAACGTCGGATTCATCGGCCTCGGCAAGCAGCACGAAGTGCTCTTCAACGCGGTGAAAAATATTCCCGGACTGCATTTCAACGCGGTCTGCGACATCATGAAAAACCGCGTCGGTGGCGCGTTTTCTCGCATCAAGAACGCCTTTGGCAACCAGCCCGCCCGCTACACCGACGCCGAGGAGATGCTCGCCAAGGAGAAGGATCTGGACGCCGTCATCGTGGCGACCCCGGACTTCTGGCATTCCCGCCACACCGTCTGGGCGCTCGAATCCGGAAAGAACGTCTACTGCGAAAAGATGATGTCGAACACGCTGGACGACGCCCGCGCGATGGTCGCCGCCATGGAGCGCACCGGAAAGCTCTGCCAGATCGGACACCAGCGCCGCAGCAATCCCCGCTACCTTTTCACGCTGAACGAGCTTCTGCGCCGCCATAGAATCTGCGGTCAGATCGTCAACGCAAACGGCCAGTGGAACCGCGCGGTCGGCTCCTCGCAGGACATCCAGGTGAAGGCCTCGATTCTGCCGGATAAGGAGACGCTCCTGAAATACGGGTTCGGCCGTCCGGGCAAAGACCTCACTCTTGAGGAACTCCAGCACCGGTTTTTGAACTGGAGGTTCTACAAGGATCTCTCCGGCGGTCCGATCTCTGACCTCGGCGCCCACCAGATCGACGTCTTCAACTGGTTCTTCGGCATGCAGCCGTGGCGGGTGATGGCCTCGGGCGGACGGAACTATTTCAAGGACCGCGAGCATTTTGACAATGTCATGTGCATCTTCGACTACGCCACCCCGGATGGCGGCGCACGGGCCTTTTATCAGGTGCTCACCACCACCAGCGCCGGCGGCGGATACTTTGAATCCTTCATGGGCATTGACGGCACGATCAACATCTCCGAGCGCGCGGCCTACACGAACATCTTCCGCGAGGCGGGAACCGCGCCGAGTTGGGACCATCTCGTCGCTCAGGGCTACTTGAAAAGAAGCGCCGCCCCGAAGGCCGCCGCCGACTCCTCAGACGCCATTGCGTCCTACGAATCCGCCGCTCCGGAGACCTACGAACTCCCGGGAGGCCTCAGCAAGCCGCCCCACCAGCCGCACCTTGAGAACTTCTTCGAGGCCATCCGCGGAAAGGCGAAACTGAACTGCGACGCCAGGCACGCGCTCGAATCCGAAGCTCCGATCTACTGGGTCAACCCGGCCGCCGAAAGCGGACAGACCATCATTTTCGACACAGAACACCTCCACGTATAATTATGAAAACCCTCGCACTATCCACCATCCTCCTCGCCTTCATCGGCGCCTCCCAAGCCGCGGACACCGTTCCGCTCACCACGGCCATCCCGCCGGAAGTCATCGAGGGAACGCCGATGCCGATCAATGTCAAGGACCTCGTCCCCGCCCCCAAGGTGGCCCCGACGCTCAACGTCCCCGCCGGCACGGCACTCCTCTCCAAAGGCAAGAAGGTCACGAGCAGCGACGACTTCCCGGTGGTCGGCGAACTCACACTTATCACCGACGGCGAAAAGGAAGGCGGCGAGGGATATTATGTCGAGCTGATGGACGGCCCCCAGTGGATCCAGATCGATCTCGGGCAGACGGATTCCATTGCGGCCGTCTGGGTCTGGCACTTCCACAGCCAGCTCCGCGCCTACCATGACGTCGTCATCCAGATCTCTGACGATCCGGAATTCAAGACCGGCGTCACGACCGTCTACAACAACGATTTCGATGATTCCTCCAAGCTCGGCAAGGGCTCGGACAAGCCGTATGTGGACTCGCGCTATGGACTGCTCGTGGACGCAAAAGGTGCCAAGGGCCGCTACGTCCGCCTCTCCAGCAAGGGAAACACCTCCAACGACTCGAACCACTACATCGAGGTCGAGGTCTACGGTTCCCCGGCTTCCTGAGCCGTCCGGTGCCTCAGCCGCTCAGACCGGGTTAGCGGTCGCCAGTATTCGCTTCCGGATTTGATGGACCCTGAATGCGTCAATACGCGGGACTGAGCATCTTCACCTGGTCTGATTCTGAATGACTCCAGGGTCTGGAGTCACGGAAGCCATGGGGTATTACGCTCCCAAAAAGTGTCCACCCTCGACAGGATTTCACCTTGCCATTGATCAAGAGGCTTGAGCTTACCCCCGTAGTTGGGCCAGAGCTGGGTTGCGGATTCCTCGAGAGATGAGAACTGGGGGCCTGTTCATATTCTTTCATTTTCCCGTCATCCCGGCGAGTGCATCTTCCGGTAGGTTGCCGGAGTCAACCCCATGAGCCGACGGAAGATCCTGGTAAAGTGGCTGTGGTCGAAGAAGCCGGTTTCCAGCGCGACGCGCGCCACCGTCCAGCCGGTGGTTTCCAAAAACCGGCACGCCGAATTCACACGCACCCGCAGCAGGTACTCGCGAGGAGTAGTGCCAAAGAGAGCCCGGAAACGGCGGTTGAACTGGCTGGGCGAAAGGCCCGCCACCTTCGCGAAATCACGCGTCTTCAAGTCCTCGGCGAACCGGGCGTGCATCAGCCGGACGGCTTCGCCGATGCGACCGTAGGACGCCATCGCGAATCGCTTCGCGTCGATCTCCCGATGGATGCCGGCAATCCCGATGATGCGGCCCTTGAGATCGCGCACGGGCACTTTGCTATAGATGATCAGCCGGTCGGAGCCAGCCTCCTCCGGCGCGGAACTCACCGCGTTCAGAATCGGTTGGCCGGTCGTCATGACCTGCCGGTCCCCTTCCGAATAGGAACTGGCTCGGTCCGCCGGCCAGTAATCGGCGTCGGTTTTTCCGAGGGTTTCCTCCTCCGATGCGGCCCGGCAGTATTCACAGGCACGGCGGTTGTTCATCACGAATCTCCCCCTCCGATCCTTCATGAAAAATGCCACATCGGGCAGGAGGTCCAGAATTTGTCCAAAGGTGCGGTGCCAGTCCATCCTCCCCAAAAATTCCTGTTGAGAATGACGCTTATTCATGCGTTGAAAATACACAAACTTGGCATGTTTCTACAAGCGCTGGCTGTGCCGGTGCTTTATCGTGAATAATATGATCAGCAGAAGGGTATTCCTCAAAACGGGCGCCGCTGCTGCGGGATCGTGGGCGCTTCCCCGCTTCGCCATCGGACAGTCCGGCAAACCGGCCAATTCCAAGCTGAACCTCGCGCTGATCGGCACGGGAGGCATCGCCGGGGTGGCAGTCAAGGCGGCCATCGGTGAAAACCTTGTGGCCATCTGCGACGTGAACGAAAAGAATCTGAGCGTTCACGCCGACCTCAACCCCCAGATGGCAACTGCGGCCCGATTCCGGGATTTCCGCGTGATGCTCGACAAGATGGGCAAGGACATCGATGGCGTCGTCATCTGCACGCCCGATCACACACACTTCGCCGCAACGATGGACGCGATGCAGCGCGGCAAACATGTGCTTACCCAAAAACCTCTGACTCACAATGTCTGGCAAGCCAGAACGCTGCGGAAGGCAAAGCAAAAATACGGAGTGGTGACGAACATGGCCAACCAGGGCCACACGTATTCCGGCATCCGCCAGATGCGGGAGTGGTTCGAGGCTGGCGTTCCAGGATCCGTTGCCCAAGTGGATTCCTGGTATCCTGGCCCGAACTGGAATGGACCGGCTTTCAGAAAGCCGGAGACCTTCCCGCCGGAGCGCATGCCGGTCCCTCCGGAACTCGACTGGCCGCTCTGGCTCGGCCCGGCGGAGGATCCCGGGTTCAACACGATTTACGAATACAAGACCTGGCGCGGATTTCCGCGGTTCGGCAGCGGCATGATCGGTGACTGGTTCTGCCACATATGCGACGGTCCGGTCTGGACGCTCGGGCTCTTCGAACCGACCGTCATCGAAGCGGAAAAAATCGACGGCCCGAATCCCGGTATGTGCCCAGACGGCTCGATTCTTCGATGGGATTTCCCCGCACGCGGAGAAATGCCCCCCTGCACGCTGCGGTGGTATGACGGCGGCAACCAGCCTCCCATGCCGCCGGATTGGTCGTGGGGCACCCTGCCAAAATTTGGTTCCTTCTTCCGCGGCTCGAAGAAAACCGTTTTCCTCGACGAACTCTCGAACAATCCCCGCCTCGTCAACAAGGAGGAGATGCAGGCGTTCAAGGAGTCCGGAATGCCCCCGGAAAAATATCCGCGCCTGCCGCAGAACGCACCGGATTCCGGCCCGATGCCGGAATGGATCCGTGCGATCAAGGGCGAGGGTCCGGAGCCCGGTTCGAACTTCGATTACTCGGCACGCCTGACCGAGGTCGCGTGCCTCGGGGCCTTGGCGCAGTTCTACGGCGGCCGCATCGAATGGGATTCCGCCGCCATGAAAATCACCAACCGCCCCGAGCTCAACGCATTCATCAAGGAGCCGGCACCCAAGGGGTGGGAATATGGAGAAGATCTCTGGAAATCATGAATGCCCCCCACATATCCAACATCCGTTTCGTGCTGTTCGCCACCGCGGTCACCGCCATCGGCGGTTTTCTCTTCGGCTATGACACTGCGGTCATCAACGGCGCGAATTCCTATCTGAAGGCGCACATGAACCTCAGTCCCGCACAGGTGGGGCTGGCCGCTGCGAGCGCAATTCTTGGATGCATACCCGGCGCGATGTGCGCCGGCTTTTTGAGCGACCGATTCGGACGGAAGAAAATGCTTTTTGTCTGCGCGCTGCTCTTCGCCATCTCCGGTGTGCTCTCCGCAATCCCGAACACCTTCAATCAGTTTCTTGTCGCCCGCATCATCAGCGGGCTCGGCATCGGGGCCTCCTCGATGATCTGCCCGATCTACATCGCGGAAATCGCGCCGGAGAAATGGCGCGGACGCCTCGGCACGCTTTTCCAACTCGGCATCGTCACGGGGATCTTCCTCACGCTCTTCATCAACAGCCTCATTCAGGGCATGGGCGACGAGGCATGGAACACCGCCTACGGATGGCGCTGGATGCTCGGCATGGAGGTTGTGCCAGCCCTCGCGTTCGTCGCCCTGCTGTTCACCGTGCCCGAAAGCCCGCGCTGGCTCGCGCAAAAAGGCCGCGATGAGGAAGCCCGCGAAATCCTCACCAAGGTGGATGGCGCGGAACACGCCGCGGCGGAAATGAGTGCCATCCGCGAATCCATGAGCCACGAGGAAGGGCGGATGTCCGAACTCCTGGTCGGCCCGTTCCGAAAGCCTCTCATCATAGCGGTTATATTGATGATGTGCTCGCAGTTCTGCGGCATCAACGCGATCATGTATTACTCCACCAAGATCTTCGCCACCGCCGGCGGCAGCACGAATGCTGCCTTTACCTCGTCCGTCTGGGTCGGCCTCATCAACCTGTTTTTCACATTCGTCGCCATCGGTTTCGTGGACAAGGCGGGTCGGCGTCCACTGCTGCTCATCGGCACAGCCGTGCAGACCGTCGCGCTCGGACTTGTCGGCTGGATGTTCCATACCGGCGTGAGCGGCCTGCCGCTGCTCCTGTGTGTGATCGGCTTCACAGCCGCCTATGCGATGGCCATGGGCCCTCTCGCCTGGCTGATCTGCTCGGAAATTTTTCCAAACAAGGTCCGCGGACGCGCGATGTCGGTGGCTGGGGTCACCATCTGGGTTTCCTGCTTCATCGTCGCACAGACTTTCCCCATGATGAATGACAACCCCGCCATCGGACCGGCGCTGACGTTTTGGATTTATGGGGCCGTCAGCCTTCTCTCGTTCCTGTTCGTCCTTGCCATGATCCCCGAAACCAAAGGCCGCACGCTCGAGCAGATCGAGAAAATGTGGATCGATCAATGACCTCCGAACCGAAGAAACCCCTTATGAAAAAACTCGCAATCCTCGCCATCGTCCCAGTTCTTCTGCACACCGGCTGGAGCGCGGAGTCCGCCAAGCCGGTGACGCCAAAATTCCAATTCCTTCCGGCGGGGGAAGTGAAGCCGCGCGGCTGGCTGCTTGAGCAGCTCCGCAACGATGTGAAAAACGGATTCACTCCCGTGCTCGACAAGCTCACTCCGGATTACTGCAACCTCTCCACATTCGACACCCGCAAAAAAGCGGATATGGAGCAGCCGAAAATCGGCGGCGTCTGGTGGGTCGGTGAAACCACCGGGAACTGGCTGGACAGCTTCATCCGGATGGCCTACCTGGCCGACGACCCACAGGCGAAGGCCCGTGTGGATGAACTGGTCTCCAAAGTCCTGGCCATGCAGGAGGATGACGGCTATCTGGGTGCCTATCCGCGTGGGCTGCGCTATCAAAGCCCGCTCGGCCAGCCGAACAACGGCGAGTTGTGGGATCAGGCCTGCCTGTTCCGAGGTTTGCTGGCCTATTACGAACTGACCGGCCGCAAGGATGTGCTGGCCGCAGTCCAGCGGGCGGTGGACCTGACGCTCTCGAAGTATGGCAAGGACCGTCCCTACTGGCCCGAGGCGATCCCCCGCGGAGGCCCGCCACACAGCCTGATGTTCGTTGACGTGTGCGAATACCTTTACCGGATCACGGGCGAGAAGCGCTACGTGGACTTCGCGCAGTTCCTCTACGACGGATACAACGTGCCGGAAAAAGTCTTCGATGCGGACATCCTTCTGAGGAATCTCGCCGATCCTGACAAGCTGTTTGCCGGGCATTGCGCGCATATCACGGAACACCTCCGCGTTCCGCTATTTGTTTACTACGCCACCGGCGACGACAAATACCGGGTGGCGGTGGAAAACGAATTCATGAAAACCGCCCGCCACACCGGTGCCAGCGGGGCCTGCATCGGCGACGAGGATATCCGCCAGAGGCTTTCATCCCCCTATCTCACCCACGAGCAATGCACGATGTTCGAGCTTCTCAACAGCCTTCAATCAGGCGTGGAAAAGACCGGGCGCGCCGATCTGGGTGACTGGATCGAATGGCTCGCCTACAGCGCCGCCCAGGGCGCGCGGATGCGCGACGGCAATCAGGCCACGTGCGGAATCCAATACGAGGGATACGACAACCAATTCCAGGCCACCCACAAGGAACGTGGCGGACGCTGCAAGTATTCGCCGACGCACGAGGACGTGGCCGTCTGCTGCCCGCCCACCGCGGGCAAGATGTATGCCTACCTCACCAATTATCTGTGGATGAAGGAGGCTCGCGGCAACGGCCTGGCCGCTGTGACCTACGCCCCGAACTCCTTGCAGACAAAAGTGGACGGGGTTCCTGTCACGATTGATACCGACACGAGCTATCCGTTCGAGGATGAAGTGAGGATGACGCTGAAAGCCGACAAGCCCGTCGAGTTCCCGATCTGGCTGAGGATCCCGGCCTGGCCGGGCAGTGTCCGCGTGGACGCCCCCGGCGCGGAAATCCGCGAGGAAAAGGGCTGGAAGATCGTGACGAAGAAATGGAATACGGGAGACAAGATCACGTTGTCTTTCGCCCCCGAGATCGTCCAGAAGAAGGCTCCGAACGGCGAGATCTTCTGGCGCCGGGGACCATTGGTTTTCGCGCTCCCGATTCCATCCGAGCAGACTCCGACGAAAAAGTATGCCGTGGAGGGATTCGCCGACTGGGACATCACGCCGAAGGAGGGTGCAATCTGGGATTATGCGGTGGACAAGGATAGCGGAGATTTCCAATTGGAACGCTCCCCGAAGGCATCCTCCGGTTTGCCCTGGTGTGCATCGCCCGTGGCGTTAAAGGGACGTCTTCTCAACCGGAAGACGAACAAGTTGGAGGAAGTCCGTCTCGTTCCCATCGGGACCAGCCTCCTGCGGCGCACAGCCTTCACCGACATGAAGTCGGTCGGGCTGATCAAGAAAAGCGACAATCTGGCCGCCAAAGCCAAGATCGAAGTGACCAGTACGAGCAAGGGGTTTTCGGATGCGGCACTCATCGACGGTGTGGCCGAAGGCTATCCCCAAAACCAGAAGGCGGAGTGGGCCAGCGATCACGCCACAACGGGAACCAAGGTAAAACTCACGTGGGACAAGCCCATCACCATTGAGGATGTCTGGTTCTTTGATCGCCCCAATGAGGCTGACCAGGTCCTGAGCGCCTGGGTGAACTTCAGCGACGGCTCGTCCGAAATGGTGGATCAACTTCCCAACGACGGCATCACCCCTTTCAAAATGAACTTCCCGGAAAAGACGATCACGTGGATGGAGGTCATCATCACCCGCGTGAGCCCGACCACCAGATCGGCCGGATTCTCAGAGATCGCTGTCTTCAAGAAGGCGCCCGGCGAATAAGCAGGCTCTTAGCCCACATCATGAAAAATCGCCTGTTCGACAAGAAATGGAAGATCGCGGGAATCAACTTCGACCACATGCATATGGGCGACCTGCTGCGGCAGGTGTTCGCGCATCCGGATGCCGAAATCGTCGGGATCAGCGACGCGAAACCCGCCCGCATGGTGGCAGCAGCCGAGGCATTGTCCATCCCGCAGGACCGGGTTTTTTCCGATTATTGCGAGTGCCTTGAAAAGACAAAGCCCGATCTCGTGATCCTGTGTCCGGCGACGGCAAGGCATGCTGAGTGGACGGAAAAGGTCGCCCCCTTCGGCTCTCACGTCATGGTGGAGAAGCCGTTCGCCGCATCTCTTGCGGAAGCCGACCGGATGATTGCTGCGCTGGCTGAAACCGGACGGGAACTCATCATCAACTGGCCGCTGCGCTGGTATCCGCCTCATGTCATGACCAAGCGGATGATCGATGAGGGCCGGATCGGCGATGTGCTCGAAGTCCATTACTATGACGGCAATCGCGGGCCGCTGCGGCATGGGGCGGACAAAGTGGAATCCGAGCCCGGAAAAAAATCCGAAAGCTGGTTTTACCAGAAAGACCAGGGCGGCGGTTCCTTGCTGGATTACCTTGGCTACGGCACGACGCTCGGAACCTGGTTCCACAGCGGCAGGCTCCCCATCGAGGTGACAGCCATGGTGGACGAACCTGAGGGGCTGGAGGTCGACGAACACTCGATCACCATCGCGCGCTATGCGGGCGGGCTCTCAAAATTTGAAACCCGCTGGGGAACCTTCACCGATCCCTGGACGCACCAACCCCAGCCGAAATGCGGGTTTGTCGTCGTCGGTACGGAGGGCACGATCTGCTCCTACGACTACGAGCCTTTCGTGAGCGTGCAGACGACAGGACAGCCGGAGCCCCTCAAACTCCCCGCCGAAAAGCTGGAGCCGCCTGCAAACAACCCGATCAACCATGTCCTGCACTGCTTGGAACACGGCGAAAAAATCGACGGTCCGCTCTCGCCGGAGATTTCCCGAATCGGACAGCAGATCGTGGACTCCGCCGTCCTGAGCGCGCGGGAAAAACGCACGGTGCCGCTGCTCGGTTGACTCCCCCGATGAACGACAAAGCGCCCGAAAAATCCTACGGCTTCACGGCGGCCCAAACGGGGGGGGCAATTCCCGCTACGGAAATGCCCTACCGTCCGCGTGACCCGAAAAACTACCGTCCGAACATCGGCCTGATTGCGTGCGGAGGAATTACCCGGACCCATCTCCAAGCTTACAAAGCCGCCGGATACCGGGTTGTCGCACTTTGCGATCCAGTCCGCGAAAAGGCGGAAGAGCGCCGGAAAGAGTTTTATCCTGAAGCGCTGATCCATACTGACTACCGCGAATTACTGTCACGCACCGACATCGAAGTCGTGGACATCGCAGCTCATCCGGTCGAACGCGAGGAGATCATTCCCGCCGCCCTGCACGCGCGCAAACACGTGCTGAGCCAGAAACCGTTTGTCGTCGATCTGGACCTCGGGCTCCGGTTCGCCGACCTTGCCGACGAGATGGGCGTGAAGCTGGCAATCAATCAGAACGCCCGCTGGGCACCTCACTTTTCCTATATCCGCCACGCGATTCAAGCAGGAGTCATCGGAGAACTGAGCAGCGTTAGTTTCGAGGTGAATTGGGATCACAACTGGACGGCAACGACTCCGTTCAACGATCTTCACCATCTCGTCCTGTATGACTTTGCGGTCCACTGGTTCGATCTGATCCAGATTTTTTTCACCGGTCACCAGGCAAGAAAAGTCTTCGCGTCGATCGAGCGCTCGGGCAGCCAGAAAGCAACGCCACCGCTCCTCGCCCACGTCACCGTTGATTTCGATGGAGCGCAGGCGACCATCGCGTTCAACGGGGATACCGTCATCGGACAGGAGGACCGCACCAGTGTGATCGGCAGCAGAGGAACCCTGCGAAGCATCGGGCCGGATTTGCAAAATCAAACCGTCACCCTTCACACAACTGCAGGGATTGCCAGCCCGAACCTTCAGGGGCAATGGGTTCCAGACGGAATGCACGGCACGATGGGGGAACTCCTCTGCGCGATCGAGGAGAACCGCGAGCCGATCAACTCGGCCCGGAACAATTTACGCAGTCTGGAAATCTGCTTCGCCGCCGTCGCCAGCGCCGATTCCGGAATACCAGTGACGCCGGGAGATGTGCGGCGACTGCCCGTGTCTTGCATCACCCGAAGCCGGTGAGAGTCTAACGGGTTTTGAGTCGCCATTGTTCTCTGGCGTCAATCCGGCTATGTTTCCGCAATGCGGGTGAACTTCCTTCTTGCAGGAGCGGCCATTGTTGCGGTCGCCGCATGGATGCGAACCGCCGATCTTTCCTCTGCGCCCCTCCACTTTGACGAGGCCACGCAGGCCCGCATCGTGGCCGCCCAATTCCCGGGCGATGCAAAAAGCGGAACCATGATGTTCAATCCACACCATTTTCACGGCCCACTTCCCATCGATGCAGCGGTCGTCTCCGCAAAGTTCGCTGGGGAGGAATCCTGGTTGAGCCTCACCAAGTTCACCCTGAGGATTGTTCCGGCGCTGTCCGGCATCACCGTCGTACTGCTCATTCTAGCCTCTGCTCCACTCATCGGACGAATCGCCGCGCTCGGGGCCGCAGCCTTCGCTGCAGTGTCTCCATTTCTAGTCTACTACAGCCGTCTGTTCATCCATGAGGATCTGTTGCTGCTGTGCATGGCTGGAGCGCTGCTGCTGTTGGGATATCACGTGCGATTCCGCATGCCTCTGTGGACGGCCGGAATCTGTCTCGGACTCGCTGCCACCACGAAAGAGACGTTTGTTCTCACTCCCGTGGCATGGGCGGTGGCGGCAGTATGGATTTACCGTCCGTCGATCGCCTCAATCCGACTGCTTCTCCCCCAGCTCCTGACTGTGGGAGCCGCATTCCTTGCCATAGTCGTGTTTTTCTATTCGGGGTTCGGCACCCATCCCGGCGGGGTCTGGGACTTTGTCTCGACGTATTGGAGTTACCAAACCGGTGAAGGACATGAAAAGTCCCTGCTCTATTACGCAAACCTGTTTCTTTTCCCCTCCCACCACGGACGGCTCTGGTGGTGGCAGGGCGGCATTTTTCTGCTGGCAATCATTTCCCTTTTCCAAAAACCGGACGCCACTCCTGTTCCCGCCGCCGCCAGATTTTGTTTCCTCGCAGGGGTGATCCAGGCGGGCGTGTATTCTCTCCTGCCCTACAAAACTCCGTGGCTCATGCTGGTGCCGTGGCTGCATATTCTCATCGCGGCCGGCATCGGTGCTGCCGCCCTTTTGCAACTTCGTCCGCTGGTCCGTGTGGCGGCTGGCATTGCACTCGCCGCTCTGCTCGCGTTCCAAGGGCTGCAAGCCTGGAGGGTTGCATTCAAATATCCCTCCGATGCCAGAAACCCTTTTGCCTATGTCCCGACCGCACCGGGGCTGGAAACATGGACGGCGCGATCGATCGGGTGGCTGAAGGATGGCGGCTGGATTGGCGAGACGGTGAGCGTGATTGGCCCGAGGTATTGGCCGCTTCCCTGGTATTTCCGCGGCCTGCCAAAAGCTGGCTACTGGCCGACCCCGCCGGACGGTCTCGCCTCACACGCACTGGTGGTGGCCATGCCGGAATTTGCACCCGCATTAAGCGAACAACTCGCTGACTCCCATGTGGCCATCCCCGAGGGCCTGCGCTCGGATACACCGGTCCTCCTTTTTGTCAGAAAAGACATCTGGGAAAAATCAACAGGCAATTCCCGATGAGTATTTCCCTGCCGGCCGGGCCGTGGCAGATGCACACGCACCCTGCAATGAACACACTCTTCGCCATCCGCCTGAAAATGGCGGATGAACGGAAATCGGCCGCTCTCGCCGGCGAGTGCTTCCGGCAGTTGGAAAATCTCGAGTCTCTTCTCAGCCGGTATCGGGAGGACAGCGATATTTCGGCCGTCAACAACCTGCGCGCGGGAGAATCCTTGTTGCTGCACGAGGAAACGTGGTCCTGCCTTCGGATCGCGCTGGAAGCGCATGCGATGACCGCAGGGCTTTTCGATGTCACGATCGGTTCGCTGACGGCTCCCGAACGCACAGCAGAACTTCACGGCCGCCTGAGCCTGAATCCGGATCGGCCGGAGATCACGTGCATCGAGCCGGGCCGCCAGATCGATCTTGGCGCAATCGGCAAGGGTTATGCGCTCGACCGCATGGCGGACACACTCCGCGAACTCGAAGTGGGGGATTTTCTTCTCTCCGCAGGAGCCAGCACTCACCTTGCGCTCGGGGATGCGACATGGCCGATGGAACTGATCGGAGACTCGGAATCCCGCACCATCGAACTGCAGAACAATTCCCTGAGTGCATCCGGAACCGGCATCCAGGGGAACCACATCATCCATCCATTCCTTAAACCGGAAGAGACTTCCTTCCCCCGCAGGGTGTGGGTCGTCGCGAATTCCGCCGCTCTTTCAGATGCCCTTTCGACAGCCTGCTTCCTTGCTACCAGCGAAGAACGGGAAAAGTTTCTTTCAGCGATCCCTGACCTCGCCGACATCATCGTCGAAGACAGGGATGGAAATATGATCCATCCGACACGCGGTTGAAGTCCCGCTCTACCGGACGCTGAAGCGATAGACGGTGGTGCTCTTGAACTCCTCTCCCGGACGGAGGATTGTGTTGGGAAAATCCGGGTGGTTCGGTGAGTCGGGAAAGTGCTGCGTCTCCAGCGCCAGTCCGCTCCGGCGGGCATACGGCTTCCCCTGCTTGCCGGTCAGGCTGCCGTCCAGAAAATTTCCGGCATAGAACTGGATGCCCGGCTCGGTCGTGAGGACCTCCATAACCCGTCCGGTGGTCGGCTCATAAACCGTGGCGGCCGGGGAGAGCTCCCCCGGTTTGCCATCGAGAACCCAATTGTGATCATAGCCGCCGCCGAACTGGATCTGGTCGTCCTTCGCATCGATCCGCTCCCCGATGGCATGCGGAGACGTGAAGTCAAACGGCGTGCCGGCGACGGGCCGCAGCTCGCCGGTCGGGATGAGTCCGGCCGTGACCGGCGTGAACCGGGATGAGTTGAGCGTGAGCTCGTGTCCGAGAATGTCGCCATTGCCCTCGCCCTTGAGGTTGAAGTAGCTGTGCTGGGTGATATTGACCGGAGTCGCCTTGTCCGTGGCGGCGGCGTAATCGATCTGCCACTCGTTGTCGTTCGTCAACCAGTAGGTCACGGTGACGTCGAGGTTGCCGGGATATCCCTCTTCTCCATCCTTGCTCCGATAGTCGAACCTGACACCCGTGGCACCAGGCTTCTCGACGCCAACGCCATCCCAGATCGCCTTGTCGAAGCCTTTCAGCCCGCCGTGCAGGGCACAGGGAATTCCTCCCGGTTCGTTGTTGGTGGCCAGCGTGTAGGTGGTTCCATCCAAAGTAAACTTGCCGTTCGCAATGCGGTTGCCATACCGTCCAACAACAGCGCCAAAATAGGGGGTGTCCTTGATATACTCCGCCAGCGTCTTGTATCCGAGCGCGATGTCTCCTGACTTCCCGTTGCGGTCCGGAACCTCAATGCTCAGCACGATGGCACCGAAGTTCATCACCCGCAGCTTCGCGCCATGGGAATTGGTCAGGGTGAAGATTTTCACGGGAATTCCGTCGGGGGTTTTCCCGAAGTCGTCAGGCAGCGGCAAGGCGACGTCAGAAAACATAATGGAGGGGGATGGCTTCGAGCATGGCTGCAGATTTTACAGCGCGGAGCCAGCGCTTGCAAAGCGCAAAGGAAAACGCCGCGAGAGGATTCAGCCCTAACCGGCTACTTGGCCTTCAGCACATCCATGCTTTCTCCAAACCAATCCATTCGCCCCTGACATTGTTTTTCTCTCGAACCTGCCTGCCGCGAACAAAATCAGGGCTGGGTGGCCTTTTCTACCTCCGTCTTGATATCATTCTTTATGCCCAGCCCCGTGTAGGAATCCACATGCCCATCGGCAAAGAGGATGTTCTTGCTGCTTCGCGGATGCACGGAATCATAATCGCCGGCGATGGGAAAACGCGACAGCGGGAGAACAAGCGTTCCCTCGCTGATGTAGATTTTTGCGCTGGCGGCACTTTCTCCATCGATAAAGGAATACCACTCGTAGCTGCTCCCCTTGTTTGTCGGGAGATAGTTTTTAGCCATTGTGTCCGATGGGCACCGGAGCGATTTGTCGGTTTTGTCCCCCGTGTCGGTGAATCCGTATTCTTTCAATGTCGCCGCCAGACTCTTCGCTTCGCTCTCATGTGTCGTCCCCGTATACACCTTGGCCGAGTTGTCTCCCTCGACATACGGGTAGATATTCCCGTTGTCCTGCACCTTCTGCATGACAGCCAAACCGATCTGACGCAGGTTGTTTGCGCAGACCGTCCTCTCCGCCCGCTTGCGGATAGTCCCGACGGCGGGAAATACAAGCCCAGCCAGCAGGGCGATCAGCGCAATAACCAACAGGAGTTCCAGAAGGGTGAACGCATTACTGAGACTGCTTTTGTTTGTCTTTGGATTGCACATATTTTTTCAAAACTTCATGCCTCTGTTCGGGGGTCATGCCTGCAAGCATCTTCATCCGCTCGGCCGCCCAGTCGGACTGGATACCGGGATCGTTCATCAGAGTTTCGATTCGCTCCCGGACCTTTGCCTTCCGCTCCTCGCGGGGAAGGAACTGGGCCTCGACGAAAAAACGGGTCTCTTCCTTGAGTCGCGCCTCGGATTTTGCGCGCTCCTCCGGTGGAAGGGTGGCAAGGCGCGCCTCCCACTGTTTGCCCATAGCGCGAAGGTTGGAGACCGATGGCAGAATGTTTTCGGGCGCCCAGATCTCGGCGGTGCTCATCGAGTCAGCGGATGCCGGCTTTGCGGAGGAGCCGGAGGGCATTCTCCACAAAATGTTGGCGACAATGGCGAGGGCCACTGCAAGAATCAAAAGAGACCGGAGCGAAAAGAGTTTCATGGCTATTACAGACAGACAGCACGGGCCGGCGGTTGGTTACAAAAAAGTTTTTGTAACCGCAGGCAGGCTGCCGCGGTCTTTCTTCTAATGTGGACGAATTGCCATGGGTGATGAGATCGGCGGGGAATTGCTGCAACGGGTTCGCTCCGGAGACGAGGATGCGGCAAGGCAGTTTTTCCACCTCCTGTATCCGGCGGTTTTCAAGATCGTCCGGAACCACCTTCCCGCGCCGCACACTGAGGAGGATCTCTGCCAGATGATTTTCGCAAAAGTCTTTTCCAAGCTGGACCAGTATTCCGGCCGGATGCCGGTCTCACACTGGGTCTCCCGTATTGCGGTCAACACCTGCCTGAACGAGATCAAGAGGCAAAGGAGCCGCCACGAGCTCCGGGAGGCGGATCTGGGGGAGGAGGAACGCGATCTCCTGGCCCGTGTGGCGGATGTGACCCGGGACAGGACCGAAGCCGCTGCCGATGCGCGCGAACTCGTGGGCAAACTGCTGACCGCGCTTTCACCCGCCGACCGACTCGTCATTTCCCTCCTCCACATCGAGGAACACCCTGTCGCCGAAGTCAGCGCGCTGACGGGATTCCCTCAGGCTGTCGTAAAAATCCGCGCGTTCCGCGCCCGCCGGAAATTGAACCTTGCGCTCCAGAGACTCACTGAAAACCAAAAGGCATGAAACATCCTCACCTTGACCGCATCTTTTCGCTGGCGGGGTCCCCTGCTCCCGCTCCGTCCCAACGCCTCGAGGCCCGCGTGATCTCGGCATGGCGCAGCCGTAATGCCGCCGAGCCCGCGCCGAACTACCGCGCGGCTCTGGCATTTGCCTGCGCAGCGCTCATCCTGGCCTCGGCGGTGTCTTTCGGTCCGCTTTTCGAGCCGGCAAGCCCAACGATCCTTCTCGCGAATGCAGCCCTCTACGAAGCCATCCAACCATGAACCGGAAAACCTACCTCTATCTTGCAGCGATCTTCCTCGTGGGCGCGCTGACCGGCGGCCTGCTCGGGGCCACATTGACGAAACAGTATCTCGTGAAGGCCCTGCATCCCAAAGCACTGGCTTCCCGGATTGAGAAGGAACTCACACAAAAACTCGGCCTTGATGACGCCCAGCAGAAGACCACGCGCCTCCTTGTCGACCGCTCGATGGCCCGGATCATGGGGATCTATGCCGAGACGATCCAAAAAGTTGATGCGGAATTGCTCGACGCCCAAAAGGAACTGACTTCCGAGCTGACCCCCGAGCAGAGAATCAAACTTAAAGATCTGGCCGCGAGCCGCCAGGATTTCCTGCGCAAACACGCCCCGGTCGCACCCACGGGATTGTAGGCAGCATCGGGCGGGATTCCGGCGGGATCATATTTGTTTACAAACGCGGCCCGAAAAAACATTTTATGTCCTCCCATTGATCTATTCATGAAATTCCCCCTCGTTCTTTCGATAATCGTCACAGCAGCATCGCTTTCCGCCCGCGCGGAAACCACACCGAAAAAGCCGAACATCGTCTTCATCCTCTCCGACGACCATTCCCTCCAAACAATCGGCGCCTACGGGGCGCGGCTGTCGGAATTCTGCAAGCAGAACAACATCACTCCGAACATTGACAAGCTGGCGGAGCAAGGAGGGCTTTTTGTGAACAGCTTTTGCGGCAACTCGATTTGTTCGCCGAGCCGGGCGGCCATCTTCACCGGGCTACACGGCCATGCGAACGGAGTGATGTCGATCATCGGCCAGCCGGCGATCCCGAAGGAAATGTGGAGCTACCCGCTGGGCCTGCGCGAAGCCGGCTACCAGACGTTTCTGCTGGGAAAATGGCATCTGGAGAAAACCACACCCACATTCGATGAATGGATGATTCTCCCGGGGCAGGGCATATATTTCAACCCGAGCTTCAATAACTCAAAGGGCGAGAAGATTCAAACTCAGGGGTATGTCACCGACGTCATCACCGACATGGCCCTCGAATGGCTGAGAAACCGGGACACTTCAAAGCCGTTCTTCCTGGCAATTCACCACAAGGCCCCGCATCGCCCATGGGAACCCTCGCCGAAATACGCCACATGGCTTGACGACGTGAAAGTCCCCGAACCGGAAACCCTCTTTGACGACTACGCGGACCAAGCCTCGCCTGCCCGGGAACAGAAGATGAGCATCGAAAAGGATATGACCATGGCTGGCGACGTGAAGGTCGGTGGAAAGAACGGAAAAAATCCGAACTACGCGGCGCGCAACGCCGACTTTGAAAAGAACAAGCCCGAAGGCCGCGAGCTGACGCAGTGGAAATACCAGCAATACATGAAGGACTACCTGCGGTGCGTCAAATCGGTGGACGACAGCGTGGGACGGATCGTCGAGGAATTGAAAAAACTCGGCCTCGAAGACAACACGATCGTCATTTACTCATCCGACCAGGGCTTCTTCAACGGCGAGCACGGCTGGTTTGACAAGCGCTGGATCTACGACGAATCCATCCACATGCCATTCATCGTCCGCTGGCCGGGAGTGGTCAAGCCGGACACCCGCTTCACCCCGTTCATCCAGAACATCGACTATGCCGAAACATTTGTGGACATGGCGGGCGGCAAAGTGCCCGAAGGACTCCACGGTCATTCTCTGGTCCCGATCCTCCGCGGAAAAACCCCGGATGACTGGAGGAAGAGCGTCTATTACCACTACTATGGGGAAAACAGCCACCACGTCGCGAAACACTACGGCGTACGCACAGACCGCTACACGCTCGCCTTTTTTTACGACAAGAACGAGTGGGAGCTTTTCGACAACCAGAAGGACCCCCTCCAGCTTCACAACGTGTATGCCGACCCCGCCTACGCAAAAACCGTGGAGGAGCTCAAGGCCGAACTGACCCGCCTGCGCGCGCTCTACAAGGACTCCGACGCCATCGTGCCCGCGAACGAGAAAAAGCAGGCAACCCCGGGAGCGGAGTGAAATCTCTCGACAAACGGGAAGGAATTCCGCCAGTTTTCGTGGAATGAAAACGCTCTCCCCGGACCGGTTTTTCCGCAGCGGAATCCGTATTGCACTACCAATTCTGTCTGCGCTGACACTCGCGGCGCCCGCCTTGGAAGCAGGAACCTGGTCCGCTGCCAAGTGGACCGGCGATCAGTATCTTCCAAAAGCCGCTCCTGACTCGGTCACCCATGCGGTGGTATTCGGAATTGAAACCGAGCCCGCTCCGCCTCCGCCGTTCGAGATCACCAAACGCATTGCCGGAGACAACTGGTCGGTCTGGACGTATCCGGAACATGCCGCCTCGGTGGAGGTCACCCGGCGGCCGGAAAAATTGCTGGACTCCGTAAAAATGGAGGGAAGCAGCGCAGCGCTTCTCCAGGGAAGAATCGTTCCGAAAGGAAAAAACAAAGGGCTTTCACTGGAACTGACAGGGTTGCAGCCGGGGAAAAATTACAATCTGGTATTATTCGGACCGCAGATCCTGATACCCGACTCGACCCCCGGGGGGAAAAAAATCACGGCGACGGCAAGTGATACTCCTGACAAGCCGGAAGTCCTGACGGTGACGGGCGATAGCGGGAAATACTTCGTTTACGCCTACACGGCGCCAGACGATGGACAGCTGAAAATCGATTTGGAAAACGCCAATACGGAACACGAAATCGGAATCGCCCGCCTTTGCGCGTTTATGAATTATTCTGTTCCTTGAACCCGAAAACGTCCTTTGGAGGGGAAGAGATGGTGCAAAATGCTGGCCGATAGGGCCTGCGGAGGCGCGAGGCGTATCCGCTGTGATCCGGTAAGTGCTGACAAAGGCCCTTTGCGGCCAGCAGATTGTGCCAGGTCGCCCCGAAGCAAAGGAGGTTTTCGGGTTGAGCCTTCCGCTTACTTTTGGTGGGTCTCTCCGGTTGAGAGCGTAATCGTGAGAGGTTGATCAGCCGGATAATCCGAAATGGAGATTTCTGCAATGGGGCCGGCTTTATTTCCCGGAACCGCTCCCTGCCCCAGGAACGGGAAGGCGCGTGTTTCTCCGGGTTTGAGCATCGTGACACGGAGGCTCCTCTCCTCCGTTTGACCGGGTTTCAGGCCTTTGCCATTCACGCTGACCGCCGGCACCGGAGATCCGGCGGGCACATGGAAGCGGAACGTCCAGGTGCGGCGGAAGCCCGCCGGGAGAATCCCGCCCGATGTTGGCTCAACCCGAAGGGTGGTTTTGCCACTTTCTGTATTCATGGACATGCGGGTCCGGCTGAATTTATCCTGGAGATAGCCATTCGAGAGTCCGTCATCCTCATAAATATCCCGCTGGTCGGTTCCTCGATCGGAACGCACAAAGGCATCGACCACGAGGTTGTCCCAAACCGGAATGCCGGAATGCATGCGCAGGGGCGTGGTGACAATCATTCCACCCTCGCGCACATACATCGGGGTGTGCTCGAGGTCGGATGTGACGGTGATCGGCTTCGGCCCCTCCAACGCTTCGCCGGTCCATGCATCCTGCCAGCGTCCCGGCGGGATCCAGAGCGCGCGGGTCTGGTGTTCCTTGTCGTCGGTCTTGTTGGCGGCACCAAAGAACAAATTGCACTCGCCTCCGTCCTTCGCGAAGAACTCCACCTTGATCGGATAGGTCTTTCCCGCTTCCAGCTTGATGCGGGCTTTTGTCATCTCGATCTTCTGCCGGTTCTGCAAAACTTCCGTCTTGCTGATGAGTTCGGTATCCCCGATCCAGAATTTCGCGCCGTCCTTCGAAGTCAGTCCGAATTCATACTCGGCGGTTTCCGCGACCGGGCCGAGCGAGCCGGTCCAACGCACGGACGTATTCTTCATGGCCAAGCCGTCGGGACGCACTTTCCAGTCGAAGAATAGCTTTTTGTCCGTGCGCACCACCTTCGGCTTTCCCTCGAATTTTTCGTTGTCAAAATACTCGGCGCGCAGCCCCGGCTTTCCCTCCGGGGCCTGGAGCAAAGCCAGAGGAATCGGATCCAGCCCGCTGTAACATTGGGGAGCGACCAGGAGGTCCTCGCCGAAAAGATACTGGAGCCCGTCGGCGGCTTCGGGAAATTGCGGCCACTGGAGATCGCAGCGCTGCAGGAGCGGAATCCCGTCTTCGTAAGCGCGGCGGACTGCCGTGTAGATCGTAGGCAGCAGGCGGTATCGCAGTTGCGCGTATTCGCGGCAGATCTTCTCCGCCTCTTCGCCGAATGCCCATGGAAAATGCACGGTCGGATAGCTGTGCGGGCGGGGCAGCGGCGAAAAAACGCCGAACTGGAACCAGCGGGTGAACAACTCGGGCGTGTCCACAAGCATATGTCCGCCCAAATCCTCATTGACATACGGCATCATCCGGTCAATCCCGCTGCCGACGCCGTTTTCGATTCCCGACCTCAGCTCCTCCCAGAAAGCCAGCGTGTCGCCAGTCCACCAGAGCGGATACCTGTGGGCCGCCGGATTGCTCGGGACCAGGCGCATCCCGCCCCAGATCCCGTCCACATTCGACATGATCAGCGGCCTCCGGTCCGGGCGGTTCCGAAGCGTCATGTCGTGATAGACGACCATCCCCCAGAACTCGATGGTCAGGCCATCCGGGGCCTTCAGGTGCTTGCCCCAGTTTTTATCATACCACCAGACATCGGCCCCGATGTTCAGCAGGCTGTCGAGCCCCTCCTGGCGATAGGCCATTTCCTTGGGATCCAGTGCGCCGGGAGATTGAGCCTCCGGATGGTCGTTATACATCGTCCGCACGTTTTTCTCATGCGCCCTGGCGATATAGCGCGCCATGTCGGGGAACAGCTTTTGATTGACCCCGTAACCGCTGGAGGCTCCCACGCGCCAGTCGGTATCGCTGACCATCAGATCCAGCGGAAACCCGCGCGTCCGAAACTCGTCCATAATCGCCAGCGACTCGTCCTCCGAATACGGCCAGTAGCGGCTGAACCAAAGGCCGAACGCAAAGAGCGGCGGCATCGGGACCGGACCGGTCAGACTCAAAAACTCCTGCCGGAATGCGGCGTAATCGCCCGGCTTCGGCAGGAAAAGATAGACGTCCTGCGCCTGGTTCGCCATGTCCCAGCCGGAGGTCTCCTGGTTTTCGGTGCAGGTGGCGGGAGCCGGCGAGGCCCCACACGCCGGGGGGACAAGACGCGGGGAATCCGGCATGACCCAGACCAAGGGCATCGCAGAGGGGGCCGGCAAAAAGCCGCACTTCATATCGGACTTCGCAATGGTATGAAGCACCTCACCCGAACCGGAGCGGACTTTGACTCCAAAAATATTCTTCGAGTCCACCGGAATCTCCACCTGATAGAACGACGACGACAACAGAACATGGCCTTCCTGTTTTTCGACCTTCAACGGCACACCCGGCCACTCACGGTTCACCACAGTCAAAGTCTTGCGATCCTCGAACCCTTGGGGGCCCTTTTGCTCGATGCGAACCAGTGTCGGGGAAAGTGCCTGAACCCTGACATTGCCTTCAATCACTTCACTGGATGGGGCGGCGCAAGCCGGAAGGACAACCGCCGGAATGCTGAAAAGCCAACCGGATAAAATCAGAGCGGGGGCGCTCCGCGGGCACGCGCACGACAGAGATCGGAGGAGAATGTTTTTCATGAATGGAAAAGTGGGCGATGAGGGGCGTTGAACACCGATCCGGGAGGACAAACTAAGGGAGGACGGGCTTGCAGAGCTTTTCCTGAAGCCTCCGGTTGCCTTCGGCAATGATGTTCACCAGTTCGGGATTCAGGTCCAATGACACATCGAACCTACCCGGCTTGTCCTTCTCATACTTCCGGTCGGACTGGTAACACCACCAGTAGGTGATCGGGATGCCCGCCTCGATGATGTCGTCAACGGCCTTTTGGAACCATGGGATGGCGAGATCCTTTTCCTCGTAGCTTTCAAACCAGCCTGGCGGGAGAGGCTTGTCCGTGTGCTCGATCGCGTCAGGATCCGAGACGTGCGGAAGCGGTCCGTATTCGCCGAATATGACGGGCTTTCCGATCTGCTGCCCGATTTTCATGTAGGCCGCAGGGTTGAGACGGACCTCCCCCCCGCTGCTGTCCTGGATGATGAAGCCGTCCGTCGGCACCGCGTAATAATGAATGTCCGCCACATCGAGCGCCGTGTCGCCAAGGGCGAGTCTGTAGGCGCCGACATGCTCGTCCAGAGTGTCCTTTTTCCACCCGTTCCCGGAGTAAAGATTCCATGCGGATTCCCGCAGATGGGATCCGCCGTTTCCGACGAGGCGGAGGGGATCGATGGCCTTGATGCGGGCGGTGACATCGTTGTAAAACGAGCCGACATCCTTGAGAGTGGGCATCCGGCGCCCCTTGGCAACGTGCGTTCCCGGCATGATGTCGGCCTGGTTGGTCAGTTCGTTGGTGATCTCCCACATCACGACCGTCTTCCGGTCCTTGTAGCGGGCGACCACGGCGTCGAGGTATTCATAGAGAAGCTGGCGGCTCTTCGACTGCGGGTCTGCGACCAGCTCGCGAAGATGCTCGGCGGCGGGATCTGGGTTTTTCTCGATTGCTGGAATCTCCGAAAAATCCCCGCAACCGAGGGAGGCATAGACGAGTATGCCATTCTGGTCGCAGAGGTCATACGTCTTGTCCAAGGCCTGAAAGAAGGCCTCCCGCTTCTGCGGGTTCTCAAAAAACTCCCTTCCGCCCCATGGGGAGGCGAAGATGCGGATCGTGCGGAAACCCAGGTCGTGGAGATCCTTCAGCGCACTGTTCTGGCGGATGACCGCCTCGTTTCCGTCATCGAGGTCCCTCCCCTTGACAGCCTCTTCCCAGAGGTTCCAGAAAAGATCGAACTTATTAAAGCTGATCTCAGCGAACGGTTTTCCATCCAGAAAAAAGCGTCCGTCCTTCAGAGACAGGACATCGTTTTGTGTCAGGGCGGGCTGCTGGGCGGAAGTAGAACCCGCCAGCGCGACGAGCAGGGCGCAGGCGACCGGGCGGAGCAGGCAGGGCATTCCTTTCATGTTATGTTTTTTTCACGTTCAATTTTTTCTTAAGAGCTTCAACGGCCTTCAGAATCTGATCCGGCGTGCCGAACAGGATGAACGTCTCATTTTGCAGGGCCTCCAGGACATTCGGCTTCCCGTGCCCGGGAGCCAGCATGCCGGTGAGGAAGTATCGGTTGCGCATGTCCACCTGGGCGGGAATGGCGCGTGAGAAAAGAATTTTCCCCTGGGTGCGGCGGTCTTCCTTGTAAATGACTCGGCCGGTGGCTTTGTCGAGACCGAGGATCTGGTTCGTGTTGATGTCACTGGAGGGCGAATACAATGCGATCGCGGGAGAGTTGGCGGGATCATTGCCTTTGGCCAGAACCAGAAATTCCGAATCCATCGTGACGGGCGGGGATTTCCCCGCCTCGGCCGGTCCCGGAAGACAGAATTCCATTTCCTTGCCGCGTCCGCTTTCCAGTTCGGGGAGGATTTTCCAAGTCTCCTTCTCCCGCCACATGGGAACGGTATAGCCGGAATCAGCCAGAAGCCGGGCGCCGTAGGCGGTGAAGATGACACCGGAAAGGTCGTCATCCGCGGCGGGCTGATTGCCAGTCATCGCGGGGGAAACATCCTTCACCCGGGCGGTTTCATTGATCACCGGCTTCCCGTCGGACAAAAGCGCGGTCTTGCCGAACTGCCGGATCGCCGCAGGCGGGCGGGCATAAGTATAGAGAGAGTAAAACCGCAGAACCGGAATTTTCCCTCCGGCGAGATCCGTCGCGTCCTCGTAAATCCCCTCGAAATCGAACTCGCTGCGCACCTCGTCATCCTGCGTTAGGTTCGATTCCTCGATCCCGTCGGTATCGGAGTTCCCGTTGTCCTTGTAGCCCTTGAAATCGGGAGCAATATCCTCGTGCTCAGTAAAATCAAAAACCGGATCTCCGTAGAGCGGGAGATTGAATTTCGGGATCTTGATGGAGTGCTCGGTCGCAACCACCGTCACCGGTGCACCGACGTCGTCCCGGAAGCCAGCCTGGGTGGGATTGTAGCGTCCGCCATGAAGCTGGTCGCGCACGGACCCCTGCCATCCGCGCCCATAGTTCCCCGAGACGATGTTCTTCCCGTCACCGAGATCGATAAAGTTGAGATAGCCGCCTCCGAGATCGCTGACGCCGATGGTGATCTCGCCAATCATGAACTTGTGGGTCACCGCGAAGGGATCGCTTGGCTTCACAACCGGCGATGGCCCGGCCGCCGGACACCGCATCGAAACGCATATGAGAGCAAGAAGGAATGCGACCCTCATTCCTTTGTCAGCGAGATGGATTTGATCAGCGGCTGGATCGGCCCCGGGCCAATGTTGAATCCGGTGAAATCCACGCGAAGGAGATTGAAAACCGGCGGAAGGGGCAGTGTTCCCTTCAGTGATTTGACGCTCCCGGATTCCGGATCCGACAACTCCCCCTGAAACGAATGATTGGAAGGATCGTAAACCAGCGTCATCCGATAGGTTGCGTCCGGCCGCATGGGAACCTTGGGACCCGCCGCGCCGCCAGTTTCCCCGCTGACGCCGGTTTCCGCCCGGAGGCACCAATTGACGGGGTCCGGAGCCGCGGCGTAGCGCAGGACCACATGATCCCCCGTCGCGTTGATATTTGCGAGAAGCTCCTTTTTCGCGGAACTGGAATTTGCGAATCCCAGCCAGATCCCGGGAATCCCGGTGGGTTCGACCCAGGCGTCCCCGGGGACAAACTCGATTTCCGCCCTGACAGGAGATCCGCTTTCAAACAGCCCGGGGTCCACCTCGATGAACACTCCCGCGTTGCCCTCCTTGCCGACGAGCGTAACCCCCTTGCCGCCTGAAGCAAAAACAACCGCCCCGGCAGTCTCCCATGCGGCGTTGTCCGGCGTGACGGCGCCGCTTTGTTTGAGCCGGGTGCCCGGCGTGATCTTCTCCCGGCCCGGCACCCCGGGACCGCAGGAGAAATCCTCCTGGATGACGGATTCCGCACGGAGAAAAGCCGCCGAGGCCAGCAGTGAAAAAACAAACATGCGGGGGATTCTCATGGGTTTCGGTAGATGAAATTCAGCGCGATGTCGGAGTCCACCGGCTTGCGGTCGAGGTATGCCTGTCCGCCCTCGAAGACATTTGATGGATAGGCCCAGAACCGGAGATCCTTTGGCCGGATGGCATCCTTCGCCCTCATCTCGACATAAAGCGTTTCGCCGCGTTTCACCGGCACGTCGAACTTCGCCACGCACGGGTAGAGCGAGTAGAGTTGATTTTTGGGGATGGCGGTCGAAGCCAGGACCTCTCCGTCAGGACCTCCACGCCGGAGATCGACCAGGAGATCCGATGGGGAGTAGTTCTTCATCTGGTAGGGGAGAATCCAGCTGACCGCATGAAGGAAATCGCCAGCAGCTGGAAACGTCTGCCCGATGGTTTTCTCTTTCTGCAGATCCAGCGGCTGGTCCATGGCGGGCGGGGTGAAACCCGTGGCCACGACATGGTATTTGTCGCGGTATTCCATGAACTCGGGGGCATTGTCCGGGATTTCCGTGCGGTAGGCGGCGAGACGTGCGCGGAGGCGGGCGAGCTCGGCGGTATATTTCGGATCGGCCGCCAGATTCGTGGCCTCGTCCGGATCGCTCTCAAGATCGAAGAGCTGGTCGAACTCAAACCGGGGATCCAGGTAGCGGATGTATTTCCAGCGGGCATCGCGCACCCCGATGGAGGAAGGAATATCTCCGGGAAACATCACGAAATTGTATTCGTAAAACATGTCCTTCCGCCAATTTTCAGGAACCCCGCCATCCACCCAGGGCACCAGGCTGCGGCCCTGCATGGGCTCCGGCGCCTTCAGCCCGGCAAAAGCAAGCATCGTTGGAGCCATGTCGATCGAGAGAGCAAATGCGTCGACGGTTTTTGGCCGTTTGTCCGCCGCGATGCGGGGATCGTAGATGACCAGCGGCACGCGGAGGCTGGGCTCATACATCAGCCATTTGCCATACATCCCGTATTCAAAGAGGAAATGGCCGTTGTCCGATGTGAAAACGATCACCGTATTGTCGGCGAGCCCCCTGGCTTTGAGCATCGCGCGGATTTCCCCCAGCGAACGGTCAATCCCGGTGATGAGTCCGTAATACTGGCGGGTCCATGTCTCGTTGATTGTCTGCATCTCCGCGATCGATTTGCCATTGAGGGTCAGTCGGTCGGTCCGGAGGAACTCCGGGAACTTCGCGATCGTTTCCGCATTCAGGCTCTTCGGAATGGGGATTTTTGTATTCTTATAGAGAGCGAGGCAGGCAGGATCCACCTCGCTCCACGGGCCGTGGGGCGCCTTGTAGCTCACGGACAGGCAGAACGGCTTATCCTTGGGAGCCGCGTTCAAAAACTCCTCGACTTGTGAGGTCATGATGTTCGTCAGGTGGCGTCCGCTTTTTCCCTCCGGCCAGTATTCCCCCTGCTCGTAAAGCCCCTTCCAGAAATCAAAGCCGACCGCCGCGCGATCCACGATGCTCTCGATCGTGGCGCCGACCCCCCATTTGCCGATAAAACCGGTGAAATACCCCGCTTTCCGCAACAGCGCCGGATACGTGGATTTCATCTGCTCGTCGGTCAGCGTCTCCGCGAATCCCCGCACGCCGTTTGTCCGCGAATACTGGCCGGAAAGGATGCTGGCGCGGTTGCAGGCGCAGACGGAAGTCACAACGAAGGAGTTCCGGAAGAGCGTTCCTTCTCCCGCGAGTTTGTCCATCTCGGGAGTGATCACCAGGGGATTTCCGGTCGCCCCCAGTGTGTCGGCCCGTTGGTCATCCGTGAGCAAAAACAGGATGTTCGGCGGCTTGGTTTCCGCACCGTTGAGCAGGGAGCAGAAAAGCAGTGCGGTGAATGCGACAAACAAACTGGCGCGGAAACATGGGGAGGACATGGTGTTAGTCTTTGAAAAATTGGGGCGGACCGCCAACAAGGAAAACAATCAACGCGACGGGGCTCCCTTGGAGTTGATCAGCGACAGATATTTTTCCGCGTAGCGGGGACCGATCGCCAGCTGTGACTCGGTGTTGTAATGCAGGTTGTCGCCGATGTTCCCGGTGAGGTCGCGGGCATCGACGCAGGCCGTCAGCGGGCGCTGTTTGGGCAGATCGAGCAGGATGGCATTGATCTCTTTCACGTGGGGATATGGCCCCTTGCCTTCGATGAACGAGCCGATTGTGCAGGCGATGAATGGAAGCTCCGGGAGGTTCAGATCGGCGCGGAGGTTGTCCACGACCTTGAGAAGATTGGTCTGGTAATTGGAATAAAGATTTTCCTTGGTGTCTGATTCCCCCTGAAGCCAGAGAACGCCGCAAAGGCGGGTCTTTCCGGGAGGGCCCTGCTCCAGCGCGAGTTTCGCGCGGCGCAACGCCTCGTCGTAGAGGCTCCGCTGAACGCCCTTCTGCCATTGGCCGACTTTCGAACCGCCGACCGCACACGGAATCAGACCGATCATCACATCGGGCTCGCGCGCGGCAAGGGCCTGAGCGAAGGAAAGCCCTGGACCGACCCCGGCATTGCCGGAACGGTCGAGAGGATCCACGCGTCCATCGATGTGCAGGGGGTCGCTCGCAACAACCCAATTGTCTTTTTTCATCTGCATCGAGACGATGCGGGGATTGAGCTTCTGGTCAGCCGGAACGGCCCCCCGACCCTTCATGTTCGACTGCCCCATGAGCAGAAACAGATCGAGCCGCTTCACCCCATCCGGAAGTTTTGAAATATCCGGTGCGGGTGCCTGGGGTCCCTCTGCAAATGCAGCGACCGTGGCGACAAGCACGGCGGCGGCGAACCAAAATATTTTTCCGGTTCTCATTTATTCTCCTCCCACATCCTGAACATGTTTCTCGAGCTGCGCCTTGAACTGGACTACGCGGGCCTTCTGCGCCGGATCAGCGGCAAGGTTTTTCAGCTCGTGTGGATCGGTCTCGTGGTCATAGAGATGGCTCCCGCCTTTTCCTCCATCCCACTCGATAAACCGGAAGCGGCCGTCGGTGATCGCGTGCCCCATGAGTTTCGTGTGGGTGGAAAGCATCGTGCTGAAAGCTGCTGGCTTGATTTTCGCCGAGGGGTCGGCAAGAAGCGGCTGCAGACTGACTCCCTGCACATCCTTGGGTATGGGGAGGCCGGCAAGCCCTGCAATCGTGGGATAGATGTCCACCTGCTCCACCAGGCTCTTGCTGACGCCCGGCTTCACACCGGGAGCCGCCACGATGAGCGGCACATGCGTGCCCTCCTCGAAGAGCGTCTGCTTCGCCCACAGGCCGTGCTCGCCGAGTTGGTATCCGTGGTCGCCGGTGAGAACAACAATGGTATCCTTGTCGAGATTGAGCTCCTTCAGCTTGTCCAGCACGCGGCCGACCTGTGAGTCCGCCCAGCATGCTGAAGCCAGATAAGCGCGCCGCGCCTCGCGGGGTTCATTTCCCTTGGCGGCCTCGTAGCGGAAGATGTTGTTGTTCGGACGGAGCGCGGGATTCGGAATCTTGGAAGTGTCCTCCCCTCCCGCCTGATAGTATTGCGGCATGGCAATCTTCTGGGGATCGATCTTCTCGAAAAATGCCTTCGGGGCGACATACGGGGTGTGGGGACGGATGAACCCCACGGCGAGAAAGAACGGCTTGTCGGTCTTTTTGAAATCCTCCAGCGTCTGGATCGCCCTGCTCGCGATCTCGTAATCCGTAAAATCCACATCCGGATGGGAGGATGCCGCGTAGGTGCGATTGTAGCCGGAATCCTCGTGTTCTTTTTCTTTTCCTTCTCCTTTTCCGCTCCCCTCTTTGTTCTTTTTCCTCGGCGGATCGGAGAGGTCCCCCTCGCTGGCCTCGGCCAGCTTGGCCTCCTCGAAAATGGCACTGTCCTTGGAGAGCGGAGCCCCCTCCTGCACATCCAACTTTTCCTTTGTCCCGCCCTTGTGGAAGACCTTCCCGAGCCGGCCCACAACGTAGCCGTCATTCTTGAAAAGCTCGGGCAGCGTGACGACATCCGGCATCGCCTTCCGGAAGTCCGTGCTCAGATCGTAAACCTTCGTGCGCTCGGGATAGCATCCGGTCAGAAACGACGCCCTGCTCGGATTGCAGAGCGAGAACTGGGTATAGGCGCGCTCGAATCGCACGCCGCGATCGGCAAGACTGTCCATGTTCGGAGTCAGCGCATCCTTGTCGCCATAACTGCCCAGCGTCGTCGTAAGATCATCAACGATGATGAACAGCACGTTCGGCTTCGAATCCGAAGCGCATAGGATGCCGAAAGGAATCAAGAGCACCGCGAGAAATACAGGGACTTTCATAAGTGGAAAAAGATACTGGACGGATTGAATAGGACAGACGTTATGGGGATACAAAATATCTGCACAATACAGCAATCTGTATAGTATAAACTGCTTTGATACCCCATGACCTGCGCCACTGAATACTTCGGCGGCACCCGCGTATTGATGCCTTTTTCGGACAGCGCAGGCTCCAGGGGAATCAGCCCATCAGCAGGCATGGCGGCCGCATTTGATTCAGCTCGCAGCGGGCAGGTGCCGCAGGAGAACAGAAACCACATCTTCCGTTTTGATCTCACGCATGCAGCGAAAGTCCAGAGGACACTCGCGGAGGAAGCACGGGCTGCATTCGACCTGGTGACGCAGCGCGGTGCTCGCGAGGCCGCGAGGGCCGGTGAGGGAGGGCTCAGTGGAGCCGAAGATCGCGACGAGGGGAACACCGAGGAAATCGGCAAGATGCATGGTCCCGGTGTCATTGGTCAGTAAAACGGACATCCCGCAGAGCGCGTGCATGAGTTCCTCCAGCGAGGTTTTTCCGGTCAGGTCGGTGATGTTCGCAAATCCTTCCGCGATGCTTGCCGCGACGGCAGCATCGGCAGATGTGCCGACAATCACCCAGCGGCAGGAAATCCGGGCGTTGAGTGCGGCGATGGTTTCGCTGAAACGTTCCGCCGGCCAGCGCTTGGCCGGTCCGAATTCCGCGCCCGGGCAAATCCCGATGACCGCCTCACCGGAGGGCGGCATCCACTGCGGGGGCAGTGCCGGTGGAAGTTCAGCTCCGCAGCGGGCGGAAATCCTCCAATACCTGTCGGCATGGTGCTCGGGATGACGCAGCTTCTTTTTCGGAGGAGGAATGATCTGGTTGAGCAGCGCGCTCCGGTGGTGGCCGTCAAACCCAACCCGCCGAGGGATCCCGGCCAGCCAGACTTCGAGGGCGGACCGGAGGGAGTTCGTGAAAAGAACGGCCGCGTCGAACTGCCCGCGAAGTTTTTTTGCGATGGATAAAAGTGAATCCGCGCGATCGAACTCGATGACCTCGTCAATTTCCGGCACGCGCCTCCAGAGACCCGCAAGCTTCGCCGGGGTGAGTACAGCAAGCCGCACGTCCGGACGGCTGGTCTTGAATGCCCGTGCCGCCTGGAGGCACATCACCGCGTCGCCCAGCCAGTTCGGCGAACGCAGAACAATCCGGAACGGCTGGAGCGGAGAGGCATCGGGAGGGATGCAGGTCCCGCGCTTCGCGGAGGCGGTGAGAAAATTCGGCCATGGCGTTTTCCAGCGGTTGTGGACCCAGAACCAATCCTGTGGCGAGACCCGGATCTGGCGCTCGAGCGCGGAATTGATGTCGGCGGTGAGCTTTTCCGGCTGCTCCGCATTCCATGGAATTTCCTCGCTGAGTACAACGCGCCACTTCGCAAAACCGTCGGTGTAGATGGCAGTCGGGATCACCGCCGCATTCGTACGGATCGCGAGCGTGGCGGCCAGCGGCGATGTCGAGGACAGGCGGTTGAAGAATGGCGCCCAGATCCCGGCGTCTCCCGCATTTTGATCCACCAGCACGCCGACGATCCCGGGCTCGCGGAGGAGCGCAATCGCTGCGTTGAATCCCTTTTTCCGGTCGAATGTCGCGACTCCCAGGCGGCGGCGGTCGCGGTTCACTAGATCATCCACCAGCTTGTTGCGCAGCGACTGGTAGACCGTCCCGAAGCGCGCCTCCGGGACTTGGAAGACCAGCTGCGCGTAGAGCTCCCAGTTTCCGATATGGTTGATCGCCAGCACGACCGGCCGGCCGGCCTCGATGTTTGTGTGGATCCGGTCGAGCCGCTCGATCTTTGCGATCCGTGCGATCTCCTCCTGCGAGAGCGCCGGCATCTTGAACGCGCAAACCGCATTCGCACCGAGAGTGGTGAAGTGACGGAACGTCAGCGCCCGGATGGCGGAAGACGATTTTTCCCCCGCAAATGCCTTGGAAAGATTTTCCCTCGCGAGCCTCCGGTATCCGGGCAGCACCGCCCAGAGCAACGCCCCCACCCACTGCCCGAGGACGAAACAAACGGACAGCGGAAGCCGGCGGATGACGCCTACCAAAAGAGAAGCCAGAAGATAAACCAAACGATCTGCCATGTCGGAACGCACATTTAGCCGCATCAACTGCCCGGCGGAAAGCAAATCCCTCTGAACAGCACGGTTGAAATGGATCCGGACGGCCGCTATCTTCCGAAGATATGGCAGTTGCATGCTCGGAAGACGAATTGGTGGACAAAGTCCTGGATGGCGGGAGGATCACGCCGGACGACGCCCGCGCCCTCCACACGATGCCCCTGGAGGAATTGGGTTCTCTGGCGGACGCGCGCCGGCGCGCGGCAAAGGCGGCGGCTTACGATGGACGCGGAAATGACGTGGTCACCTATATCGTGGACCGAAACGTGAACTACACGAACGTCTGCAACGTCTATTGCAAGTTCTGCGCGTTCTACCGGACGGAAAAAGATGCCGACCACTACGTGCTGTCGCTCGACGAGATCGACGCAAAGCTCGATGAGCTCTCCGCCGAGGGCGGGGTTCAGGTCCTCCTCCAGGGCGGGCACCATCCGAAACTCGGCATCGATTTCTACCTCTCGATGCTCTCGCACATCCGCGGAAAATACCCGCACATCAATATCCACGGGTTCAGCCCGCCGGAGTTCAACCACTTCGCCGGGGTCTTCGGAATGCCGGTCCGTGAGGTCATTCAGAAATTCATCGGAGCCGGGCTCGGTTCGATTCCGGGCGGCGGTGGAGAAATCCTCGTGGACAGCGTCCGCAACCGGATCGCGCCGCTGAAATGCGACAGCGACGGATGGCTCGACGTGATGCGCCAGGCGCACGAACTCGGCCTCCGATCGAGCGCGACGATGATGTTCGGACACGTCGAGTCGCTCGACGACCGGATCGAGCACCTCGGCCGGCTCCGCGACCTGCAGGACGAAACCGGCGGCTTCACCGCCTTCATCTGCTGGACGTTCCAGCCGGAAAACACAAAGCTGAAAGCGGAGACCGTGAGCAGCGCGGAATACCTTCGCATGCAGGCGATCTCGCGGATCTTCCTCGACAACTTCGAGAACGTGCAGAGCTCGTGGGTCACCCAGGGCCCGAAAATCGGGCAGGTCGCGCTGCAGTTCGGCGCGAATGATTTCGGCAGCGTGATGATGGAGGAAAACGTGGTCTCGAGCGCGGGAACGACGTTCCATCTCAGAGCCGACGACATCGAGCGCCTCATCCGCCAGGCCGGATACGAACCGCACCGGCGGAGCACCTGGTATCAGCTTCTTAATTGAATTTATGCTTACCGACACCCACGCCCACCTCGATTACCCGGATTTTTCCAACGATATTGACGGGGTCCTCCAGCGGGCGAAGGAGGAGGGCGTGCATCGGATCATCACGATCGGGACCGGCATCGAGAGCAGCCGCCGGGCTGTCGCCCTCGCCGAGAAATACGCGGAGGTTTTTGCGGTGGTCGGCCTCCACCCCACGAATGTGCAGGAGGAATCCTCCGTCTGGCTGGATGTCCTGCGCGGACTGGCCGCACATCCGAAAGTTGCCGCGATCGGCGAGACCGGCCTCGACTACCGCCACCTTCCCTCCGAGAACCTGTCTTCCTCCCCGGCTTTGAGCGCACTCCAGGCGGAACTGACCGAAGATACCGAGGCGTTCATCGTGGACGGATCCTACAAGGCGGCCCAGGCGGAAGCCTTCTCGGCCCAGCTCGATCTGGCCTGCGAGCTCGGACTGAACGTCGTCATCCATCAGCGTGACGCGTGGGATGACACCCTGAAGATTTTACAGCCCTACACCGGGCGGCTCCGCGGGGTTTTTCACTGTTTCGGAAACACTCCCGATCAGGCGCGGGAAATCCTCGCCATGGGCCATCTGGTTTCTTTCACCGGGATCATCACATTCAAAAATGCGGCCCTCGTCCGCGAGGTCGCAGCTTTCGTTCCGGAAGATGCGTTCATGGTGGAAACCGACTGTCCGTATCTGGCCCCGGTTCCCTTCCGAGGCCAGAGGTGCGAACCCGCGCACACGCGGCTCGTCGCCGAAAAAATCGCAGAAGTCCGCGGCGCGGCCATCGAATCCATCTCCTCGGCGACGGAAAAGACCGCCGCCGGATTTTTCAAACTGGGCTGACGACCCGCTGGGCCCTACTGGGGGACCGCCGCCTTGACGATTTCCGAAAAGCTGCGCGGCTCCAGGGCGGCTCCGCCAACCAATGCCCCGTCAATGTCCGGCTGGCTGAGAATTACCGCCGCATTGGCCGGCTTCACGCTCCCGCCATATTGGATCCGGACCTTGTCGGCCGTCTCCGCATTGGTCAGAGCGGCCAGCACAGCACGGACATGCGCGTGGGCATCCTGCGCCTGCTCGGGAGAGGCGTTGCGGCCGGTCCCGATTGCCCAGACCGGCTCATAGGCGACCACCACGTCCAGCATCTGCTCCGCGGTCACTCCGGCAAGGCTGCCCTTCAGCTGGGTTTCGAGAACCTGCTTCTCTTTTCCGGCATCCCGCTCCGCAAGGGTCTCTCCCACGCAGAGGATCGGTTTCAGCTCGGAAGCCAGCGCCGCATGAACCTTCTTGTTGATGAGCGCATCGGTCTCGCCGAAGATCTGCCTGCGCTCGCTGTGACCGAGGATCACGTAACGGACGAACAGCTCGCGGAGCATCGCCGGGCTGATCTCGCCGGTGAAGGCACCGGACATCTCGAAATACATATTCTGCGCGCCAAGCCGAATTTTTTGCGACCCGCCCAGAAGTTCGGACAGCTTCGCGAGCGCCGTGAACGGCGGAGCGATGACGATCTCGACTCCGTTGACATCCTCGATGTCGAGGCGGAAGTCCTCAAGAAATCCCGCCGTCTCGCTGACGGTCATGTTCATTTTCCAGTTCGCGGCGATGATCTTTTTGCGCATATCGGTAAGAAGTGAACGGGAACCTTACCCACTCGGCGCGCATCACGCAATAGCGTTTCAAATTTCCTTCTTGAATCCCGCCACCCACTGGGCGAACCTCATTTTTCCGCAACGGGCCGTGGCTCAGCTTGGTAGAGCGCTTGAATGGGGTTCAAGAGGTCGAGAGTTCGAATCTCTCCGGCCCGATTTTTTAACTTATTGTTAATGAGTTAATTGAATCGGAAGAATAAACGAACAGGGCAATAAGGGCAATCGCCATTGCCTTTAAGTTGCCTTTAAAAATTGGCAACTGATGAGCAGGGGAGTGGTTTATGGAACCTCTGAAGGTCTACTTTCGAGCGGCAGCAACTCCCCGAATCTCAGCCCTTCGACCAGCATTTTTTAACCCGGTAATCTGCTTCGATTTCCTTTTCGGGTTTTCCAGAACATCATGGGCTCTTGGAAGCAGGTAGCTCCTCGGTAGCTTTTCTGCGCATTCGTCACTCGGTTTTTTGTTCTTGTCCCATTTTCAATCCACAACCGGGACAGCAATTCCATGTGAGCATGTGCGTCTCGTTTCGGTCGTCAATCTCCCAATCATACCCACACACGGGACACTTGGCCTGATGTCTATGGAGCAAAACGTTGAGCAAAATGCCCACCAGAATACCAGATCCAACAGCGGTCCCCACGACATCACCTGGGCGAGGACCTGGAAAAAGGGAAAGCCAGACAACTGCACTGATTACCCCACCGACAAACGAACCGAGAATAATCCAGTGCATGCGATCACGATTTCGGGCGGCTATTCTCTTCTGGCGCTCGACTTCAGAGGAGAGAGTGGACTCAACCATTTTCTTTATTCCTCTCATTCCACGCATGGTTGCAGCGACCGCATCTCCATCTTGTCTTGGAGAAGAGGAATGGAATCCCGGCCAGCAGCAACGAGAGGAAGGACAATCTTCTGGGAAGTTCATCCGGTGCTGTGCTCGTAGAGGAGCATTTCGGGCAGGCTGGTATCCCCACAGGGTCGGCTTCGATGCCGGGGTCTTGGAGTATTTCTTTGGCTCGATCCTCATCATCCTCATCAATTTGGACCCGAACCCCACCAATCGCATTTGAATACAGCCAGTCTGTTTGAACCATATTCTCGTCCTGGATGTATGCAGGCACACCACCCGCCTCAAGTCGCAACCGGAGCATGTGGGCTTCCTCCGGCTTGCTGAATGTGGCAATGGTGAGCATGGGTGAAATCAAACCGGAGGGCGTCTATTCACGGGAAATTTGATGTAGTTGCTCGTTCCGCCTCAGTAAGACTGAAAGCAACCAATATTCTCGATTGATTCGAGGATGAACCTGCGGCCAATAATTGTCGTCGGACTTGAGGCAACTCCGCAAGCAAGTAATCCCACGCAGCCTCTGAATATTGGGATGGAACGGAATAGACGCGTAGGACTCGATCTCCCGAGAGGGGTGAATGACCGACTTCCAAGAGCAAAACGTCGGTCAAAGACTTAC
>QYQL01000017.1 GCA_007280915.1 Verrucomicrobiaceae bacterium | reverse complement strand
GGGATTTTCATTGAGGAATGTGCCGGGGTCGGACACTTTGACAGCCGATGGAACTGGTGAACCTGACGCGGCGGACAGAAATCGGATCGAATTCCTACTGGCTGAAGATCGGCGGGAAGAACGTGATCCTCGATGCCGGGTTGCATCCGAAGCTGGAAGGACTCGCGGCGGCACCGCACTTTTCCCTGGTTCCCGAAGGAAAGGTGGACGCCATCCTGATCACCCACGCGCATCAGGATCATGTCGGGGCCCTGCCGCTTCTGACGCGCCGCGAGCCACAGGCCAGGGTCTTCATGACCGAGCCGACCGCCCGCATCTCGGATGTCATGCTTCACAATGCGGTCAATGTCATGACCCGCCAGCGCGAGGACGACGGCATCAGCGAGTATCCACTCTTCACCCACCGAGGAGTGGAGTTTTGCAGCAAGGCATGGCATCCCCGCCCGCTGAGAAAGCGGTTCAACCTGATGGGCGATCCCTCGGACAGCGACCGGGAGGTGACGTTTGAGTTTTTCGATGCCGGGCACATTCTGGGCTCGGCGGGGGTTTTGATCCGGTATGATGGGAAGACGGTTTTTTACACAGGGGATGTGAACTTCGAGAACCAGTCGCTGATGCGGGGAGCCTCGTTTCCCGAGGAAGGCGTGGACGTTCTTATTATGGAAACCACGCGCGGAGACTCGCCGGTTCCCACGGGGTTCTCCCGGGCGAATGAAGAGGAGCGGCTGGCGCGCGGGATCCAGAGGGCTTTCGAGAGGGGAGGAAGCGTGACGATTCCCGTGTTTGCGCTGGGAAAAACGCAGGAGTTGCTTGCCATTCTCTGGAACATGCGGCTTCGCGGGCAGCTCGCGCATGTGCCGATTTATATCGGGGGATTGAGCACGAAGATCACCGGGGTTTACGATGCGCTGGCGGAGACCTCGGTCCGGAGCCATCCCGAGCTGCAGCTCCTTCAGGAAATGGCGCCCTACGTTCTCTCGGGAAACGAGGTCCAAACGATTTCCCCCCGCAAAAAATGCATTTTTGCGCTATCGAGTGGGATGATGACTGAGCACACCCTCTCGAATATATTTTGCCGGAGGATCATCGGGGATGCGAATCAGAGTCTGTTTTTTGTCGGGTATTCCGACCCGAATTCCCCGGCCGGAAAGATCCGGCGGGCTGCCGCCGGGGAGGACATCCACCTCGAGGAGGGTTCGCCTTCGATTCCGCTACGATGCAGCGTCGAGGAGTTTCAGTTCAGCGCGCATGCGAGCCGGGACACGCTCCGCAACTACGCGCTGCTCCTCAAACCCTCCAAGGTGGTGCTCGTCCATGGCGACAAGCCGGCGATCGACTGGTTCCAGCTCTCGCTTTTCAAGGAGCTTCCCGAAACCGGGGTGATCATCCCGGAGCCCGGGCGGAGCGTAGCATTGTAGGAGCGGAGAGAGTTACCCGCCGTTCAGGGCACGAGCGGACGGAGGATATCCAGGACGCCTTTGACTCCTTCCACGGCGGTCCCCGGAGCTTTTTTGATCAGTTCGGTGCTCCGCTCGATCACTTCAGTTCCCATGGCGGTCGCCAGTCTCTCCGAGAGGTTTTCCTTGGGTTTTTCGATCGTTCCGCCCACCGTGAGGTCGGTCCAGAGATAGCCGTCCCTGGCAATCTTAAACACCGCTTCTCGCGATCCCGGAAGCCATTGAAGGGTTTGTGCCGTCACCCCGATTTGAAACTGTCCTTTCAGCGAGCCGTTGTGTCCGATCACCGCTGAGCCCTCGATGCGGAGCAATCCCTTCGACTCCGCAAAGAAGTTACTGATCCTCCAGTCGCCCCGTTCCCTGACAAAATCCCCCCGCATTTCCTGGATCGGCATGCGCCGGAAAGCGGGGTTCTGCGTGAAGTCGGCCACGGTTGCAAGCATGGGGATGTTTTCCAGACGTCCGTCCTGCAGGATGACGGTGCCTTTGAAAACATCGGGTGCAGCAAATTGAGCGTTTCCCGAGAGCGTGCCAGACAGCCTTCTCGCCCATTCTCCTTTGAGGACGTCGGCCGAACTGACGCCCTCCCAAGTGATCCTGAGGTTTCCCCCTGCGGATGACTCGCCGGAGAGGGAAATCTTCCCATTCGATCCGAGGGCGAGGTTGCCTTTTGTCAGGAACAAATCCCCGCCCTGTTCCCGTGCGCGAAAGTCAACGATGTTGAGTTCAGGCGTCCAGGGAGTCTGCAAGCGTCCGCCGGTTCCCTCGAAGATCCAGCCGGCCCCGTCCGGCTTGGCGTTGACGGCGCAGTTCGAAATCTCTGTGGCACCATACCGCAGGCGGGCATTGCCGACTTTCAAAATCCCGAGTTCAAAGCGCTGCGGAAGGATCGAGGCAAGACCGGTCGGGCGTGCCGGGGGCGGTTGCGCGACGACTGGAGATACCGGGTGCGATGGATTCTGCCACTCCCCGTCCAGTTGAGTGACGGTAATCTCCTCCACGCGCCAAGCCCCCGAAAAAACGGCTCTCCAATTCACTTCGGCGCGGATCTGGTTCGCACTGAGGCGCATGAGAGCGGAGGAGGGGGTCCCCTGCAAACTTGCGGACTCGGCAAATGCGGACGCGCCATTCCACCGCAGGGGGGCAAATTCCGCGCGGGACCCGAAGGCCTCCCCGGTTTCCCGTGCGACCAGCGACTGGAATTCCGCGCTGCGGATGAAGGAGCCGAACCAGAGCGAAAGGGCGACAAAGGCAGCCACCGCGAGGACGACGACGATCCCCGTGAAGATCGCAAACGGGCGTAATCCGGAAGAAGATCTCAACTGAATGAGAGCTTGGTCACGCCGGCCGCGGAGGCGGCGTTGAGCACATCCATCACGCGATCGTGTTTGGTCTGCGGATCGGGGCGGAGAATGACCGGGTCTTTGTCCCCGAACTTGGCGATCGTTTCCTTGAGCCAGGCTTTAAGCTCGGGGAGTTCCTTGCTTGTCGGGGTGTCGTAGACCTTGTTGTTCATCTGCACCTTCCCGTCCGGCATGATGTCGATGATGATCGGAGTCGTCGGCACCGAACCGAGAGCGTTCGCGCTCCGGCCGCTGGGAAGGCTGATATTCAGCTCCATCTCGATGACCTGGGATCCGGCGGAAGCCATGAAGAAAAGGAGGAGCACGAACACGACGTCCACCATCGGGGCAATCTGGAACCCGACATCACCATCCTCTGATACTCCACCACCTGCCATAGAATTTTAGAAAGTTGAGATTTGCTGCGAGCCAGTCAGGAGCTTTTGCCTCCGTTGGCTTCCTTGTCCACCACTGAAAATGTGACATTGCCCACGCCGGCCAGGCCGATCGCCTCGAGGAGCTGGCGCATGTATTCGTATTTAACTTCCTTGTCGGCGCGGATTTTCACCCGGACAAGGGGGTTTCCGGAAACCTTGTTTTTCAGGAGAGTCATCAATTCCGACGGGGAGGCGTATTTCTTCTGGTCCACATCGATCGCCGTGGTGTTGTTGATAGGGGTGAAAGTGACATTGATGATCACCTGTCCCTCTTTTGTGTCTTTGGCCTCCTTGGCATCCTTGGCGATCGGGAGGTTGACCTCCTTGTTGGCCTGGAGAACTTCCGTCGAACTGATCGACATGAAGAACACGAGCAGAACGAGAAGGATGTCGATCATCGGGGCGATCTGGAACTCCGGATCGATGTCCGAATCCGCCTTGCGGTGCTTTTTCTTTCCCGATGCGTGTGGGGTTTCCGACATGTGGAATCAGGCCCAGTCGAGAGTTGCGCCGCATTGCGGGCAGGGATTTTGTCCGGACTGGATGGCGCCGTTGCAGACCGGGCAGTTCGTGGTCAGGGCCATGGACACTTTTCTGGAGCCGGTGGAGACTCCCGCTCCGGCACCCGCCTCGAACGTCTCCCCGATGCGCACCCCGGAGAGTTCCTCGAACGGAATGTCCTCGACAAGGCGGTTGAGTTGATCGTCTGCGTTCACGAGAACGATCGTCGCGCGGTTGCGGAAGTAGTAGTAGAAAATAAACGCCGGGATGGCGATGAAGAGGCCGCTCGCGGTCGCCATGAGCACCTCGCCGATGCGGAGGGCCAAGCTGCGGGGATCCGCCACGCCGGAGGATCCCAGAACGGCGAAGGCCCCCATCATTCCGATGACCGTGCCGAGAAGCCCGATCATCGGGGCGATGACTCCGATGACCGAAAGGTAGCTGTTTTTTGTCTTGAGGATCTGGGCTTCGCGGATGCCGTGTTCGATCAGCGCGGTTTCCACGGCATCCTTGCCGCGGCCGAGCCGCTCGAGTGCGCCTTTGAGAACCAGCGCGATGTAGGCCTTGTTCGCGCGGCAGATTTCCCAGGCCTCCTGGTAATTTCCGGCGTGGATGGTGTCCCGGAGCGACTGCACAAGGGCGGCAGGGGCGAGTTGCTCGTCGCGGAGCACGACAAACAGCTGGATGATGAAAGTCAGCATCACCATCGAGGTGCCCAGAATACAAACCCAGATCAGGATGATCAGCGGGCCCCCGTGCAGGATCGTCTGGATGATATTCATGTTTTCCTGGGCCGCGCTCTCGGCCGCGCGCGCAAGCGGGGAAGTCAGGGCGAGCAGCAGGAGGGACAGCAGGGGAAGGAGACGACTGGTGGGTTTCATGGATTAAGCCTTATATAGTGAGCGAAATTCAGGGGACAATCACGTTTTTTTCGGCGAGGGCGGCGGCGCGCTCCTGGGATTTTTTCGCAACGGCCTCGTCCTCGTGGAAAATCGTGGTGACCAGAAGGTAGTTTTCCAGAGCTTCGGAATTCTCGGCGGACGATTCCTGCACCTGGGCAAGGAGGAAGAGGGCCTGGCCGAAAACGGCATTCTCGCCCGCTCCCGCGAGTTTTGTGGCCTTCGCCTTTTCCACGACAGGGAGGAGTTTTTCCCGAGCCGTGGGAAAATCCTTTTTCTCGATGGCCAGGCGTGCGAGGCCGATGTCCGCCGTGCTGGCAGAGGCCGGGTAGGATTTTTGGAAGCTGGCGAACGCTGCTTCGGCTTTGTCGACCTGGCCGGAAGCGAGGAAGGCTTCTCCGAGAAGGGCGCTTGCCCGTTCGGCCCAGACCGTGGGAAGCCCGTTGAAGGTGGCGACGAGAGGCTCCAGGAGGGACAGGGTTTTTTTTGCATCGCCTGACTGCCAGGCCGCCAGCGTGTCGGTATAAGATTTCGGCGGCGCCATGGTGACCGAGGCGATATTCGCCATCGGGATCCCGGTTTCCGCCGGCCCGATTTTGATGCGCAAAACGTCGGCTTTGACGCCCGTGATCTGGCCTTCACGGTGCTGGCCGTCCTTCTGGACAACGGCGTCCTGAGCGTTGGCCACAAAGCACGGGCTGGAAAAAATCACTATTGCCAAAATGGCCGCCGTCGGGGAGACGCTTGCTTTCATCGTGCAAACGCTTTAATCAGTTTGCCCCCGTTAATCAACAGTTTCTCAGCAAAATTCATGATCAACCTTCTCCGAAAAAACCAACGCGGACTGATGCTTGTCATCGCTGTCCTCACAATCGTCGCGTTCATCCTTCTCTACAACACCGCCCAGTTGAGGGATCTGGCCTCGCAGAGAAATCCCCAGATCTACGGGCAGACGCTCACTCCCGGCGCGATCGACCGTCAGGTGAAGAACTACCAGCTCACGCTCGCTCTGGGCCAATACGACCTGGTGTCGAAGCTGGGAGGTTCCGGGGAGGACCAATCAGCGGCGCTCACCGATTTCGTGTGGAATCTTCTCGTTTTGCAGCACCAGTCACGGGTGCTCGGGGTTCAGCCCACGGATGAAGAGGTCGCCGCGCGGATCAAGGCGCTACCGGTCTTCCAGATCCAGGGGCAGTTCGACCCGTTGAAATACAGCGCATTTGTCAGCGAGCAGCTGACTCCGCGCGGGTTCACCGAGCGCCAGCTCGAGGAGGTCATGCGCGACTCGCTCCGGCTCGAGAAAATTTCCGCCATCGTGGAATCTCCCGCTGCAGTCGGAGACCTTGAACTCCGGGATGCCGCGCGCATCCTGCAGCCGGTGTCGGGATATTTTATCCGTTTCAACACCGAGGCCATCGCTCCGACAGTGAAGGTTGATCCGTCGGAGGTCGCCGCGTATTTCGAGAGGAATCAGCCCAACCTGAACACGCAGGAGACCCGCGCCATACGGTATGTGGCGTTCGAGCTGCCCGCGGGAAATACTCTCGATGGCCGCGAAAAAGTCGATGCGCTGCAGAAACTCGCCGATACGGCGACCCGGTTTGCTGATTCGCTGGGCGCATCGCCGCTCGAACAGGCTGCGGCCTCCGCCGGCTTGAAGGTCGAAGCCATCGCCGCCTTTGACCGCGCCGGCAATTTCTCCTCCGCTCCAGCCGCCGATGAGAAGAAACTCGCCTCCGCTTTGGCGCCCTCGGCCTTTCTCCTTTCCAGCACCGGCAAGGCAAGCGACGTCATCCAGGCCGGGGATGGATTCTATGTCATCGAACTCTCCGAGCTGAACGCCGCCCGTCCGCTGACCCTCCCGGAGGCCTCATCCGCCATCGAGGCCCGGCTCAGGCAGGCCAAGGCAGATGAGCTATTGAACAAGTCCTCCGCTCAGAAACTTCAGAAACTGCGTGCGGCGGTTGGTTCCGGGACGCCGTTTGAAGATGCGGCCAAAGCCGCGGGACTCGAGGCCGAGGTATTTGACAATCTTGTTCCGACGAATGAATCGCTTACTCAGGAGCAGAGGCGGATGGTGGTTCCGACCCTCTCCATGAAGGACGGTGAGATCTCGGGATTCGAGAGGGCTCCCTGGGGAGGTTTTTCCGTTTATTTGAAATCCCGCGGGCCGCTTGCGGATGCCGACCTCGACGCAAAGCGTGCGGAGATCCGGGACGGATTGCTGGAGAACAAGCGGGGGCTCCTGTTCGCGGAATGGCTTCGCGTGTGCCGTGAAGAGGCGAAGATCAGCATGCCCGGAAGACCGCGCAGCTGATGAGTCCGGCGGAGATCTTTGACGAGGCCACCGGTGACATCGCTCTTGGAGAGATCGATGCGGCCGTCGATAAATTCCGCGAATGCACCCGGCTGGATCCGGAATTTTTTGACGCATGGCATGCGCTCGGCATGGCGCTGATGAAGAGTGGCCATTATCCCGAGGCCATTGAGGCGGGGCTGCAGTCCGTCCGCCTGCGCCCGAACGACCAGCTTGCGTGGTCAAGCCTCTCGCTGTTTTATGTCCGGATCAATCAGGTTCCGGAGGCGGAAGCCGCCGGAGCAAAAGCCAGAATAATTTCGTGGGGCGGCAAGGTGAATCCTGACGCCATCCCGCCGGCCGCCCAATGATTTCATGACATTTTTCATCACCACCGCGATCGATTACACCAACGGCGTTCCCCACATCGGCCACGCCTACGAAAAGGTGTTGACCGATGCCATCGCCCGCTACCGGCGGATGAAGGGCGAGGAGGTTTTCTTTCTCACGGGGGTAGACCAGCACGGGCAGAAGGTGCAGCAGTCGGCGCAGAAACAGGGCGTGGCCCCGTCGGAATTTGTCGCAGGTCTTACGGAGAAATTTCTCGCGCTGTGGAAGAAGCTCGACATCAGCTACGACAGATGGGCCGCCACGACCGAACCGGTCCACAAGCGGTGCGTGCAGGCCATGCTCCAGCTTCTCTGGGATAACGGCGATTTTTACAAGGCCAGGCAGACCGGGCATTACAGCGTGCGGCAGGAGCAGTTCCTCACCGACAAGGAGCGCGGCCCGGACGGGGAATTCGGCCCCGAGTGGGGAGATGTCGTGGTCATCGAGGAGGAAAACTACTACTTCAAGCTCGCCCGGCACCGCCAGTGGCTGCTGGATCTCATCGATGCGCGATCGGCAGCAGGCCGGCCGTTTGTGGTTCCGGAATTCCGGGTTGCGGAACTTCGGAATGCCGTGGAGAAGCTTGCCGGGGATCTCTGCATCTCGCGTCCGAAGTCCCGCCTCGAATGGGGGATCGAGCTGCCGTTCGACAGCGACTTCGTCACTTATGTCTGGTTCGATGCGCTCTCGAATTATGTGAGCTTCGCCGGTTACGATCCGGCCCCTGGTGCCGACCAGTCGCTGTTCCGGTCGCGATGGCCGGCCATCCACGTGATCGGCAAGGACATCATGATCCCGCCCCACGGGATTTACTGGCCGATCATGCTGAAGGCATGCGGGTTCGCGGATGATGACATCCCGTCCCTTCTTGTGCACGGTTGGTGGAACATTTCGGGCGCGAAGATGAGCAAGAGCCTCGGCAATAGCGTCGATCCGGATGTGCTTGCCGACACATTCGGCGTCGCGGCTACAAGGTATTATCTTCTTAGCGACATTGCCATCGGGCGCGATGCAGACTTCAGCGAGGAGCGCCTGATCCAGCGCTACAACGGGGATCTCGCCAACAGCCTCGGCAATCTCTTGAACCGTTCGCTCAGCATGGCGAAGCGCTACCGGGAAGGAGCCCTGCGCAAGCCGGAATCTTCTCCGCTGGCCGGTTTCGTGTCCGACAAGGTCGCCGATTACGGGCGAAGGATGGATGCCTTTGAAACCCAGGCGGCGCTCGAGTCCGCATGGGAGATCATCGTCCGCTGCAACGCTTACGTCGAGGAGACGGCACCGTGGAAGCTCGCAAAAGATCCCGCGTCCGCCGACAAGCTGGACGAGGTTCTCTACACGCTGGCCGAGGCGTTGCGCGTCATCTCCATCCTGATCACTCCATTCATACCGGCTTCAGCGGACGCCATCCGCCTTCAGCTCGCCTGGGATGGTCCTGTCCACATGGATCAATGCGGGTGGGGAGCGCTTGCCGACGGGCACCGCCTCGGCGATCCGGTGCCGGTTTTTCCGCGAATTGAGACGTAATGAATCCGCCGACCCTGCGCGAAAGACTCGAATTCGCCGGGCTAGCGGCGGGAGCGTGGTTTGTCGCCCGCCTTCCTTTCCGTGCGATCCCGGCTCTGGCCTTGCTGGCCGGGTCGCTTGTCTTTTTTTTGGACCCGCGCGGCCGGAAAGTCGCCCTCGCGAACATCGAATCCGCCTTTCCCGGTAAATTTTCCCACTCAAAAAAATCCGCCATCGCTCGCGGGTCGTATGTCACGTTTGCACGCACGATGTTCGAGCTCTTCTGGGCCCCGAACATGGACGAGGATTTCTTCAACGAACACGTCATCTTCGAGGGCTGGGAGAAAGACTACTGCCGGAAAGACCCTGAGAAGCCGGCAATCTACGCGTGCTTCCATTTCAGCAATTTCGAGTGGCTCGCGCTAGCGGGCTCCTATTCCATCACCCCCGGCCCCGTCATCGCGCAACGTTTCCAGAACCCGCTGCTGGGCCCGGTCTTCGACCGCCTCCGCTCCAGCACCGGCAACCATGTGATCCCGCAGGAACGCGCCATGATCCGCATGCTCAAATTTCTCAAGGGCGGGGGGAAGTTCGGAATGCTCTGCGATCTGAACCTTGATCCCCGCGAAGGCAGCGTCCTCATCGACTGTTTCGGGGGGCTTCTGGCAAGCGTCACGCAGACGCACGCCGCCATCGCCCAGCGGACCGGAGCCGCCATCGTGCCCGTCGAATGCCGTCCCGTCCCCGGCGGAAAATACCGCATCATCCACCACCCGCCGATCGAGTGTCCTCCAGATGCCGATGTCCGCGAGATCGTGCAGAAATGCTGGAACGCTCTCGAGCCGGCCGTTCATGCCCACCCGGAGTGCTGGCTCTGGCCCTACAAGCACTGGCGCTATATGCCCGCAGGCGGCGGCAGCCGGTATCCGTTCTACGCCAACCACGCCAAGCGGTTTCAAAAACTCGTGGAGGCATCCACTGGCAGACCCGCGTAGCCAACCTGCAGACCGCGCGGATGTCGCCGCGACTAGTTCACGCGGAGCCGATCAGGATTCCGGTGATGAACACGAGCACTCCGCCGACAACCACCTGGAAAGCGGCCGCGAGGAGCGGCGTGTCCATGTATTTGTGGCGGATCCACGAGATGATCGCGAGTTCGATGGCGACCACCGTGACTGCCACGATCATTGCGATGTGAAAGTCCCTGATCAGAAACGGCAGCGTGTGTCCAACCCCGCCCAGCGTGGTCATGAGCCCGCAGACAATCCCGCGCGCCCACGGATGGCCCCGCCCGCTGAGAACGCCGTCGTCCGAGAGGGCCTCCGCAAAGCCCATGCTGATTCCCGCTCCGATCGAGGCTGCCATGCCGACAAGAAAGGCATCCCAGCTGTCCTTCGTCGCGTAAGCAGCAGCGAAGACCGGCGCCAGAGTGGACACCGAGCCGTCCATCAGGCCGGCCAAGCCGGGCTGTATGATCTGGAGGACAAACAACCGGCGGGCGGCTTCGTCCTCGGTTTTTTGGTTGCCGGAGGCTTCGAGGTCCTCTCGCATTCCGGCCGCCATATTTTCATGGATCTGTTCGGTGGCGGCGAGTTCGTCGAGAAGCGAGCGGACCTGAAGATCGGTCGTCCGGGCGGCGGCAGTCTGGTAAAACCGGAGCGACTCCGCCTCCATGACACCGACAGTTTCGCGTACCTGTTTGATTCCCAAAGTGCGGGAGAGCCAGAGTGGTTTGCGGTGCAGGAATCCCTTTACATCCTGGCTGCGGACAAACGGGATGTGGTCGCCGTATCTTTGGCGGTGCATTTCCATGAGGCGTGCGGCATGGGTGCGTTCCTCGTCCCGCATGGCATCCAGCATCTTCGCTGTGGCCGGGTATTTTTCCCTCAATCGTCCGGCGAAATCCCCGTAGATCCGAGCATCATCCTCTTCCAGCGAGATGGCCAGAGCAAGAACCTCGCCGGGGGAGAGCTCAGAAAAAGATTTCGGCATGAAAAAAGGAGGCATCGGATCTTGCGCAATAGCAAGACAGGAAATGTGAACGCGGTGTCACAGGGAAATGGACATCCGGAGTTTTTTCTTGGTGTCGGGGAGACACAAGGGTAGAGTCATCCTATCATGAACGATTTCCTCCGCCCCTGCAATTGCGTGCATCCGGCCGACGAGGATTGCGAGAAGTGCATGGAAGAGGCGTCTCCCGAAAAAAAGCAGGATGCCTGTTGTGGCAAGGAGAACCAGAAACCCAAAGCTTCCGCTCCAACGTCACCCGCCGCCAAGAAGCCCGGAAATCCGTAAGAGTCCCTCGGAGGCGCCGCTTTCCATTACGGTGAATCCCGGCGCTGCCGGTGGACGGGGGTCGATGAGAAATTTGCGTGCGTGGTCGGGAGCGCACCATGCTAGGCTGGCAGCAGGGTAAACCTGCAGCGAGGTGCCCACGATGACAAGAATGTCCGCCGAGGCGACGATTGCCTCCGCCTCGGCCATGAGAGGGACCGCTTCGCCGAACCAGACGATGTGCGGCCTGAGCTGCGAACCTTTTTCACATCGGTCGCCCTCTTTCAATTCCCATCCTGCAATGGGATAGACGAGGTCCGGATCGGCGGTGGATCGGGCTTTGGTGAGTTCGCCGTGAAGGTGGAGAATGCTGGAGGAGCCGGCCCGTTCATGCAGATCGTCCACATTTTGAGTGATCACGCTCACCCGGAAATTCTTCTCCCATGCCGCGATGATTTTGTGTCCGGTATTCGGCTGGGCCTGGAGGAGCGCTTTCCGGCGTTCGTTGTAAAAGCGGAGGACAAGGGCCCGGTCGGACCGCCAGGCCTCCGGCGTCGCGACGTCCTCGATCCGGAAACTCTCCCAGAGTCCGTCGTGGTCGCGGAAGGTTTTCAGACCGCTCTCCGCGCTCATCCCCGCGCCGCTCGCGACGACAAGGTGGGGCTTCATATCAGGGCCGGCCTCCGGACACTTCCGGGAGCGTGATGTGCTTTTCGAGGGCCGGACGGCCCGACCGGTCGCGGATCGCTAGCAGCGCATCGCGGGATTTCCAGTCGATCGTGATCGTTCCGAAATTGTTTTCCGTGAAGACGGTCCCGACTCGGAGCGCGTTCGACTCATTGGCATTTCCACTGATCGAATGTGTCAGGCTGCTTGAGGTGACCTCGCTGACCGGGTTGGGGGAATCGAGGAGGGAAATTTCCGCATGGTGGCGGTCGCCGGTGAGGAGGACCGTGGGTTTTTCGAGGAGCGAGAGGAGGCGGGCGCGCGACCTCGGGTAGTCGGCCCACTTTTCAAAACGGTGTTCCGTCGGAAGAATCTGGGATCCGGATGCGATGAGGTGGAGCTGTGCCCGGCTTTCCGCCAGCGTTTTTTCCAGCCACGCCCACTGGGCTTCTCCCAAAATGTCGCCATCCGTTCCGGGTTTGTCCCGGAACGTCCGGACGTCGAGCAGAATGACGGCAACCTGCTCTCCCGGCGGGCCGTAGGTCTGCGCGGAATACACGCCCTCCCGGCTCCATCGCGGATCGCCGGGCGGGACATCCAGAAATTTCAGGAAAAGCCGCTGCGAGGCTGCTTTCATCGGGTAGTCTTTTCCGCCGTCGTTCACGCCGAAGTCATGGTCGTCCCATGTGCCGGTGACCGGACACGTGAGCTTGCGGTATTCCGGATTCGACTTTTGCTTGTCCCATTTTGCGGCGAGGACCGACATATCCTCGGAGTCGCCGTAAATGTTGTCCCCAAGCCAGATCCAGAGCTGGGGATTGAAAGCTGCAATCGTCTCCCAGAGCGGCTGCGGGAGATCCTGGTTGTTGCAGGAACCGAATGCGATCCGCTCGAGCGGTGTATTGCCCGCTTGCGTGGTTCCCGCCGCGAGCAGGATCAGCAGCGCGGCAAGGGCTCGCTTCATTTGCCGAGGCGCGATTTCGCATCGGTGGAGATCCAGCTCCAAAGATCCGCGATGTTCGCTGACGCCGCGGATTTTGCGGCGGCAAGCTCGTCGTCCGAGAACGTTTTTCCGGCGACGGGCTTCTTTGCGACGAACATGTAGTATTTGATTTTCGGTTCGGTGCCGGATGGGCGGACAGCGATTTTGGATTCGTCGGCGAGGGTGATGATGAGCATGGGCTCGGCAGGGATCCGGTCTCCCTCGACGTCGTGGATGACATCCTTGGCGAAGTTCAGAATCGAGACGACCTTCGATCCATTCACCTCGGCGGGCGGGTTGGTTGCGTAGGATTCGACCAGCTTGGCGATCTGGGCGGCCCCTTCCGCTCCGTCCATCGTGAGTGATTCGCCGCGTTCGAGGTAGACCCCGTATTCGGCAAAGATCCGGTCGAGGAGCCCGGGGAGGGTGAAGCCGCGGGATTTCGCATACGCGGCCACCTCGGCGATAAGCACGGTTGCGCTGTTGCCGTCCTTGTCGCGGATAAAATCCGATGCGCTGTATCCGTAGCTTTCCTCGCCTCCGAAAATATAGAGCGTGGAGAATTCGAGGCGGAGATCGCGGGTCTTTTCCTCGGGCAGTTCGGGGTAGTTCGGTCGGAGAGCCTCCGGGATGGCCAGTTCGTATTTTCGGAGTTTTTCGCCGATGTATTTGAACCCGGTGAGCGTCTCGATGCAGCGGATCCCGAATTTGTCGGCGATCGCCTTTTGAAGGTCGGTCGTGACGAACGTCTTGATGATCACCGCGTTTTTCTTGTTCGAGTCGTTGAGGATGCCGAACTCGAAATTCCGCGAGGCGCGATACCATGCGAGGATCGAGCCAGTCTGGTTGCCGGTGAGGAGCTGCATTTTTCCCGAGGCATCGCGGGCCGCGACGCCCATGCGGTCGTCATCCGGGTCGGTTGCGATGACGAGGTCGGCGCCGGTGGCATCGGCCTGTGCGATCGCCATGCTCAGCGCCTCGGCGTTCTCCGGGTTCGGGGATTTGACGGTCGGGAACCTTCCGTCCGGCGTCTCCTGCTCGGCGACGCCGTCGCACTGGAATCCGAGCCGCTTGAGCATCGGCTTGATGATGACTGCGCCCACGCCGTGTAGCGGAGTATAAACAATTTTGAGCGAGTTTTCGCGGCGGATGACCTCCGGATCCAGCGGCAGCGTCGCGAGGCGGTCCATGTAAGCCCCGTCGATTTCCGTACCCATCGGGATGACCCTGCCGGGATTGTTCGACGGCGTGTAGGCTTCGGATTCGACCGCGTTGACTCTGTCGATGATGGCCGTCGCGTGTGGCTCGACGACCTGTCCGCCGTCCTCGAAGTAGACTTTGTAGCCGTTGTATTGCGGGGGATTGTGGCTTGCCGTGAGGTTGATTCCGGCCTGGGCCTTGACGTGGCGCACGGCGAACGAGAGCTCCGGGGTCGAGCGCGGACCCTCGAAGAGATAGGCATCGCATCCGTGCTCGGTGATGATTTTTGCCGCAAGCTCCGCGAACTCGCGCGAGAAGAACCGGGTGTCGTGGCTGATGCAGATCGCCGGGCGGCCCGGGCGGCCGGATTTTTTGAAATGCTCCAGCACGTAGCCTACGAGCCCCTGTGTCGCGCGGCTGATGTTGTAGGTGTTCATCGCATTTGTGCCCACGCAGGGGAATTCCGGACGTCCGAGCGCCTGCGGGGTGCCCAGTTCGGCCTTCGTGACGACCGCTCCGATCGTCTTGCCGCGGAGCCCCCCGGTCCCGAAGGCGAGGGTGCGGAAAAACCGGTTGTCGAGCTCCTTCCAATCTCCGGCCTCGACGAGTTCTGTCACTGCCTGTGCGTAAACCGGCGATGTGCTGCCTGAAAGAAGGGCTCGAACATTGTCGGCGGAGGAGGGGAGGAGCTTGCCGTCTTTTGCCGCCTGCTGGATGGAGGAGATGAGCTGGTTCATGGAGGGAAAACTCTAGCAAACCCGCTTCGACGTGCCAACACATCAAAAGACGGAGCGTGGTTTTCCGATGCCAATGTCGGCTGAAGTTTGGTAATGTCGGAACTTGTGATGTGTTCAACTATGAAGCGCGGGCTGTTATTGATGTTATCTCTGGGATCAACCGCCATGGTCGTCCGCGCGGGGGATGGTGTTCCAAGCCCGGAAAAACCGAACATCTTGTTCATGGTGGCCGATGATCTCGGCATCGGGGACCTTGGGTGTTACGGTGCGAGCAGGATCAAAACTCCCAATATCGACCGGCTGGCCGCCCGAGGCGTGCGCTTTCTCGATGCCCATGCGACAGCCTCCGTCTGCACCCCTTCACGCTATGCGATGCTGACCGGCGAGAACTACTACAAGATGCCCAACGAGGCGGGCTGGGAGGGACAGTTGCTGATCCCTCCGGGGATGCCAACCGTGGCCTCGATTCTGAAAGATGCCGGATACCGGACGGCGTATTTTGGCAAGTGGCATCTGGGGTGGGGGATTTCCGATCCCGGCAAACCGCGCAGCCATCGCAGTGATTGGAATTGGAACGACGGCGAGCTCAAGCCCGGGGTTTTGGAATGCGGGTTCGACAGGTTTTTCGGCACGCCGTTTTCTGCGAACGAGCCTCCGTTTGTCTTCGTGGACCAGCGCACGGTCGTCGCCCGTGATCCGAATGATCCCATCGTCGTGATCGGGCCCAAGGAAACCAAGGAGGGCTTCGGTTGGGGGGTGAGCAGCGGGGCGGCTGCCGCGCACACGGCCAGGAGGCTCGATCGCATTGATTTCCTTGTGGCCGATAAAGTGTGCGAGTTCATCGACCAAAACCGCGAGCGGCCATTTTTCGTCCAATTTGCCCTGGTGGCACCTCATGTGCCGGTTGCCCCATCGGCGGAATTTCAGGGGCGGAGCGGTTCGGGCGCGTATGGCGACTTCATCGAGCAAATGGATGCAGCGGTCGGGCGCGTGCTCGATACTCTTGAAAAGGCCGGTTTGGACGACCGCACGCTGGTGGTGTTTACGAGCGACAACGGAGCCATTGGCGTTCCGTATGTCCTCGCCGGGGGACACCGGCAAAACCTGGATTACCTGGGACAGAAAACCGATGCGTGGGAGGGAGGGGTTCGTATTCCGTTTATCGCGCGCTGGCCGGGCAAAATTCCCGCCGACACGACCTGCGATGATCTTCTCTCGCTCGGCGACTGCTTGGCTACGTTTTGTGCCGCGGTAGGTGCTCCGGTTCCAGCCGGGGCCGCGTCGGACAGCATCAACCAACTGCCTGTCTTGGAGGATCCCACCCGGTCTGCCGTGAGGGATGAGATGGTCTATCAGGCCATCCACGGTCGGGCGTTGCGCTCGGGAAAATGGGTTTACATTCCCAAGCCAGGATCGCTTGGTGTGACCACTGATCCGAACATGGGATGGGCGATGCAGTTCGGAGAGTGGAAATTCGTCAACAGTGATTACGACAAGGACGGGAATCTGCTGCCCGGTGCTCCCGGGGCACAGCTTTACGACCTTTCATCCGACCCGTCCCAAGCCCGGAATGTCCTCAAAGACCATCTGGACGAGGCGGCCCGGCTGGGTGCCCGGCTCGGGGAACTCGACCCGCGATCAAAATAGACCGCCGGAAAAAGTCAGTGGCTGCTGAGGTAGTCCGCGGTGCCGTCTTTTGTCGCCTTCATGGCGTCCTTGCCGTGCGACCAGTTCGCCGGGCAGACTTCGCCGTGCTTTTCAAAGTGCTGGAGGGCATCGACCATGCGGATCGCCTCCTCGACACTGCGGCCGAGCGGGAGATCGTTGACGACCTGGTGGCGGACGATTCCCTCGCGGTCGATGAGGAAGAGTCCCCGGTAGGCGACGCCGTCTGGTGAGAGGACATCGTAGTCGGTCGCGATCGTGCGCTGGATGTCTGAGACGATCGGATACCTGACGCCTTCGATGCCGCCCTGCTTTTTCGGCGTGGTCAGCCAGGCGAGGTGCGAGAATTTGCTGTCGATGCTGCAGCCGATGACCTCGACGTTGCGCTTGTGGAAATCGTCGAGGCGGTCCTGAAACGCATGGAGTTCGGTCGGGCAGACAAACGTGAAGTCCAGCGGATAGAAGAAGAGGACGACGTATTTGAAGCCGCGGTAGCTTGAAAGGACGGTTTCGGTGAATTGTCCGAGGTGGACGGCTTCGGCTTTGAAATCAGGTGCTGGTTTTCCGACGAGAACGCTCATGGTGGTGATATAATTGTGTGAAATTCCAGATAGCACCATCCGGGCGGTTCGCCAGTAAAATTTTCCCTTCTTGCAATGGGTGGCGTGTCCGCGCCAATGGTAATGGCGTGTTCCAAGTGATATTCAACAAGCTCAGCGCCGCCGAGATGGCCTCGCTTCCGAAAGATCTGCAGCTCGACCTGTTGTCGGAGTTCCATTTCCTTCCGGAGGATCTCGATTCGCTGGGAAAGGAGGAATTCGGCCGAGTGACCAGGGATGGGCGCACCCTTCACCGGTATCGCGCGAAGGACTACCGGATTTATTTTGAGAGACATGCAGAGGGGCTTCTCATCCACAGGGTTCTTCACAAAAACACGATCCGGGACTTTCTTTTCCGCTCGAACCTCCCGCTCGATGACGAGGACGGCGGCCTGGCGGACACTAAGGATTTCTGGAAGCTCATCCGCGAGGCCGAGGAGTCGAGGCAGTGAATCTGTTTGCCGACGAGGCGGCCCGTCTCAGGGCGTTCCCGGTGGCGGGGGAACGGATCTTTCTCGCTCATGCGGGGGTGACCGTCCTGCCGCGCTGCGCGGCCGATGCGATGTGCGCCCATGTCGAGGCCAGCTGCGCGCACCATCAGGAATTCGGGGATGTGCTGCGGGATGTGGCCCGCACCCGCGCGGTCTGCGCCTCTGTGATCGGAGCGGATGCCGGCGAGATCGCCCTGCTCGGCCCGACATCGCTTGGACTGAGCCTTTTTGCAAACGGCCTGGACTGGGATCCCGGCGACGAACTGGTGTGCTACGGGGACGACTATCCTTCCAACGTCTATCCGTGGACCGCGCTTGCCTCGAAGGGGGTTGTCATCCGCATGATCCAACCGGACGTCCCGGGACGAATCACTCCGGATCTTGTGGCCGCGACCCTCACTCCGCGCACGAAGCTCGTCGCGCTCGCCTCGTGTCATTTTCTCACCGGTTGGCGGATCGACGTCGATGCGATCGGACGTCTCCTGCACGAGCGGGGGATTCTTTTTTCCGTGGATGCGATCCAGAGCGTGGGCGCGGGTCCTTTTGATGTGGCCCATGTGGATTTTTTAAGCGCCGATGCACACAAGTGGATGCTCGGGCCGCTTGCGATTGGAATCGTCTACGTGGCGCGCCGGAATTTCGACCTCTGCCGTCCGACGCTGCTCGGTTCATGGAACGTCCGTTCGCCGGACTTTGTTGCTCAGAGCGAGATTGTTTTTGAAGAAACCGCCCGGCGCTATGAACCCGGTGTGCTCAACATCACCGGCATGTATGGCATGAAGGCGTCGCTGGAGATGCTCTCCGCGACCGGACTGGAGACCGTCCGCTCCGCGATCCTTAAAGCCCGCGACCACCTGCAAGGACGGCTGAGGGAAGCCGGGTTCGCTTTTCTTTCCCCGGACGTGGAGGACCCGATGCGCAGCGGCATCCTGACCTGCCGGCATCCCGGACGGACCAGTGCGGAGCTTTTCGCAAAGCTCGAAGAGCAGGGGATCGTCGCCTCGCTTCGTTCGATGCGAGACGGTTCGCAGTGGTTGAGGTTCAGCCCTCACTTCTACAACACCCTCGATGAGATGGACCGGGTGGCCGGTGTTTTGGCCCGCGCTGTCGCCTGAAGCCACCGGCGCGCACTAAGCGGACGAGAATTCCTGCAATTTTCGGATGGAAACCGAGGTTCTTCCGGACTAAGCAGGGGGGTGACTTTCATGAAAGCAAATTTCGTTTCCCCCTGTCTCGCTCTTCTTCTCGCAATTCTGATCCCTGTTTCCGCACGGGCGCAATCGCAGGGGGCAGCCTCGGCGAATGATGCCGCCTATGCGCTTTACTCCGCCGGTGACTATGCCGGGGCTGCAACGGCGTATCAGCAAATCCTGAAGGATTATCCGACGGATGCCGTGGTGCCCGTGGCCACGATCCAACTCGCCTTTGCGCAGTATTTCCTTGCCCAGCTCGACGCTGCCCAGACGACTCTGATGAAGGCCCTTTCGTTTCCAGGGCTCCCTCCCGACCTTGCGCAGATCGGGGACGGCTTCCTGCCGCAGATCCTCTCCACGAAGGCCGCGGGGTTGCCGGCCGGCGACCCGAAACGAAAGGCCGCCTTCGAGGAAGCAGTGAAAAAATTCTCCGATTTTGCTACGAAGTATCCTCAGGCCCCGGAGGTCGAGAGCGCCGTTTCCGGGCGGGCGATTGCAAATTTCCAACTCGGGAACTACGACAAGGTCGTCGAGGACATGCAGTCGAATCTCAAAAAATTCGCATCCAGCCCCACGGTCGACTCCAGCAAAAACCTCCTCGCTCTTGCTTTGGCCACCCAGGCGAGCATGGAGTTAAACAAGGGCGGTGGAGACAAGGCGAAGGGTATGGATTTGCTCAAACAGTCGGAGGCGCTCTTCCAGCAGATCATCTCCGGAAAAAAGGACATCGCCCTGATCAACGATGCGAATTTCCAACTCGGCGAGATCCTGTTCATGCAGGCCTCTTTCAGCCCGGAGGCTGACCGGCCCGCCATCTTCCAGAAAGCGCTCGATGCTTACCGGGCCATTCTGGCAAAGGACGAGATCGTCAGGCTCCAGCAGGAAAAGGTCAAAGCGTTTCCCGGCCTGAAAGCCGCAGCGATCCGTGCGAACAACAAGAACCTCCAGAAGCAGCTCAACAAGGACAACGAGCGCGAACTGCGAAAGCTCGAGGAGTTGAAGGCGAAGCCGGATCAGATTGCGGCCGCGATTCTCAAGATGGGAGAGATCTATTTCAACGCCCAGAAATACAACGAGTCGAGGGTCGTGATCCGCCACGCCACACCATTCCTGACGAGCGACGACGAGAAGATGCGCGCGCTCTACTACAAGACGATGGGGTATGCCATCCAGAAGGCGGTGGACCAGGCCGTGGAGGGCTACACGGAATTCACGGCCGCCAACAAGGGAAAGCCGATCGCGGAAAACCTGCCGTTTCAGATGGGCAACATGTATCTCGCCACGGGCAAACCGGTCGATGCCATCAAGTATTTCGATGAGTCGCTGACCCTCTACCCGAAGGGACGTCTCGCGGGCCTGTCCATGGTCAGCAAGGCCCAGGCGCAGGTCTCCCTCAAGCAGTTCGACGAGGCGCTCAAGACGTTCCAGGACCATCTTGCAAAGAACCCCCCGCCGGAAATTGCCATCGTCGCGCAATACGGACTCGCCGGAATCTACAAGGATACCGCCAAGTGGGATGATGCGATCGCCGCCTACAAGGTGGTCAAGGACAAGTTCCCGGGAACGCCGCAGGCCGTGGAATCCGACTACTGGATCGCGATCGCGACCCAGCAGAAAGGTGATGACGCCGGGGCGGTGCCACTCTTGGAAAGCTTCATCAAGGCGAATGAGAAGCACCCGCTGACTCCCTTGGCGATGTATGCGCTCGGAGGCGCTCAAATCAAACTTGGCAAGCCGGCCGAGGGCGCGGCGACCCTTGCGTCCCTGGCGGAAAAATTCCCAGAAAACCAGGCAGCACCCTACACGTATTTCATGCGGGCCCAGCTTGCGGCGGCCGCGCAGAAACCGGACGAGGTCACCGCGCTCATGCGCCAGTTCCTCGACAAATATCCGTCCGACGACAAGGTCTTCTTCGCATTCGACTCGATCGCGCAGAATGCGGTGAATGCCGGGAAGCCGGATGAGGCGATCGCCGCCTACATGGACTTTGTGCAGCGCTATTCCCAGAACCCCCAGGCCGCAGCCGCCCTCGGAAAAGTTGCCGAACTCCAGCGCGGGAATGCCGAGCGGATCGCCGTCAACTACAGCTCGCTCAATGCGGCGGACCAGACGAAATGGAAGGACGCCATCCAATCGTCGGTCTCAACCTCCGAGGATATGCTCGCGAAATACCCGTCCAGCACCGACCTTGCTTCGGGGCTGCAGACTCTCCTCGCCGACCAGCGCATGCTCCTCCGCGCCGAGCTGAAGACTGATCCCCAGGTCGAGCAGTATTTCCAGACACTCGCCGACAAAACCTCCGACAGCGGCGCGAAGAGCAAAATTCTCTTCACTCTGGCCAGCTTCGTCTCCGAGAAGGACAAGCCGCGCGCTCTGGCGAAGATGAACGAGGCTTTCGATGCCGCGGTCATCTACGCACCCAAGGACCTTGATATTTACGGTCTCGCCCTCATCGGGGATAAAAAATACGACGAGTCCGCCGCGATCTTCCAGAAGCTTGCCAAGGATTATCCGAATCCTCCGGGAACAACCGCCACGACCGCACCGACTGCGGTGCAGGAAGCCCAGGCGATCTCGATTTTCGGCCTCGGCCGGGTGGCCCAGGAGAAAAAGCAGACCGCGGAGGCGGGCAAGCTTTTCCAGCAGCTCAAGGCCCTCTACCCGTGGTCGCCGAAGGTGCTTGAGGCGGATTACGGGATCGCGGAATCCCTGCGTGCCGAGGGCAAGCTGGACGACGCGCTCGCCCTCCTGCCGGCAATCATCCGCGCTCAGAACGCGAGCGCTGAGCTCCGTGCGGGTTCGTTTCTTCTCGGCGGGAACATCATGAGGAAGAAGATGGAGGATGCCACCGATCCGAAGCAGAAGGAGGAGTTCCGCGGACAGGCGATCGACTTCTACACGAAGATCGCACAGTTCTACTCCGGGGTTCCTCTTGCCGCGGCCGAGGGGCTCTGGCAGGGAGGACAACTCCTTGAGGAACAGGCTGGCGCCAGCGCGGACCCGAAATTCAAGACGCAGCAGCTCAATCGCGCGAAGGAGTCCTACAAGCAGCTGGTGAAGGATTATCCCGACAGCCAGTATGCGGCCAAAGCGAAGGAGCGCCTGACGGCACTCGGAGCACCGTGACCCGCAAGGAAAGGGCGGAAGCCCTTTTGAAGCTTCTGCCCGAAATTTATCCCGACGCGCATTGCGAGCTGGTGTTTTCCAGCCCGCTGGAGCTGCTGGTTGCGACGATTCTCTCCGCCCAGTGCACCGACAAGCGGGTCAACCTGGTCGCGCCCGTTCTTTTCCGGCGCTGCCAGACGGTCGAGGCTTTTGCGGCGATTCCCCAGGGTGAGTTGGAAAAAATCATCCACTCGACCGGATTTTTCAGGAACAAGGCGAAAAATATTCGTGCGATGGCTGCGGCTCTGATTGCGGAGCACGGGGGGCGGGTTCCTAGGACTTTGGCCGATCTTGCTGCGCTGCCTGGAGTCGGTCGAAAGACGGCTAATGTTGTTCTTGGAAACGCGTTCCAAATCAACGAGGGAGTGGTCGTGGACACCCACGTTGGAAGGCTTTCTCAGCGCTTGGAGCTCACCACATTTTCTGACCCGGTTCACATCGAAAGGGATCTCGTAAAATTGTTTCCGCGTGAGCGGTGGACCGACTTGAGCCACTGGCTCATTTTCCACGGCCGGCGCCGCTGCATGGCTCGCAAACCGGATTGCACGGATTGCGAACTCCGCGCCCTCTGCCCCTCGGCCGAGAAGGGTTCATCCTCATAGCCACAGATGAACGCAGATTTTCACAGATTTATATCGGACATGCGACACGTTATCAATGACATGGCTTTTTGTAAAACGGGTGAGATTTTCATGTGCCTCGTCTGTTTCTCAATCTGTGGTAATCTTGTTAATCTACGGCCAAACCTTCTGCGGTTTTTAGGTTCATGAAGGGAACCCTAGAGCACACTATCGAGTTGATGGCTCCCGCCGGTTCGTGGGGGTCTCTCTCCGCTGCTTTGAAAGCCGGAGCCGACTCGGTGTATTTCGGCGTCGGCAAGATCAACATGCGCGCCCGTGCGGCCAGCAATTTCCAGGACGGCGACCTGCGGGAGATCGTTGCGAAGTGCCGGAAATTCGGAGCGAAAGCCTACCTGACGCTTAATACCATCCTCTTCGACGGCGAACTGGATGAGGCTCGGACGCTTTGCAGCCTTGCAAAAATAGCAGGAGTTGACGCGGTGATCGCGGCGGACCCGGCTGTCTTGCAAATCGCCCGGGCCGAGGGACTCCCGGTCCACCTCTCCGTGCAGGCGAACGTCACAAACCTCGCTGCAGTGCGGTTCTATTCCGCCTTCGCGGATGTGATTGTGCTGGCACGGGAGCTCAGTCTCGACCAGATCGGCGGAATCATCTCGGGCATCCGGGGGGAGAACATCACCGGTCCGTCCGGAAGCCTTCTGCAGATCGAGATTTTCGCCCATGGTGCCCTGTGCGTCGCATTTTCCGGCAAGTGCCAGATGAGCTTGTCCCAATACGGTCCGCAGGCCTCGGCGAGCCGCGGCTCCTGCTTTCAACCCTGCCGCAGGAGCTACCTCGTGACGGATCAGGAGACCGGTGACGAACTCGTCATTGACGGGCATCAGGTCATGTCTCCGAAAGATCTCTGCACGCTTCCGTTCCTGGATCAGATCCTGGACGCGGGCGTCTTGGTTCTGAAACTTGAGGGTCGAGGGCGCTCGGCGGATTTTGTTTCGACCGTTGTCCGTGCCTACCGGATGGGGATCGATGCATGGAACGAAGGTGTGTTTGACGAGTTCAGGAAATCCGGGGAGGGGATGGCGGAACTGGAGAAAGTCTTCAACCGGGGCTTTTGGGAGGGCGGCTACTATCTGGGGAAACCCCTTGGCGAATGGGCGGCTTCTTCAAACTCCCAGGCGACCGAAAAGAAGGTTTTTGTCGGCGAGATCACGAAATACTATTCCCGGATCGGCGTCGCCGAGGTTCTGGTCAGAGCTGGATGTCTCAGGGTCGGGGATGCGATTTGGATTCTCGGTGATACGACCGGAGCCGTTCGAGCGGAAGTCACCGAGCTGCGCACCGGGGAAAAGGGTGACCCCGTCACTCAGGCTGACAAAGGTGTCCTCGCGGCATTCCCGGTGCCGGAGAAGGTCCGGACGGGCGATCAGCTCTACCTCATCACAAAGGAAGGATGAGCTGCGAGCTCGGCGGCACAAGCCCGGTGACCCCCAGACCCAGAAGCCGGAGCGGGCGGTTCACCAGTCTTTCCCGGCGCAGGATCGAGCAAGCGAGGGCGTAGATGTCCTCTGCGCTTTCGATCGGGTCTTCCACGCTGGTCTGGCGGGTGAGGGTTTTGAAATCGCTGTAGCGGACCTTGACCTGGACCGTCCTTGCAGCCAGCCGCTCCTTGGTGAGCTTTTCGGCAAGCTCGCGGGATTGTTCCTTCAGCGCCGGCACGAGGACTCTGCGATCGTCAGTGTCCCGCTGGAATGTTTCTTCCGCGCTCACGCTTTTGACCTCGCCGTCATATTCGAGCGGACGGTCGTCCTCGCCGAATACGAAGCGTTTGAGGGAAGTTGCGTAGGACCCCACGAGCGCCCGCAGATCGCCCGGGTAATCCTGCAGGTCGCCTATCGTGCGCAGCCCGGCCTGCGTGAGAACTTCCGCTGTGACCTTGCCGACTCCGTGGATCGCGGAAGCTGGGAGGGGGCGCAGGAATGGGACTTTCTCAGCCTCGTTGATGCAGAAGAGGCCGTCCGGCTTTCCGTGATCGCTGGCGATTTTCGCGAGCAATTTTTTGCCGGCGATCCCGATGCTGGCGGTCAGTCCCCGTTCCCGCCGGATGATCTCCTTCATTTCCCGCCCAAGATGCATGACGGCTGCCGACTCGAAACTCTCAAACCGGTGGCTCATGTCGAGGTAAGCCTCGTCCACGCTCATCTGTTCGATGGAGCCGCCGAACTGCGCCAGCAGGCCCATGATTTCGCGGGATTCGCTTCGGTAGGCGTCCATGCGGGGCCGGATGAAAACACCCGCCGGGCACAGTCTGTGCGCCGTGCGGGATGACATCGCGGAACGAACTCCGAACGTCCGGGCCTCATAGCTCGCGGCACAGACCACCCCGCGGCGGTCGGGCGGAGCCCCGACGATGACCGCCCTCCCGCGAAGCGACGGTTCGTCGCGCTGCTCGACCGATGCATAAAAGGCATCCATGTCGAGGTGGAAGATGACGCGTGGCACGGTGGAAAAACTATCCCCCTCCGTATTCCGGATCAAGGCTCCGCCGGGCGTCACCCGTGCGGCTCGTCAAATCGGGATGTCAAATCGGGATGTCAAATCGGGATTGTCAGAATGGCCCCAGAGATTCATAATAGGATTTGCCGCTTATGTCCCCCCGTTAGTGGGCAGCAGCACACGATGAAATCTCAAGGTATGCCACTCGACCGCAGAGCCCGCATAGTGCTGGCTGCAGGCATTGTCGCAGTTGCGCTAGGGCTGGTGTTTAGCGTTTATTCTTATTATCTGGCCGAGCGGGAGGAGGTCTCGAAGGAAAAATACCATGCGCTCTCCGGCATCGGCGAGCTCAAGGTCAAGCAGATCTATCAATGGCGGAAGGAACGCATGGCCGATGCCGCGAGGGCCGCGAATGACGAACTGATCGGCAACGTGGCCCCGGAATTCCTGGCTGCTCCGGAAAACCCGGAGTCACGCGCGAAATTGCGCGAACTTATGAAGGCGGAGATGCCGGGATATGCGAACATCCTTCTGTTCAATCCGTCTGGCAATCTTCTGCTGGCAACCAACGATGTGCACCTACTGGTGTCTGCCGCCACAAAGAATGCCATCCGGGATGCGCTGTCACGCAGAGAGGCTGTCGTTTCCGATTTCTTTCTCTCGGAAGATGCCGCAGTGCATATTGATATCGCAGTGGCGGTGCGGGATGGCAGCGGGCGGCCGGTCGCGGTGCTGGTTCTGCGGAGCCACGCAAAAGACGAGCTGTTTTCACTCCTCCAGTTCTGGCCCACGGAAAGTGACAGCACCGAAACAGTTCTCGCCCAGCGCGAGGGGGACGAGGTGGTGATCGTCAACGAGCTGCGCTTCGCTCCCAATGCCTCCATGGCTCTGCGCTTCCCGCTGACCCTCACCAGTCTTCCTGCCGTGCAGGCGGCGCTCGGCAAGAAGGGCAGATTTCAAGGCAAAGACTACCGCGGGAAGGAAGTGCTGACCGAGTTGGGCGTGGTCCCGGGGTCGTCATGGTTTCTTGTGAGTAAATTGGATCAGCAGGAAATTTCTACCGTTGCCGCTTACCGGGCGGGTGTCGTCGGGATCCTCATCGGACTGGTCATCCTTCTGGTCGCGACAGGAGTCGGCTTATTCTACCGGAAACGCCAGAGCAGGATCTTGAAAAATCTCCTCAGCTCCGAGAAGCATCGTGCGGAGATGCAGGAGACCTACCGCATGCTGTTCGAGAGCATGATCAACGGCTTCGCTTTGCACGAAATTATTTGCGATGCCCACGGCAAGCCGGCCGATTACAGGTTTCTCACTGTCAATCCGGCGTTTGAACGCATGACCGGGATGAAGGCGGCGGACGTCGTTGGTCGGACGGTCAAGGAGATCATGCCGGAGACGGAGCCGATGTGGATTGATCGCTACGGACGCGTGGCTCTTACCGGCGACCCAGTGCAATTCGAGGAATTCAGCAGTGCGCTCGCACGGCATTTTCAGATCAGGGCATTTTGTCCCCAGCCGGGCCGGTTTGCGACCGTTTTTGACGACATTTCGGAGCGCAAAGATTCCGAAGCCCGGATCGCCCGCCTCACCCAGCTTTATGCCGCGCTGAGCCAGAGCAACCAGGCGATTGTGCGTTCGGCGAGTTCGGATGAGTTGCTGCCGATGCTCTGCCGGGTTGCGGTGGAATTCGGGGGCATGGCGATGGCGTGGATCGGCATAGTGGATGATGCGACAGGACTGGTTCGGGAGACGGCCGCGTTCGGTGTCGGCACCGAATATTTGGAGGGCATCGAGATTTCGTTGGATGCCGATGACCCCTTTGGACGAGGGCCCACGGGCACTGCAATCCGTGAAAACACCCCGGTCTGGTGCCAGGATTTTCAAAATGACCCGATCACGGCGCCCTGGCATGAGAAGGCCAAGGCTTTCGGCTGGAGAGCCTCCGCAGCACTCCCTTTGCGATTGAGACAAAAAACCATCGGGGCACTCACCCTCTACAGCGGCATCCCCCATGTGTTCGATGAGGAGGCGCGCAATCTGCTGGTGGAGATGGCGGGCGATATCGATTTTGCAATGGAGAGCTTTGCCCGTCAGGACGACAGCAGGAAGGCGGACGAAGCGGCGAAGCATGAGCAGGCGCTGAACCGGGCCATCATCGAGAGCATCCCGGGCACGTTCTACATGCTCGACGAGAAGGGTCGATTCGTGCGCTGGAACGCCTACGAGCGCGATGAGGTTGTCGGAAAGCCGGATGCTGAGATCGCTGCCACGGATGCGATCGAAACAATTCATCCGGATGACCGCGCTTCGATCCAAATAAAAATGTCGGGCGTGCTGGGAAGCACCAGGTTCGAGAGCGCAGAAGTCCGCGTCCTGATGCGCGGGGGGCCGGAGTTCAAGTGGTTCCTTCTGACCGGACGGCAGATGGTTGTCGAAGGGCGTCCGTTCCTTTTGGGAATCGGGATCGACATTACCGCGCGCAAGCAGGCGGAGGAGGAGTTGAATAATCTCCGGACGGCTGTCGAGCAGAGCGCGAACACCATTGTCATCACGGATTTCGATGGGAACATCGAATATGTGAACCCCTGCTTTGAAAAGACCACGGGCTACACGTTTGCGGAGGCGGTCGGACAGAATCCCCGTGTTCTCAAATCCGGCGAGCAGGATGGATCGTTTTACCGCAATCTCTGGGAAACCATCAACTCCGGGCAGATTTGGAAGGGGCAATTCCATAACCGGCGCAAGGACGGATCGCTGTTCTGGGAGTCGGCGACCATCTCGCCGGTTTTTGACAGCTCGGGCCGGATTATCCATTTCATCGCGGTCAAGGAAGATATCACCGAGCGAAAAGCCCTCGAATCGAATCTTCTCGATGCCCTCGACCGCGCGGAGGCGGGCAACCGGGCAAAGAGCGAATTTCTTGCCGTGATGAGCCACGAACTCCGCACCCCGCTCAACGGAGTCCTCGGCTTTGCAGAACTACTTTCCGAATCCCAACTCGAAAGCGAGCAGAAGGAGCAAGCCCGCACGATATTAAATTGCGGGGAGCACCTCCTCCAGATCGTCAACGACATCCTGGATTTTTCCAGCATCGAACGAAAGCGCATGAAGTTCGAGACCGGTCCGGTTCTGATTGCCGGCCTGGTGGAATCGTCCTGCCTCCCCATCCGGAATACCGCTGCGGTCAAAGGGCTCGAATTCCGCTGCGAGACGGATCCCGGGGTGCCGGAGCAAATCACCGGGGACGAACGGAGGATCCGCCAGATTCTGATCAACCTTCTCGGCAATGCGGTCAAATTTACATCGAGCGGATCGGTTGTCCTACGGATCGTGGCGACATCCTGCGGCGACCAACCGGCGCTGGAATTCTCCGTGGAAGACACCGGTCTCGGCATTCCTTCCGAAACCATCCCCCTCCTGTTCAAGCCGTTCACGCAGGGTGATTCGACGCTGAGACGCTCGTTTGAGGGGACGGGTCTCGGCCTTGCCATTTCTCAGCGCCTCGCCGAAGCCATGGGAGGCAAGATCACCATCATTTCGACACCCGGCCGAGGAAGCATCTTTACTTTGCGGCTTTCGATCGATGGTGCTGCCGGGCATCCGGACAACGAGGTGGTTGAAAAAACGCCTCAGCCCGTCCCGACTTCCCCCGGGACTGGAGAGGCTTCTCCGCCAGGAAACCTTGTCCTCGTCGTCGAGGACGATGGCACCTCCCGTTTGCTCGCGGGCAAAATGCTGGAAGCCATCGGCTGGAGGGCGGAATTTGCTCGGGACGGACAGGAGGCCATCGATGCATTTTTACCGGGGAAGTTCTCCGCAATTTTCATGGACATGCAGATGCCTGTCATGGATGGAATCGAGGCGGCGAGGATGATCCGCGAAACCGAGGCTGGCCCGGGATTCAGAGTGCCGATTATCGCCCTCACGGCAAATGTGATGCTCGGCGACCGTGAGCGCTGTATGGCGGCAGGCATGGACGACTTCCTCTCGAAGCCGTTCAAAAAGGATGAGATTGCCGCGTGCCTCGCCCGCCACTGCCGGCCATAGCGCGCCGGGGGTCTACTTTTTCTTTGGAAGCACCTGAGCGGGTGCCGCCGGCTTCTTCTGGTTGCCGGCCTTCTTTGCGATTTGCTGGGCTTTTTTCTTCTGGTTGTTTTTCGGATTGGAATCTCCCATAGGCCGCACTATGGGGCCATTGGCTACGATGTGGCAAGAGGCAACATCACCCTTAACTCATCCGCCGCTTGGAAATGGTTGGACTAACGAACGCGGAGGGGCCAAAAACAACGGCTGTGGAAACGCGCAAATACAGCACAGGAACAAAGGGGCGACTCAAAATGCACGGCGACAAGTGCAGGGAATTCATTCATGCGAACGCTCCCGGATTCAGCCTGGCAAACGAGTTCATTGCATCCGTGGATCCCGATCACGAGGACCGTGTCTGGCAACGGTTTCAAACGCCTGCTGACATTCTCCCGGAGTTGCAGGAGTGGTTGGGCGTGGAAGTCGTAATACCGGTGACGATTCCAGCCTCCCCATTGCCGAAGGGGATTCTTCCAGCCCGCAAACTGCTTGCGCAGGCAGCCTCTCCCGCCACAGTGGATGATGCTTTGAACAAAACCAAGGCTTGGATCGCAAGTTCCGAAGGGCGGGCATGGTTGGAGAAACTGGCGCCGACAGATGCGGCCGATGCCGCCCTGCTCCATTTCTCAGGGGTGCTCTCCACGCCGGGGGCGCGGGCGTGATTCCTTTTCGCAACCTCGCGGAGACCCGCACACCGGATGGATCGCGCTTCTCGCTCCATGAGCACGATGGAGACTATTTTCTCAAACTCAACGGGCGGCAACTCATGGGATCAAATAATACGGTCTCGGAGACCATGCTCGCCGACCTTGCCTGTGTCTTCCGCCCGCAGAGCAACGAGGCTCGTGTTCTGATCGGCGGTTTGGGATTGGGGTTCAGCCTTCGACGCGTGCTCGAACTGACAGGACCGATGGCCTTCGTTCAGGTGGCTGAACTTCTGCCTGAGGTCGTGGCTTGGAACCGGGAATTTCTCGCCAGCCTGAACGGATCACTCCTGGCTGACTCTCGTGTGGACACCTTCACCGGCGACGTCTTCGACTGCATCAAGCGAACAAACGCCCGCTTCGATGCTATCCTTCTTGACGTGGACAACGGCCCGACCTCGCTGGTGCAGGCGAAAAACTCTCGCCTCTACAATGCCAGCGGCCTCTCACTCATCCGCCGTGCTCTTCGCCCCGGGGGACGCGTCGCCTTCTGGTCTGCGGTGAGGGAGCCTGCCTTTCTCGACCAACTCAAGCGGGCCGGGTTTCACGCCTTCGAGTATGAGGCCAAGTCCCACGAACGTGCAAAGCGGGCGGCCCATCGCATCTACGTCGGAGAAGTTTGATAAGATTCCTGTCATTGACCGTCCTGCGCCGCCGCCGCTATCGTTCCTCACATGCCCTCGTTCGACATCGTTTCGGAAATTGACAAGCAGGAGGTTGACAACGCGGTCAACCAAGCGCTCAAGGAACTTGCCACGCGGTTTGATTTCAAGGGGAGTCCGGCGACGATTGAATGGAAGCCTGTCGATTCAAAAATCGCGCTGAAGGCCGAGGACGGGACGCGGCTCAAGGCGCTTCATGACATGGTTGTCGGCAAGCTGGCCAAGCGGAACATCGATCTCCGGAATGTCGAGCGCAAGGATCCTGCAATTTCTCCGCTTGGACATGCCACACAGGATTTTCTGATCAAGCAGGGACTGGAAGGCGACAAGGCGAAGGAGATCGTGAAGGAGATCAAGGCAGCCGGGCTGAAGGTCCAGAGCTCGCTTCAAGACCGCCAGGTCCGGGTCACCGGAAAAAGTCGCGATGAGTTGCAGAACGTCATCGCCTTTTGCCGGGGCCGGGATTTTGGTGTCGTTCTGGATTTCAAAAACTTCCGGGACTGATCAGCCGGGGTGGGGATACATCGCGCAGTAATGAAAAAGGCATTCGGGATATTCGGGATCGTCGCCGCCGTTCTCGCGATCCTCGCCGGTTTCGAGCGGTGGATGGGACGCTCGGTTTTCGGGCCTGACGGAAAACCGGGGCTCTGGGAGGGCAGCATCTGGAGCAGCGAGTGCTCGCAGCGCCTGGCCGATGCGTATTCGTTTTCCCACATCGGACACGGGTTCGTGTTTTTCGCCCTGCTCTGGCTCGTGGCCCGGCGGGTTCCGCTCCGGTTCCGGTATCTGGCCGCCGTGATCGTGGAGGCGGGATGGGAGATGCTGGAAAACTCTCCAATCATCATCAACCGCTATCGCGATGCAACCATGGCCCTCGGGTATTCGGGCGACAGTATTTTCAATTCCCTGAGCGACGTCCTGATGATGTCGTTCGGCTTTCTGTTGGCCTGGCGGCTGCCGGTCTGGGCGAGTGTGGTTCTTTTCCTGGCCATGGAGATCGGGTGTGCCCTCTGGGTGCGGGACAACCTCACCCTCAACGTCATCATGCTCATCCATCCGATCGAGGCGATCAAGCTGTGGCAGATGGGCGGACACCCTTGATGCCGGCGGGCCATCTTTCGGGAAATCACCCTTGAGGAAAATGCCGGTCGGCAGATAACCTGCACAGTCCCCATGAATCACTCCCTCCGCTCAATTGCCTTCCCCCTTTCAAGTCATCATTGGCGGCACTTTGCCTGTCGATCCTGTTGGAGATGGATTTTCATCGCCCTCATTTTCCTGAGCGCCACAGCGCTGGTTACCCGTGCTGAGGATGTGCCGATGGCTTTCCAGCCGCTCAAGCCGGGAGCGGTCGAGCCGACCGGCTGGCTGCGTGACTGGGCGCTGGCCGCCGGGAAGGGCATCACGGGGCATCTTGATGAGCGGGCGGAGACCTATGCAAAAGGCTGGTCGGGGCAGGATTTCAAAGCCGGAGGCGTTAAGGAAAAGGGGACCGGCTGGCCGCTCGAGCAGTGCGCCTACTGGCTGGATGGCTTGGTGAGGATGGCCTACATCCTGAATGATCCGGACCTGATCGCAAAAGCGAAGTCCCGGCTGGATCCGGTGGTGGACGGCATTCTGAAAGGGGGCGATTCCTTTGTCTACTGGATGCCGAATAGCATCTTCAATGACGACGGATTCAACAGTTGGGCGCATTCGCACATGGGACGTGCTTTGGTCGCCTATTACCAGGCGAGCGGCGATCCCAGGATTCTGGAAGCTCTGGTAAAAGTTTACCGGAATTTTCCGCTCCCGGATTTTCAGGATGATTTCGGGGTGGTGAACGGCATGGTCAATCTCGACCCGATGATCGACACGTATCTCCTGAGCCGGGATCCGCAGGTTCTGGCCAACGTTCGCTCGGTGCTGGAGCGACCCGGATTCAAGAAGGCGGTCGAAACCTGGAACAGCGGGAAAATAGTTCCCGGGCATGCTGTCATATTTTACGAGAACGAACGGGTTCCCGCGCTGCTGTATCCGTGGACTGGCGACCGGCACCTCCTTGATGCCACAAAGAGCGCGGTGAAATGGAGCGACCAGTCGTTCCTGCTGCCGAATGGTTTGGTCTCCGGTGAGGAACACCTGGCCGGCATCGGCTCCACCCGCAATGTGGAAACGTGCAACGTGGCTGCCGCCAACTGGACATATCTCTGGCTCCTCCGCATCACGGGCGAGGGGAGCTATGCCGACCGCATCGAGCAGATCTTCTTCAATGCCGGCCCGGCACCGATCGCCCGCGATTTCGAGACGATGTGCTATTACCAGAGCCCGAACCGCCTCAACGAATCGCTCCCGCTGGAGGAACCCCACAATCCTTCGCTTGGGTCGTATCAGTTTACCCCGATCGGGCACCCCTGTCTCTGCTGCGTCGGCAACGTGAGCCGCGTTCTGCCGAATTACATCATGCACATGTGGATGGCCACGCCCGACCACGGCCTTGCTGCAACGCTTTACGGTCCGTGCCGGGTGAAGGCACAGGTTGCCGACGGGGTGGACGTCATCGTGGAAAGTAAAACTGTTTATCCATTCGAGGAATCCATCGTCATGGAAGTGACTCCCTCGCGCGATGCGGCGTTCCCGGTTTCCCTCCGCATTCCAGCATGGTGCAAGAATCCCGAAATCCAAATCAACGACCAACCTGTGAAAATGGAGGTGGATGCCAATGGATTCGTGAAGCTCGACCGCACATGGAAAACCGGCGACCGGATCGGAATCCGCTTCCCGATGACGCCCCGGTTGATCTGCGGTCAGGAGACATCCTATCCCGACCAGGACTACTTCCGTCAGGAGGAGGTTGCTAAATTTCATCAGCCGCGCTCCCGCCAGCTCTCGCAGGTGAGGGATGTCCACAATCCATTTGCAAGCGTGATGTATGGGCCGCTTTTGTTTGCTCTCCCGATTGCCGACGAGACTCCGAACCGCGTTGCGCCGGGAGCCGTGTGGAACTACGCGCTGAATGTCGATCCGCGCAGCAGCGGCATCGAAGTCGTCCGCACTCCGATGCCGAAGAATTGGGATTGGTCGCTTTCATCGCCCCTCCGCCTGCGTGCGGATGCTGTGCAGTTCGACTGGAAGCCGACGGAACTCCAGCCGCTCCCTGCCGCTCCCGTGAGCGGCGGCGAGAAGGCGAAAATCGAACTTGTGCCATTCGGCTGCACGAAATTCCGCGTGTCGATGTTCCCGGTCACGGAGAAGCTCTGGGCTGATCGGGCGGCGAAGTGATCGCGCGCTTCAGCGGTTCAGCGTGGAGTTGAGGTGGTGGGTTTCCAGCAGGGGCACGTTGGCTTTTCCATCGCGTGCGAAAATGTATGAGCCGACTGAGTCGCGTTTCGAAGGGTAGATGGTCTGCGCTGTGAAGGCGCGGGAATTGGCGATGACTTCGATGATGGAGCCGTCCACGAAGACATGCAGATCCAGCGGTTCGCCGGGCTTGAGCTCAAATGGCATCCGCTGGACGGTTACGTCCGGGTTTGCTTCGATCATTTTTCCCTCCAGAGCGCGCGAGTGGTAGCGGGTGTAGCGGGTGCGGTTTTTGAGATCGCTTTTCGCAAAGTTGATTTCGATGACTTTTTCCTCAGGAAGATACGAGATGTCGGTGAATTCGTCCTGAGTGGGCGAGCTGGCGACCCGGAAGCCGACCGCCTTCGCGTTGACGTCGGTGAATGTGGCGCGAAGTTCGACGGACCGGGCTGCAGCTTCGGGTAGAGGCAGGGACCGGTCGTCGAGGGTGAGGTCTTTCTCGGTATGGCTGTTGTCGCGCAGAGTCAGAAGCTCATCGGCAGGCTGAAACCGGAGGGTTTTGTCCTCGCCGAGGCTCAGGACGACAGGCATGGAGAAGGAAGTTTTCCACAGGCCGTTTTTTCCAGCGGTGCGCACCTGTCCGAAAAATATCCGCCGGCCTTTGCCGTCGGGCATGGTTTCCGGGGCGGCGATCTGGTCATTGATCCAGCCGATGCGTCCGACACTCTCCGGCGTGAACGTGGTGCCGTCGAAGCTGCCGACATAGTAGCGGCAATGGGTCCAGGGATTATGGACGTGGGAGAGGAGTAGCCATTTGTCCCCGAGCGGAAAGAAGTCCGGACAGGCGGTGTCCTCGTGGATGGACGTCATGTCGCGGCGGCTTTTGTAAAGAGGTCCGACGTATTCCCAGTGGAGGAGGTCCTTTCCGGTGAACAGGCTTGTGCAATCCCCCTCGTAGCCGGGACGGAAGTTCTTGTTGCCGCACAGCAGGAAGTAGGTCTGCTTCGAAGCGTCATACCATGCAGTGGAGTCGAAGATAATGTATTCGGACTTTTGGCCAACAGCCGGCGCGGCGGGTTTCGGCTTCTGGCAAAGAATGGGTTTCTGCTGGATGAATTTCCATTCCAGGAGTTCGTCATCCTTCGGTTGCGCCGCCCAGACACCGCTGTTGATACCGTTTTTGACAACGAGGGGAATGATCGTCGGCAACGGCGCATTTTCGATGGCATCCCCGCTCCAGAATGGACGGGCTTTTCCATCATCGAAGAGGCCCGAATGCAACGTGTCAGGGTGAAATTGCCAGTGCAGCAAGTCCGTGCTGGAGGCATGCCCCCAGTTATCGGGCAGTGCGTTTCCCTGATCATCAAACATGTGCTTCATGAACATCACGTGATAGCGGCCCTTGTGATACATGAGGGCGTTCACATCCCACCAACTGCCGACCGTTGGAGTGAGGTGCCAGGCAGGCCGGTTGTGATCCAGAGCGACCGCTTGATCCAACACATCAGCCTGATGCATGAGCACGCCGGGGGATTGAGAATTACTGCTGGCGGCAGATTCGACAGCCGCAGCAGTCGCCAGGGAAAAACACCATAAAAGGATCAACGATTTCATCGCGGCTTGCCGGGTGGGGGACTTGTTGTTTTCAAAATCGAGCGCTCCCGGTTTGCAAACTTCACCAGGCAACTCATCGTTCTGATGCAGGAATATGCCCAACGCTTCAGCGAAAGGGAAGGTTTTCAGCTAGAGGCGTTCACCGAGGGCTCCTTCACTCCAGGCGTCGAGCAAATTTCTCATGTCCGCGAATGATGCCGAGCGGCCGGAGCGGACGAAATGCCCGCTGGCGCAGTTTCCGGCCAGCAGGATTCCTGCGTCATCGAGCCCGCGCATGGCGGCGGAGAGGCACCCTGCGCCGAAATTATCTCCCGCTCCGGTTGAGATCAGCGGTTCGCGGCAATATGGTCCCGGCACATAGACGGTTCCGTCTGCGCTGGCGCAGGCGGCGCCGTCGTTCGGATGGATGATCACGCGATCGACATCGATGCGCGAACGTAGGAGGGCGGCCAGTTCGGCGACGTCATCAGGAGATTTTTTTCCATGAAAATGGCCCTCGAAGCTTTCCGCCATTTGCCAGGCTTCCTTGAGATTGAAACTCAGGATGGTCCGGCATTGGCGGGTGATCGGTCCCAGTCGGGAGAGCAAATCTTCGCGGTCAGCGGGCGGACGGGTTTCGAATTCCGCCAAGTCCATGAAAAAGTGGGTTTTCTTTGCAGGGACTCCGAGTTCGGTGAGACGGTTGGCGATATTGCTCCAAATCACTCCGGCGTGAGGGAGTTTTCCCCAGTTCACGGCGCTGATGAACCCGGCGTCGCGCAGGAGTTCATCCAGAGCCGTCCCGCCGACACATTCGAGAAGCCGCTCCCATGTTACGTCTCCGCAGGGGGCCATATCGCAGAGCATGACCTTGCCGTCGGTGAATTCCAGACAAGTCGTGTGGGCCGGGTGAGCCAGGGTAAAAAGCCGTTGGGTTTTTCCAACCAGCGCATCATGAAAGATCGGCAAAACCTCCCCCGCGCCCATCGCTCCAATGTAAGTCAGATCGATTTCACCGCCGTGAATGTCATGCATCGCTGCGGCAAAGAGAGGCCCGTTGCCTCCGAATTTGTCGCCCAGATGGCTTGCCGGATACGATGCCGAGACGCCTGCGGCGGCGGCAACTTTCGGGCCGAATTCCGCCATCGAGGAGGGAATCTGCAGCCTTACGAAGGTGTCAATAAAGCCGTCGAAGCCGCAGAGCCCGCGGTAGCGTTCCGCCGGTGCGGCTGTCCGTGCTTTGAAATCAGCAATGACAGGCGCGAGTGAGGCCAGCTCGCGATAAATCGTCATCGGTGTGCTCATGGTGGCGTGGGCTCAGGCTTCCAGGTGCCGCTCGATGTCTTCGAGAGTCCGACCCTTGGTTTCGGGAACCATCATTTTCACCCAGATGAGTTGGAGGACCATCATGAAGCAGAAAAATAGAAACACGTATCCGGGTGCGAAAGCTGTGACCATTGACGGGAAAAACAGGGTGAGGAGGGCGGCGAAGATCCAGTGGGTGAAGCTGCCGAGCGACTGACCCTGCGCCCGGTGGCGGTTCGGGAAAATCTCCGATATCAAAACCCAGATGACCGTTCCCTGTCCGACCGCATGGGCCGCGATGAACGCAAAGACGCACGCGGGAACGATGGCGAAAGTTTTGGTGAAGAACGCCCATGCACAAAGGCCGAGCGAAGCGATGTAGCCAAACGAGCCGATGTAGAGCAGCGTGCGGCGGCCGAGGCGGTCGATCAGCCAGAGGCCGATGAACGTAAAGATGAGGTTGGTGACCCCGATGCCGACCGACTGGAGCAATGCCGCCTTGGCTCCCAGCCCGGCGAGCTCGAAAATTCGCGGCGCGAAATACAGGATCGCATTGATGCCGGAGAGCTGGTTGAAGAACGCGATCAGGAAGGCGAGCAGGATCGGCGTCTTCAGCTGCATGCTCCAGAACCGTCCGGTGCTCGACTTATCATGGGACACCGAGGCGATTTCATCCACCTTCGCCTCGATCTCGGCCTCCGTGGCATCCGGGTAGATGAGGCGGATGACGCGTGCCCCGGCAGCGCGGTCGCCCTTGCGGCCGATCAGCCAGCGCGGGCTCTCTGGAATGATGAGGCAGGCGAGCGTGTAGATGATCGAGGGAACCGCCATGATCCCGAGCATCCAGCGCCATGAGTTTTCCCCGATGCCGGCCAGCAGGAAGTTCGAGAGAAATGCGACGAGAATGCCGAAGACGATGTTGAACTGAAACATTCCGGCGAGCCTTCCGCGGCGTTCCGGCGGCGCGATTTCCGAGATGTAAAGCGGTGAGGCCACGGTTGAGATGCCGATCCCGAGTCCGCCGATGAATCTTGCGATCATGAACGAATAGACGTCGTTGCAGCCTGCTGACCACAGCGAGCCGACGAGGAACAGCGAGCCGATGCAGAAGAGCGTCTTCTTTCTCCCGAAATGATCGGTCGGCCAGCTTCCCACGACCGACCCGAGGACGGTGCCCCACAGGGCCGCGCTCATGGCGAGCCCGTGCATCGCCGGGCTCAGGCCCCAGAGCGCCTGGATCGTCTTCTCCGCGCCGGAGATGACGACCGTGTCGAAGCCGAAGAGAAACCCCGCAAGCGCGGAGACGAGAGACCAGAGGAAGAGACGTGGATTCATGATAAAAGAAAGACTACAGAAGGGTTAACCGCAGATTGGCGCAGATTGACACAGATGGAAGAAGGGAAGACAGCTGAGATGTTGGTGCAGCGACTTTGCATGAAACCTCCCACTGCTTTCTGCCAGAAATAATCTGTGAAAATCGGCGTCAATCTGCGGCTTCATAAATGATGGTCCGGTCATTTTTTCCAGATGGATTTCAGTTCGAAAGCTTCGAGCTGGTGGATGGTGATTGCCCCGCCCTTCACGCTCACCGAGACGCCGAGGTTGTCCGGCTTGGGTATGGCCGCGAACGGCATGTAGGTGAGGCCGTCGGTGGCGAGGACGTTGAAGTAGTTTCTGTCGGCAAAGATCGTAATCGTCTGCCGTCCGTTTTGCAGCGGTGCGGGCACATGCTCGCCCGGGCCTGAGATCTCCTGCTTGGCGGCGTCGTAGCGGATTTCGATTCCGCGCACATTGAACGTCACCTCGCTGTCGGCGGCGGGAGTGAAGTCGGCGTGGATTTCCAGTAGTTCGCCATGGACGCCCGGGAGGGGATTTGCATCACCCCCGGCCAGAGTGGACTTGTCGGATTTCCAGGATTTGCCGCGCAGGGATTCGAGTTCTTTGACCGGTTGCCTCCGCAGGCGCAGCCCATCGGGGGTCTGCCGGAGTTGAAGTTCGCAGGGCAGCGTGAGGAGCTGGTTGAATGGCATGCCCGGCGCGGTCGCACGTCCCCAGCCGATTTGGATGCGGCGTCCGTCCGGCATGTCGCTGAACGTCTGCGGTGCGTAGAAGGAACCGCCGGGACGCATACCGGGAGCGCGTTCCCCTTCGGCGGTGAATTTGGTTCCGTCGAACGTTCCGACGGCATATTCACAGTTTGCGGCGGAGAGCACCCACTTCTTGTTTGAGGCATCGCCATTGACCGGGAGTTGAAAGAAATCCGGGCATTCGAAGAGAAAGTGGTCGGAGTCTTCGCCGCCGCTAGTCACGCTTGAGGGCGTCCAGTCCCGGAGGTTCGGTGACGTGAGGAAATGGATGGTGTGAGTCTGTTTCGGATTCCCTTTTGCGTCCGTCCCGCCGGTGGGGGATGGCTGACCGACATAGAGGACCATCACCCAGCGCTGCGTCGGTTCATGCCAGGTGACTTTCGGATCGCGGTTTCCGCGCGTGATATTATTCACCACAGGATTGCCGGAGAACTTCGTGAACGTGCGTCCGTCCGTGCTGTAGGCGATGCACTGGGTGAAAGGGTTGCCTGCGGCGGTGTAGATCAGCACGAGTGGCGGTTTGCCGTCCTTGCCGAATCCGCTCGTATTCTTCCAATCAACGACCGCGCTTCCGCTGAACATCGCTCCGAAGTCGTCCGGATACAGCGCCTCTCCGTGCTCCTGCCAGTGCACAAGATCGGGGCTGGTCGCATGTCCCCAGTGCGGGCCGCCCGCGTTCCATCCATACGGGTTGTGCTGGAAGAAGAGGTGATACTCGCCGTTGTAAAATACGAGCCCGTTGGGGTCGTTGACCCATCCGCGCCTGGTCGAGAACTGAATCTGGGGTCGCAAAGCCTCGTTATAGAGACCGCCAGCATTCCAGATCTCATCGGAGGTGGTGACGAGATCGATGGCTTTCGAGGATTCGGGAAGATTGTCGATGCGGAGCGTGGCCGGTTTTTCCTTCCACTCGCTGACATCGAGGTGGGCAAACCACTCGGGATTTTCATCCAGATCCAGGTAAAATACCCGCACCGGTGCGCCGTCCACAGTCAGGGTGGCGCGTTGCTTCTGCGACTCCCGGGCCCGGGTTGTTACGGGCAGCAGCAGGTAGCGCTTGTCGAGGGGAATAGTGCGCTCTTGTGTGATCAGCTTGAGGGGCGCATGCACAGCCGTGTCGGACTGCTCGATTTGGTCCACATTGATATGCCCCCAGCCACCTTTCTGGTTGTCCACAATTTCGATGACGGCCGTTTTGCCGGCAAACTCGCCCACCTCCCACGAGCCCGGAGCCAGTTTCTCAGTGCCTCCATGTTCGATGTTCGGTCCCGTGACCGTTCGAACGACATTTCCATCGACAATCAGGTTCATGCAGGTTTTGCCTTCGAACCCACCGCCGCCGATGAGAAACGTGATGAACTTGCGGCGGATTGTGAACTCCGGAGAAGTGAGCGTCCCGGTGCTATTATCCCCACTACCAAAGGAATTAGCGAGGCCGCGACCTTTGAACCCCTCGACTTTCATCTGACGCGGCAGCGCCCCCTGAGCTGGGCCCGGACCGAAGGCGGTGCCCGCTACATTCCAGTCTCCATATCCATCCGCTTCAAAATCCGCGATGACATCATCCGGCTGAGCAGCGTGGAGAATGGGAATGCAGAGGCCAAGGGTAATGAGGACGGGAAGTTTCATGAATTCCTGGAACGGGGAAGAAGTGCGGGGAAGGGAACCGATATGTGCCTTGGATGATTCGCGTGGAAAACCATGGGTGTAAAAACAATTGGCCTCTAGGTTCGTAAAACCTGTAATATCAGATTCACAACCTGTAAATCCTATGCCCAAGCATCCTCTTCATCGCAGGATTTCCGATCAGATCCGCGAAGGCATCCTTTCCGGGAAGTTTGGAAAAGCACAACGCCTGCCGAGCGAGGCGCAGCTTGTTGAGGAGTTCGGCACCTCCCGCCCTACTGTCGCGAGAGCGATGCGGGATCTTCAGGCGGAGGGTCTCATCGAGCGACGTGCCGGCTCGGGATCGTATGTGAGGGAAGTCACCGCAAGCGTTCCGACCAAGCAGTTGGGCCTGCTTGTTCCCGGTCTCGGAACAACCGAAATTTTCGGGGTCATTTGCGGTGAGATTGCCAGCTTGGCGCGGGTGAACGGTTACAGCGTGATCTGGGGTGGATCGGCCCTTTCGCACAGCGACCTGAGCCGGGACCATGCCGAGCAGCTTTGCGAACAGTTCATCCAGCGACAGGTTGAGGGGGTGTTTTTTGCCCCCTTCGAACTGTCGAGCGACAACGAGACGGTGAACGAACGGATCGCCACTAGGTTGCGGGACGCAGGCATTCATGTCGTGCTGCTCGACCGCGATCTGCGGGCGTTTCCGAGCCGGAGCGATTTCGATCTGGTCGGGGTTGACAACCTCGCCGGGGGATATCTGCTCGCCGAGCACCTCGTGAGGCTGGGTTGCCGGCGGATCGCTTTCGTGGCGCGTCCGCATTCGGCATCGAGTGTGGATATCCGCATTGCCGGAGTCCGGGAGGCTCTCCTACGCCACAAGATCGAACTGCGCCCGGACTGGGTGTCGTGGGGCGATCCGGCCGATTTGAAATTTGTGCGCAAGCTGACGGCGGGGAGGCTTTTCGACGCCTTCATCTGTGCCAACGATCATACCGCCGCGGTGTTGATGCGCACGCTGGAGCAGCTCAAGTTGAGCGTGCCCGGTCAGGTCCGCGTGGCGGGGTTCGACGATGTCCGCTACGCCACGCTGCTTGTCGTGCCGCTGACCACGATTCACCAACCCTGCCGGGAAATCGGCGTGACGGCATTCCACACCCTGATGCAGCGCATCGCGCAGCCGGAATGGCCTCCCCGTGCGGTGATGCTGACACCGCATCTGGCGGTGCGGGGAAGTTGCGGGGCCTACCAAGCCAACCGGAATGCTTCTGTTCGGGTGAAGGCATAGTTTTATCCTAACCTGATAAAAATCACCACAAAGACACAAAGAGCACAAAGGGTGGTGGATGAAGAGATGCTTGACGGTGAGATTTACCTGGCGGATGAAACGCAAACGGGGAACCTTCCACTCGCAACCTGCTTCCTTTGTGTCTTTGTGGTAAATCAACATCCTGACGCGCGGGAACAGCAGCTGGTTCGATCTGGCAGAGATGGCCCGCCGAGCCGTCCTGCTGCATAAGTCGGCGGGCTCGGCGATCCCGCCCTACCATTGCGGGGTTTCGAGATTGAGCCGGTTTACTTTTTCCAGATCGATTTCAATTCGAAGGCTTCGAGTTGATGGATTGAAATGGCCCCGCCCTTGACGTTCACAGAGACGCCGAGGTTTTCCGGCTTGGGGATGACCGGGAATGGCATGTAGGTGAGGCCATCGGCGGCCAGGACGTTGAAATAATTTCTGTCGGCAAAGATCGTGATGACCTGCCGTCCTTCTTCCAGCTGCGCGGGCGCATGCACGTCGGTGCCCGAGATTTCCTGCGTGGCCGCATTGTATCGGATCTCGACGCCCCGCACGTTGAACGTCACTTCGCTGTCGGCGGCGGGAGTGAAGTCGGCTCGGATTTCCAGCAGTTCGCCCCGCGCGTCGGCGAGGGGATTTGCATCACCCTCTGCCAGTGTGGGCCGGTCGTTTTTCCATGATTTTCCCCGCAGCGTTTCGAGTTCTTTGACTGGAATGCGCCGCAGACGAACTCCCTCGGGAGTCTTTCGAAGCTGAAGTTCGCATGGCAGCGTGAGGAGCTGATTGAATGGCATGCCCGGCGCGGGAGCCTGTCCCCATCCGATCTGAATCCGGCGTCCGTCCGGCGTGTCGCTGAACGTTTGCGGCGCGTAGAAACAGCCTCGACGTGACTGGCCCTGGATACGTATCTCGTCAGGAGTGAATCGGCTCCCGTCGAATGAGCCGACGGCATAGGCGCTGTCTGCGGCCGAGAGCACCCATTTTCTTTTTGAGGCATCGCCATCGACCGGCAACTCGAAGAAGTCGGGACATTCGTAGAGGAAGAAATCATAGCCTCCTCCGCCTTTTGTCACGCTGGCGGGAGTCCAATCCTTGAGGTTTGGCGACGTTAGGAACTGAATGGTGTGGCCAGGCATGGGTTTTCCGGGCTCGGCGGGGCCCTCGCCGACATAGAGCACCATCACCCAGCGTTGGGTCGGTTCGTGCCAGAAAACCTTTGGGTCGCGGTTGAGAAAGCTGATGTTCTTGAGCACGGGATTGCCATCGAACTTTGTGAATGTGCGGCCGTCCGTGCTGTAGGCGATGTGCTGCGTGGCGGGATTGCCGACGTGGCTGTAGATCAGCACGAGCGGCGGTTTGCCGTCCTTGCCGAATCCGCTGGTGTTTTTCCAGTCAACGACCGCGCTGCCGCTCCATGGGCCCCCGAGGTCGTCGGGATAAACCGCTTCGCCGTGCTCCCGCCAATGCACTAGGTCCGTGCTTGTCGCATGGCCCCAGTGGGGGCCTCCTCCGCTCCAACTATAGGGGGAGTGTTGGAAAAATATGTGATACTCGCCATTGTAAAAAACGAGACCATTGGGGTCATTGATCCAGCCGCATCTGGTCGAGAACTGCAATTGCGGACGAAGCGTTTCGTGGTAGAGACCGGCGGCGTTCCAAACTTCATCGGAGGTGGAGACAAGGTCGGCTGCCTTGGAATCTGCCGGCAGATTGTCAATGCGGAGCGTTGCCGTTTTGCCCTTCCAATCGCTGACGTCGAGGTGGGCGAACCAGTCGGGCTTTTCATCCAGCTCAATATTGAATTTCCGCACGGCCACGCCGTCCACAATGAGCGAGGCGTGCTGCTTGTCCTTGGGTCGGTTTTTGACGGGCAGAAGCAGGTAGCGTTTGTCGAGGGACATCGTGCGCTCGCGTGTGACCGGTTTGACGGGGGGCGTTGGTGTTGGGTTGGCGCAGACCGACTGGACGATCAGCAGCAGCGCAAGAAAATATTTCATATCCTGAGCTACTTGGCCTCCGGAAAAGCCACGCGGGCAACGGGCACCAAGCGGACCGGACCGAGCAGACCGGATTCCAGGAGCGGATCATTGGGGTGATAAGGCTGGTAAGTGGTCCATGTGACGCGCTGGTCTTCCGGAAGCCCGGCATCGCCGATCAGGCGGTTCGGCCAGAGGTTTGTGACTTTCACCTCCAGCTTATTGAGGCCCGATCGTAGCGCGCTGCTCGCATCCACTCGGAAGGGCGGTTTCCAGAGGATGCCGAGGTCCTTTCCGTTCAGCCGCACCTCGGCAATTTCTTTCACCTTTCCAAAATCCAGGAGAGCGGAAGTTCCGTCCCATTCGAATTCGATGGTGTAGGTCGCCGTGCCGGAGAAATGCTTCACCCCTCCATCGGGGTGTTCGGTCCAGGAAATCAGCTTGTCGAGAGTGACTTGTTCAGGAGCTCCCCATTTTGGCGGAAACCTGAGCACCCATGGGCCAGGCAGGACTTTTGAATCCGGCAATGCCTTGACATGGGCCTCCAGCGTTTTGCCCGATGCGGTGGTCGCTTTGTAGTGTCCTGGGGCGCTGGTATTCACAATGAGTTTTCTATCGGACTGAGTGAGACTGGCTGTTTGGGCCGAACCAGGAGCGAGGAGGTTTTCTCCATCGCGCGCAAAGGTCTTGATCGGATCAACCCCCTCCGCGCTTTTTTGGAAGACGACAAACATTGCCTCCGCTGGATCGAAGTGCAGTGAGACGGTGACCAATCCATCTTTCACGGAAAACACCGGAGCGGGTTCGATCCGGCCTGTTTCCGGATGCCATATCTCAGGAATCCGGTTCCCTGCGCGGAATGTCAGACGGGCGGTGACCGGATCCATTTTCTGACCCGATACAAAATACGCATCGGTGTCGCCGATCTGCCGGTGGATGAAGGCGAAGTCCGCAGGCGAGTCGGAGGAAAAATCCGGCGGGGTTTTCAACTCCTTGAGAATGTCGGCAACAGGCACTCCCCACACGACACGGCCTTTGCCATATGCGTGGGATGTCACGTTTTTCCCATCGCAATCCCCCCAGACTTCGGCGGCGAGCCTTGAAATTTCCGCGTTGGCATCCGGTTGGTTCGTCAGGCTGGGGGATTTCATGGGACGCGGGCCTGCCACGATGGCGCCGGCCTTGACCAGTGAGGCAATGGTTTTAAGAACTTCCGGGGTCATCCTGTTCTCCTCGGGAAGCAGCAGAAGGCGGTAACTCATGCCATCCGGCAGAACGATCCGGCCGGTTTCATCCACACTGACGTGATTCAGAAGGACGTCCGTGTTGATCGCATCGAAGCTGTAGCCGTCGGGCAGTTTCGGTTCTTTGCCGGTGATGGTATTTGGCGCGCCCTCGCCATAGAAGTAGGCGATATCAGCAACGAAGAGGCCCTGCTGGAGGAGATACTGGCAACGTTGCAGGTAGGCGACCCACGCCCGGGCCTGCTCCCACCACGTTTGGGTGCGTTCAAAATTGCTGCCCCATGGCCCCATGGTTACTCCGGGCGCGCGATCCATCCACGGCTGCATCGCGTAACGGTGGAAGACAAACCGGTTGATGCCGCGGCAGAAGTTCAGGTCGCCGATCGCTTTGAAATCAAACGGCGCCTTCGTCCATCGCGCATCCGGGATGAACGCTGTAAACGCCTCCGCTGCGACGAATTTTTTTCCAAACACATGCGCTGCGCTCGCGGGCTCCCGGCTGTCATTGTGTCCGTCCATCCAGAATTCCCCCATCGGCACATCGGTGAACTTCTGGCACTGGAGGGAGTCCGCAATCGTAGGGCTTCCGATGCCTGGGGCTTCGGCAGTGAGAAGCATTCCGTGCTTGGCGCAGAGCTCCTGAAAAGTTCCGTAATGGTTTTCGGCGATCAGATCCGCGATGGTGCGGCGGAAGTCCCACAGAAAGCGCTCGCTATCCTCCAGCGATCCGACCGCACGCCCGGTCAATGTCGGCAGCCACGGTGTGGGGTCGTATTTGCGCCGCTGAGTAAATTCCGCGATGAATGCCGGGGTCCAGTTCTGGCAGCCGGCTTCCCAACTGTCGGCGAGCACCATTTTGAGCGACTTGCCGGCGAGGGGGCCTGCTGCCGCGATCACCTTGCCCATCATGTTGTTGAAATGAGCCTCGACCGCGCTGCGGCTCATCTTGTCGCATTCAAGCCCGCGGTCGGCATCCATCGCCGGATGAATCTGGATGCCGGTGGATGTGTGGCCCATCCGGAGGATTGTCCAATTGCCCGCTGGCACATCCCAATCCAAATGACCGTCCGGCTTCATGCGGGCGGTCAAATTCAGCAGGCGTCCCGGCGGGATGCACACCTCGGGAGGAAGCGGGGCATCCGTCGAGGTTGACGGCTTCCGATCCCCGCGCGTTTCGAAAGCGGCTTTCTTTCCGATTCCCGGAATTCCCGGCGCACCGAATTGGACGCCGGAAAATGTGATCGTCTTCGAGCGCTCGTTCGAGGTGGTCATCGACAGTCTCACGAACCTTGCCTTTGTGGGAGGCAGGCTGATCGTCGTCGTGGTGTTGAGCTTGATGATGTAGAGGTCCACATCGCCGAGCTTGCGGAACGATTTTCCATCATCGCTTGCTTCGATTTTTCCACCGACATAGACGGTCTCGTCGGCGTCGGACTTGAGGAGCAAGCGGAGCGTGCCGAATGTCACTGGCTCGCGGAACTCGAACAAAAAGCTTTTCGGGGCGTCTTTTGTAGGGATCGGGATTTCTGTTCCCGTGCCGACATCGCCGTCAAGCATTGCTTCACCGTCGATCTTCTGTCCGTCGGAGCTGATCTTCGGATCGAGAAGGGGGGCTGCAGTCTCCTCGCCCGGCAGCGTGGGAAACGCAAACACGGCGATGTCGCGGTAGTATCCGCGGACGGTATCAGGTTGTTTCAGCTGAGCGGAAAATGAGGATGGCCCTTTTACGTTGGTTTCGCTCCAGACCACCTTCTGCATGGATTGGTCCACAGGCACCCACGGACCTCCCGATTCGCTCCAGCCCGGGCAGTTGTGGATCGCGAGTTCGAGCCCGAGCCGCTCCGCCTCCCGGATTGCATGCTGGGTCAGCGCCATCCATTCCGGGCTCAGCGTTTTGATTGGTCCGGCTGGTTCCGTGTGGCGCAGCAGGTCGTCATGCTGGGCCGCGTTGAAGATCTGAGCTCCTCCGATGCCAATGCGCGCCATGGCTTCCAGATCGGCGGTGATGCCTTCTTTGGTGACGTTGCCATTCATCCAATGCCACCAGGTTTGCGGGCGCGCGTCCGCCGGGGGAGTGGCAAAACCCTGTTCTAGCCGGTCTGCTGACTGAGCATTCATTGCGGACAGCAACACTGCGAAAGACCAAAGAAAAAATGCGCAGAACCGGGGGAGTCTCATCTGGCCTTTGATACTGGACAAAGCGTGGCTTCCCAATGAAAAACTGACCGATACAATCCTCCCCGGAAACGAATCATGTCAAAATTTCAAATCGTGCGGATTTGGTTGCTTCTTCTTTGCGTTGCGCCGTCGGGGGCATTTCGAGCCGCAGAGCCGGGGATCACTGGTGATCCTGCGGACATCGAGGTCATGAACGCATATGAAATCGATCAGTTCGAGCCCGGGGTCAGGCTTTTTTTGGACCGTCCCCATACGCTGAAAGAAGTGCCGCGCCGGCTCAGCGGGAAAAAATTCATCCGCGGCTCGATTGAATGCCTGAGTTTCCGCTGCGCGAAGCCCGGCACGGTGACCGTGCTGACGGCGGAACCGGATAATCCGCACGCAGGGAGCCTGGCCTCGACGCTGGAAGGCTATGGGTTCACCTGGGACAAGGAACAGAAGACATTCCAGCTTTTCGGCACATCGGCCATCGACCGGGTCCGGGTTTATCGGAAGCAGGTGGAGAAAGGTGATGAGTTCCGGCTGGGAAAATGGGCCTTGCTCGTGGGGCCTGGCAATGTGACCAGCTGGGTTCCCCAACCGCCGAAACCGTGGAATGAAAATGACGGGGAGCTTCTTTACAACGGGATCCGCCTTCCCAGGGAATGGCCGCCGCGCTCGATTGCGGCACGGACACTGGAACCGATCGATGTGCCGTATCTCGATCATCCGCCGAAGGTGATCCCGATCGATCTCGGGCGTCAGCTTTTCGTGGACGATTTTCTCATCGAGACAACCGACCTGAAGCGTTCGTTCCACAAGGCGAAAAAATACGAGGGCAATCCGGTCCTTTCTCCGGAGACCGAGATGGAATTGAACCGGTCGCGCAATGCCGTCGCCTGCCCGAAAAGCGGCGGCGTCTGGTGGGATCCCGGGCAAAAACTTTTCCGCATGTGGTATGAGGCCGGCTGGCTGAATGCCATCTGCACCGCGACCAGCCGCGATGGCATCCATTGGGACCGGCCGAAGCTCGATGCGTTTCCCGGCTCGAATCGCGTGCTGGATCCCACAATCATGCCAGACTCGTGGGCTGTTTTTCCTGATTACGAGGACAAGGATCCGCAAGCGCGGTGGAAGATGTTTTTGCATGGGCCCGACGGGATGGGGCTGTCCCGAAGCGAGGGACTGCTCATGGTTTCTCCCGATGGTATCCGCTGGACGAAGCCGGTCGAATCCGGTCCGACAGGCGACCGCAGCACGATGTTCTATAATCCGTTCCGCAAGAAATGGGTGTTCAGTATCCGGTGGTCAACGCCTGCTCCGGAAACCTACCGCAGCCGCCACTACTGGGAGCGCGACGATTTCCTGAAAGGTCCGAAATGGGACGCGCCGTTTGTCGGCAATGTCGACAAGCCGAATGCCCCGGTTTTCTGGGCGAGGGCCGACCGGCTGGATCCACCCGATCCGAAGTTCAAAGTCCAGCCGCAGCTCTACAACCTCGATGCGGTGGCCTACGAAAGCATCATGCTCGGGATTTTTGAGATTTTCCGGAATCCCGGCGGCGGCGGCCTTCCCAAGATCACCGAGCTGAACCTAGCCTACAGCCGGGACGGATTTCACTGGAGCCGTCCGGATCGTGAAGCCTTCATCCCGGCCTCGCGTTCCGATGTATGGGACAGGGGGTATGTGCAGTCGGTCGGAGGAGTTTGCGTGATTCAGGACGACCAACTCTGGTTCTACTACACCGGGTTTCAGGGTAATCCCGCAAAGGCCAAAAACCATTGGACAGAGAACGGCGAGTATGACCGCGGCAGCACCGGCGTCGCATTTCTCCGGCGCGATGGATTTGTTTCCATGGATGCGGATGACAAGCGCGGATCCCTGACAACCCGTCCGGTGACTTTCACAGGCCGGCAGCTTTTTGTGAATATTGAGGCTCCGAGCGGCGAGTTGCGGGTGGAAGTGCTCGACGAGTCCGGCAACGTCATCGCCCCGTTTACCAAAGAAAACTGCGTGCCCGTTTCCATCGACAAAACCAGACAGATGATCTCATGGAACGGCGCGGAGGATCTTTCCGCGCTCACCGGCAAACCGGTGAAATTCCGGTTTCATCTGAGCAACGGAAAGCTGTTTTCCTTCTGGGTGAGCCCCGACAAGTCCGGAGCGAGCAACGGCTACGTCGCCGCTGGCGGACCGGAATTCAGCGGCCATAGGGACTCTCCCAGGTAGCCATCTGAATTACCGGGGCGGCAGGTGCCTGCGAGACGTGGGCTTCGCACAGCGCATGAATTCCCGTGGTTTGTCCGGGAAGGATCCGATCCGGACAGATGTCGCAGAGGGGCCGGAGCACAAACAGCCGATCCGCGATCCCGGGATGGGGAAGGGTTAGGGCATCGAGTGACATCTGAAGATTGTCGCAATACAGGAGGTCCAGATCGAGAGTGCGCGGCCCGTGGAAGGAGTGATCTGCAGGACGTCCGAGCTTGTGCTCGATGGATTGCAGGCAGGCCAGAAGCTCGAGCGGGGAGAGGGAGGTTGTCAGTTCGATGGCGGCGTTCAAAAAGCGCGGAGAGTCGTTCGGACAATCGACAGGCTCGGTCTCGTAAATTTTCGAGCAGAGGAACGGACCGGGCCCGTCGTGAAGTGAAAAAAGGAATCGCCTGGCTTCGCGAAGGGAGTTCAGGCGGTCACCAAGGTTGGATCCGAGTGCGATTCCGGCTCTCATCCATCAGCGGAGACCGAGAACATCCTGCATATCGTAGAGTCCTGCGGGACGCGTGATGGCCCACTTGGCAGCGCGGAGAGCACCCTTGGCGAATGTGTCTCGGCTTGAGGCCTTGTGCGTGAGTTCGACGCGCTCGCCGGTGTTGGCGAAAATAACGGTGTGATCGCCGACCACATCTCCTCCGCGGATTGCGTGCATTCCGATTTCCGTGCGGGTGCGTTCGCCGGGCATGCCCTCGCGTCCGTGGCGCACCTCGTCATCATAGGAAAGGCCGCGCACTTCGGCGAGGATCTCAGCGAGCCGCCGCGCCGTTCCGCTGGGAGCATCCTTTTTGAGTCGGTGGTGCATCTCGACGACCTCCAGATCGAAATCCGGTCCGAGGATTTCGGCAGCCTTGAGGGTGAGCCAAAAGAGCGTGTTCACGCCGATGCTGAAGTTGGGAGCATAGACGATCGGGATGGATTTTGATGCGGAGACGATCCGGGCCCGGTCGGCATCCGAGTGCCCGGTGGTTCCGATGACGAGCGTCTTTCCCCCGGCGGCGCACGCTTCCGCGATGGCAGCGGTTGCCGGCGCATGGGTGAAATCAATAACGGCATCGCAGAGGTTGAGGGCGGATGCAAAATCATCACCCTCGTCCACTCCCGCAGAGACGGTGAGTTCGGGATCTTCCGAAGCGCAGGCAACCAGGGCGCATCCCATCCGGCCCTTGGATCCATTGATGAGAAGCCGGATCATTTGAGTGCCTCCAGAACCTTGCGCAGCCTGTCGCAGTTCGCCGCAGACATTTCACAGAGCGGCAGGCGGACATCGGGCGCGATTGTGCCGCGGAGCGAGAGGGCAAATTTGACCGGAACCGGGTTGGGTTCGATAAAGAGGTCCTTGAAAAGAGGATAGAACCGGCGGTGGATCGCGGTGGCGCCGGCGGTATCCCCGTCCAGCCAGAGCCGGACCATGCGGGAGACTTCGGCAGGATAGAGATTCGAGGCCACGCTGATGACCCCGACGGCACCGACCGAAAGGAACGGGACTGTCAGGGAATCGTCGCCGGAGAGAATTTCAAACTCCGGCGGAAGGACCGCGTGAAGCAGGCTGACACGTTCCACGGATCCACCGGCCTCCTTGATGGCCCGGATGTTCGGGCAGTCCTGCGCAAGGCGGACAACCGTCTCCACGCCGATCTCAATCCCGCAACGTCCGGGAATGCTGTAAAGAACCAAAGGAATTTTGACGGATTCCGAAATCGCTTTGAAGTGGCGGTAGAGGCCTTCTTGGGAGGGCTTGTTGTAGTATGGCGCGACCAGCAGCGCGGCGTCAGCACCGAGGCGCTCGGCTTCCCTTGTCAGGGCAATGGCTTCAGAAGTGGCATTCGATCCAGTGCCGGCGATCACCCGGCACCTGCTCCGCGCGGCTTCGATTGCCGTGCGGATCACCCTGTTGTGCTCATCATGGTCAAGGGTTGGTGATTCCCCGGTGGTGCCGACCGGAACGATTCCGGTGATCCCTCCGGCGATCTGCTCCTCGATCAGGCCACGGAAAGCTTCCTCGTCAAACTGGCCCTTGCGGAATGGCGTGACAAGGGCGGTATGGGTTCCTGCAAATGACATATTCCGAAACCACTACAATGAAAACAGCCGTTCGGAAATAAAATCTGAGGCGTCGGGAATTTCCCCAGACCGGTGTCGGGTCCTTGGTTCCTGGTGTCAAAATCCGATTTTTGAGGTAACCTCTGCTGCATGAAGTGCATTTCTTTCATCATCGCCCTGATATTGCTTCGGGTGCCGTTGGCAGTGGCCGGAGAGAAGGCATGGGACGACGTCCGGACGTGGGTTTATCAGCTTTGCGATTACAAAGACGGCAAGCTGGATGAGATCGCCGGATCCGGGTTCGATCTTGCGGTGGTGGATCTTTCCCGCGAAGGGGGAAGTGATTATTTTACCCGGGAGGAAATCGAAAAGCTCAAGGCATCAGGAACGCTTGTTCTCGCCTATTTCGAGATCGGTGCCATCGAGGAAGGCAGGCCGGAATGGGGTTCGGTTCCGGTCGACCTTAAGGCCGGCAGCGTGGACGGGTGGCCGACGGAGCAGTATGTCAAATTCTGGGATGACAAATGGTGGCCGGTGGTCAAGGGGCGTGTGGACCGGGCTCTCGATGCGGGCTTTGACGGTGCCTATCTCGACATGATCACAACCTACGAGGAGATTCCGGGTTCGGACATGATGCTGGAGCAGAGGGCAAATGCGATGGTGGACCTGATTGTCCGCATCTCCCGTTACGCAAAGGAAAAGAACCCGGCCTTCAGGATCGTCCCGCAAAATTGTCCCGAGCTTTACACGTGGACATTCGCGGAGCCGAAGCCGAACCGGAAGTATCTCGATGCCATCGACGGCATCGGCATCGAGTCGGTTTTCTACATCGCCCATGACAAGCCAGCGAAGCAGGCATGGTGCGAGGAAAACCGGCAAAATGCGCTCGCCATCAAACGTGCGGGAAAAATGGTCTTCGGGATTGATTACGCAAAAAAAAGCACCTGCATCGCGGACGCCTACAAAAAACTCCGTGCGATCGGGTTTGTCCCGTATGTCAGCGTCCGGGAACTCAACGTGATCGTTCCGGAGAAGCCCTGAGGGGTTGCGCATTTCCTCCTCCGCCGCTAACTTAAACGACTCATGCGACGCTGGTTTTTCTGGATGGCGATGTTCCTTTTCGCCGCGCTGCTTTCTGCCGCTCCACGGGCGGACCAGATCCGGACCCGCGTGGCGGACGGGTTCGACGAGCCGGTCGGAAAGCCCGATGCCGATGGATACTACAAATCACGCGGATTCCTTTCCTATCATCCCGGGGAGGATTGGAACGGATTGGGCGGGGGAGGCAGCGACCTCGGAGCGCCGGTTTATGCGATCGGGCACGGATATGTGACGTTCGCGAGGGATGCGCGGATGGGGTGGGGGAACGTCGTTTTGATCCGGCATGTCTACATGGAGAACGGCACCCTGAATACCGTGGATTCTATGTATGCCCATCTCGACAGAATCTTGGTCCGGGAGGGTCAGCAGGTGACCCGGGGCCAGCAGGTGGGGACGATTGGCACGAACCGCGGGATGTATGTCGCCCACCTGCATTTCGAGATCCGCAAGAACCTTTACATCGGAATCAACCGGTCCGCATTTCCGCGGGATCTCGTGAACTATTTCAAACCGAGTGTGTTCATCTCATCCCACCGGAAGCTTCCTGGCGGGGGGCGCAGCGCGATGATTGTCATCAACACCTACAACACAGGAACCATTACATCCGCACCGACCGACGAATCCTCAATGCGCAAGTCTCCCAATGCAAAGCCGTCGCCGATGAAATCCCCGGCGGCACCCAGGAAGGATTTCCGGGTCAACCGGTTCGAAGACCTCGGGCTTTAGCGTGCGATTTCCTCGCCGATGATTTTGAGGCCGGCCCGGACATCGTCCTCGCCCATGGCGAACGAGACCCGGAGGCACTCGTGGCGGTGCCGCCATTCATCACTAGGCTCCCCGAAGAAAAAATATTCCCCCGGAACGACGAGAACTCCGCGCGTTTTGAGAGTTTCGTAGAGTTCCCTGGAAGAACGGCGTGAATTTTCGATCCAGATCCACAGGAACATGGCTCCCTCGCTCCGGTGAAGCGCGTAGGGGAGGCTGTCCGGAAAAAACTCCGCAACCGCCTCAAGCGCGGCATCCCGTTTCCGCTGGTAATACGGCCTGATCACATCCCGGCTCAGACGGAGGACCTCTCCACTTTCGATCAGAGGGCCCGCGATCGCCTGGCCGAAGTTGCCGTTTGCCAGACCCGTGACCGCCATCATCGAAGAAATGGCGGCGGCGACTTCCGGAGGGCCGACAACAAATGCGGTCCGCGTGCCTGGCAGCCCGAACTTTGAGAGGCTCATCACGTGGACTGTCCGCTCGGTCCAGATCGGCTTCGCGTCGCCGAAAACGATTCCCGGGAACGGCCAGCCGTAGGCGTTGTCGATGATGAGCGGGATTCCCCGCTGCGCGGCAATTTCCGCCAGCCGCTGCATTTCCGCATCCGGGATCAGATTTCCGCTCGGATTGGTCGGGCGCGAGACGCACATTGCGGCGACTTCGGGGCCCGGGTTGAGCCGGCTGAAGTCGAGGTGATATTTGAACGAGTGGGAACCCGTCCGCTCGATAGCTGGCCTCAGGGAGGTGAACATGTCCGGCTCAAGGGCCTGATTTGCGTAGCCGATGTATTCCGGCATCAGAGGGAAGAGGATTTTTCCCGGAGTGCCGTCGGGTCGGCGTCCGCCGAAGAGATTGAAAAGAAAAAAGAACGCGGTTTGTCCGCCGGGAGTGACTGCGATATTTTCGGGGCCGACCGGCCAGCCGTATTCGGATTTTAACAGTGAGGCCAGCGCTTCCAGGACCCCGGGGTTTCCGCGCGGAGGATCGTAGATCGCCAGCGTGCGTCGGAGGGTTGCCGGATCGTCTGTGATTTCCTTCATGCGCCCGGCCCAGATTTTTTCCATCTCCGGGATGTGCGCCGGATTGCCGCCGCCGAGCATGTGGGGCGAGGAGCCCGAAGCTGCGAGGGCATGGCCGAGATCGTCCATCAGTTGCTCGATCCCGCTGCCGCCGGACAGAAGTTGGCCGAGTTTTGATAAATTCACGAAAGTTCCTGCTGGATGGCAACGAGGCGATCGTAGAGCGGTTGGAGTGCCTCCGGGATGACGCGCGTTCCGCCGATGGTGGCAATGAAGTTCGAGTCGCCGGCCCAGCGCGGGACGATGTGAATATGGATGTGCCCCTCCACTCCGGCGCCTGCGGCACGGCCGAGGTTCCAACCAAGGTTGAACCCCTGTGCCAGGACGGCCTTCTCGAGAAGCCTCTGCGCATGGATGGAGAGATCCCACAATTCAAGAACCTCATCTCCGGTGAGGTCTGCCATCCTGTCGGTCTTCCGATAGGGCACCGCCATCAGGTGTCCGGCGGAATACGGGTATTTGTTCATGATGAGGAAACTCGACTTCCTGCGGGTGACGACGAGGTGGGCCGCATCGTCGTCGGTCCGGGCCGCCTCGGTCAAAAAATCCCAACCTGTCCGGTGTTCGGCTCGAAAATACTCCACCCGCCAGGGGGCCCAAAGTGATTCAACGTGGCCTTTCGGAAAATTCTCTTCCATTCGCAGCATTATGGACAAGGAACCAGCGCATGCGACTCGAAAATCGGCGCTCGCACGCATCCGAATCCGGTGCTAGGCTCCCCGCCATGAAATTTGCGTTTTTGGGAGCGGGCAAAATGGCCTCAGCAATCATCCGGGGAATGCTGCGCGCCAAAGTCTGCGGCCCCTCGGATATTATTGCCGCCTGCCCCGAGCCGGCGCTCCTCCGGAAATTGAAGGATGAGACCTCCGTGAATGTGTCTGCTTCGAATGCGGAAGCTGCGGCCTTTGCTCCGGCCGTTCTCTTTTGCATGAAGCCGGCGGATGTCGCCGGCGCGGTCGAGCAGGCGGGGGCTGCCTTGGAGAACAAGCTCATTGTTTCCATCGTGGCGGGAGTATCGATCTCCTCCCTGGCAAAACGGGTGAATGGATGCCGGGTGATCAGGGCCATGCCGAATACGGCGGCGATGGTCGGTCGTGCGGCCACCGCCTATGCCTGCTCGGATAACGTGACCCCCGCCGATGTCGAGGTGGCGGAGGCCGTGTTTGCGGGTATCGGAGCGGTTTTCCCCGTCCAGGAAAAAATGTTGAATGCGGTGACCGGGCTGAGCGGGAGCGGTCCCGCGTATATTTATCTCGTGATCGAGGCCATGTCCGATGGAGGAGTCGCCTGCGGGCTTCCCCGCAAGCTGGCCCTTGATCTGGCGGTGCAGACCGTGATCGGTGCGGCTGAAATGCTGGCCGAAACATCCGAGCATCCGGCCGTCCTTCGCGAGATGGTCACCAGCCCGGCCGGCACGACGATGGCGGGGCTGAGGGAACTCGAGACGCGGGGAGTTCGCAGCGCCATCATCGAGGCGGTGAGCGCAGCGACCCAAAGGTCCAGGGAACTCTCCGGCGAATGAGCGGAAAAGTGACGACAGGCCGTGGCAGGGAGCCCAGGCGTTCCGCCTGTGTTGAAGCCGGTTCACAGGCGCGAAAGCCTGAGACGCTTTTCCTGGCAACACTGCTTGTGGTCGTTGCGGTGGTCTTTCTCCTGTCCATGACCCTTCAAGCCGAAGACAGGAAAAAGGAGGGTGCATTTGTCCCGGAGGTGGCGCGCGAGGCTGCGAACCAAGGCAACGCCGCCTTCCTGCGCAAAGACTACCCCGGTGCGCGAAAGGCGTTTGAGCAAGTTCTTTCCCTCGTGCCGGACAGTCTCGTCGGTCTTGTGAATCTCGGTCTTGTTGAATTCTATTCCGGGAACACTCTGCGTGCGGAGGAGCTTCTGAAAAAGGCGGTTTCCCTCCGTCTCGAAAATCCGGCAGCATGGCTGACCCTGGGAATGATTTATATGGACCAGGAGAAGTTCGACGACGCGCTGGCCGCCCTTGCACAGGCGGTTTTGCAGGATCCCCGGAATCCGCGTGCGAGAAACTACCTGGGGGTCGTCATCGGCCGGAAGGGCTGGATCGACGGAGCGCAGTCCGAACTGCGACGCTCTGTCGAACTCGATCCGACCTACGCCGACGCGCAATACAATCTCGCCGTGTTCTATCTGGAGGAGAAGCCCCCTGCGATCGAACTGGCCCGGCGGCACTACTACCGCGCGATCGAGCTCGGAGCGGAAAAAGACACGGCCATTGAGAAAGTGCTTAAATCCGAGCCCGCAAACAGGTAGGGTCCCGCCCGTGAAAATTCCTCATCTGATCCTGACTGTTTTTTTTGCCGCCGGAACGCTGACAGCCGTCGAGCCGCCGGTTATCACCGCGCATTCCGCGATCCTGTTCGACGCCAACAGCGGGCGGGTGATCTTGAAGAAGAACGAGGATGAGAAGCGGCCGGTCGCCAGCACGCAGAAGCTTCTCACGGCCTACATTGTCGCCAATGCGGGTGACCTGTCGCAGATGGTCACAATCAAGGAGGTGGATACCAACTGCGAACCCACCAAACTCGATGTCCGGCCCGGACAGCAATACAGCAGGTCGCAGCTCCTGCACGGGTTGCTGGTCCACAGCGGCAACGACGCCGCCCGCGCCCTCGCCCGCGATAATGCCGGCAGCGTCGCCGATTTTGCGGGCCGGATGAATTCCACGATGCGCTCGCTCGGCGGCTACTCCTCGAATTTTATGAATCCGAACGGCCTGCCTGCCGACGGCCAGTATTCGAGCGCGCGGGACATGGCCCGCGTGGCGAGAGCGGTCTACCGCGACCCTGTCCTGCGGGAGATCATCAGGAGCCGCTTCTACACATTCCGTTACAACTCGGGGAAAACGACCACATGGAAAAATACCAACCGCGTGCTGCGTTACTATTCCTTCTGCAACGGCATGAAGACCGGGTATACCGAAAAGGCCGGGCATTGCCTGATCTCCAGCGGTTCCTACAACGGGAAGGATGTTATCGCCATCGTTCTGGGGGACAGTAAATCCCGGATTTGGAACGAGTCGGTGAATCTCCTGGCCTACGGACTGGGAATGTCCCCGGAGACCATGGAAAAATTCCGGATCCCCGGAGCCGAGTGACGCGTGGCCAGAGCTTATACCCTTGATGTCTCGCCGACCGTCCCGCCGATTGATTTTGCGGCGGAGCTGAATGCCGAGCAGCATGATGCTGTGACTTCGCCGCCGGGGCCCGCTCTGGTCATTGCCGGTGCCGGGAGCGGAAAGACGCGCACCCTGACCTACCGTGTGGCATGGCTCCTTGCACAAGGAATTCCTTCGCGCTCCATCCTGCTTCTGACCTTCACGAACAAGGCGGCCCACGAGATGCTCGACCGGGTGCGGACCCTGGTTCCGGGCGGCGGCGAGGGAGTCTGGGGTGGCACGTTCCATTCGATCGGAAACCGGATCCTTCGTTCCCACGCCGAGCGGATCGGATTCCGGCAGGGGTTCACGATCATGGACCGCGAGGATCAGGAGGACCTGATTGCCAGCGTGCTCGCCCGGGAGGGGCTTTCTTCCGGAGAACGCCGGTTTCCCAAGGCAGAGGTTCTCGGCGACATCTTCAGCTACGCGATCAATACCGGATCCCCAATCCGCAAAGTTCTCGGGGAAAAATACCGCTACTTCATCCCTCTGGAGGTCGAAATTGAAAGGGTCCAAGGATTGTATGAGGCCCGCAAAAAGGAAACCAACACGATGGATTTCGACGATCTTCTCTGCAAGACGCTGGAGCTCCTTCTGACCAACCCGGATGTTGCGGAACGGTATCAGCAGCAGTTCCGCCACGTGCTCGTGGATGAATATCAGGATACGAACCGGATCCAGGCTGAACTTGTCGATCTGCTCGCGGCGAAGCACGGCAGCATCATGGTTGTCGGCGATGACGCGCAGAGCATCTATTCCTGGCGCGGGGCGAACTGCGAGAACATCCTCCGGTTTCCGGAGCGGCATGCAGGCGCGAAAGTTTACAAGATTGAGACCAACTACCGCAGCGTTCCCGAGGTCCTGAACCTCGCGAATGCTGCGATTCTCGGAAACGAGAACCAGTTTCCGAAAAATCTTGCTGCTGTCCGCAAGTCTCACCCGGTCCGTCCGGCTCTCGTGTGCCTCGAAACGAATTCCCAACAGGCCACCTTTGTCGCCCAGCGCGTTTTAGAACTCCGCGATGAGGGGATCGAGCTTCATGAGATGGCGGTCCTCTATCGCGCGCACTACCACTCGATGGAAATTCAGATGGAATTCACCCGCCGGGGGATACCGTTTTCGATCACGAGCGGGCTCCGGTTTTTCGAGCAGGCCCACGTCAAGGACGTCGCCGCATTCATGAAATTTGCGACGAATCCGCGCGACGAAGTCGCCTTCAAGCGCATGGTCCGCCTTCTGCCCGGCATCGGGAACAAGACCTCCGAAACCCTCTGGTCGCAGACGTCCGCGGCTCTCGCGGGCGGCGCTGATTTTTCCGGTCTCCTGAAGCTCAAAGTCCCCGCCAAGTCCGCGAAAACCTGGGCGCAGCTCGTCCATACGGTCTCCGACCTCGTGCCTGCGCCCGGCCCGCTGCCGCCTGCTGCCATGATGGAATGCGTGCTCTTTGCCATCTACGAGGACTACATGAAGACGAAGTTCGCGAACTTTGACGCGCGGCGCGAGGATCTCGCGACGCTGGCGGGATTCGCCGGACAGTTCGACTCGACTGCGGAATTTCTTTCGCAACTCGCCCTCCTTGGCGGAGTTGAGACGGCGGATGCCTTTGCCGGCGAGGCGGACTCCGAAAAAATCACGCTCTCCACGCTGCATCAGGCAAAGGGGCTGGAATGGAAGGTCGTTTTTCTCATCTGGCTGGCCGACGGCATGTTTCCCAGTGCGCGAAGCCTGGAGAGTCCTGAGGCCATTGAGGAGGAGCGACGGCTGTTCTATGTCGGGATCACCCGCTGCAAGGACGACCTCTACCTGACCTATCCGGAACTCCGCCTCAACGCGGGATACGGCGACAACTTCCAGCGTCCGTCGCGTTTTCTCTCCGAACTTCCGGAGGATCTCATGGAAACGTGGGATGTGGGCTTGCCGTCTGCGAGTCGGGGAGAAGAAAGCCCCTTTTGATTTGGCGTTGCCAAACCGGAGAATCTGACAGCAAACTTCCGCTCATGAGTTCCGACGATTCCAGCGAGTTGGCGATTGACACCCCCCGAACCGTTGTTTCGCCGGCATCCGGCGGAAAAAGTGTCGAGAAACTCGATGTGGAGTCACTGCATGCCAGGGACAATTTGGAGATCCGGACCACCGAAGATGTCATCTATGCGGTGTGTGTCGGGAAACACCTTCACGCCATACTTACCTCGTCCAACAAGCAGGCCCGCGCCCTCCAGATCATCATTTGCGGGGGAACGAATGCCGACTCTTCCGAATACACCCCGAACAGGGTTTTTGTCGGCGGACGGCTCGCTTATACCTTCGAGAAGGATTCCACAACGGTGCTCACCACCCCGGTCATCGCGGCGATGTCCTATCTGCCCGGCCCGAAGTAGCGGCTATTTCCGGCCTGCGCGGATGTCCGCCAGCTTGTGATCCAGATCGCGGACCTTCGCTTCCAGCTTGGCGATAGTTTCCTGCGCGATGGCAAGTTGGCGGCGTTTTTCCAGCAGCGAGCATTCCAGTTCGCGGATGCGCTTCTGAAGGTTGACGCGGATCCCGCCTTTTGCCGGATCCAGTCCGGGCACCGGCAGACCCTCGGTAAAAAACGCCGCTTTTCCGAGCGACATGGATTCTGCCGTTTTGCAGTTGATGATCGGGGTGTCCCGGGTGATTTCTCCCAGTCTGCAGAACTCCATCAATGCCTCTGCCGTGGTCGGCCCGTAGAGAAGATTCTCGGAGACCTCGATGAGCCAGTCCATCGTGAGGTCGGGAATCATCGGCGCTTTTGTCCACACTTCCTTGTCGATGGAAACCATGTCTTGGGAGTTGATCTGCGCCGTCAGCGCCCAAGAGTGGATTTGTTCAAAGCGTACAGGACCGAAGATTTCTGCGGAATCGTGCTTTCTCAGATACCAGTTTTCCAAATGATCAGACGCCATGGGAAGGAACCAGCATCATTCCAAGTTTTTCGGAGAAAGACAAGAGCCATTGATCCGGATGAAATTCCTGTTGCTGGCGGTGGGACATCTGTGGGTGGATGCCGGTCAGGGACAGCGATTGTCGGCGATTTTCAGGAAATCCGCCATATCCGGTGGCAGGGGGCAGGACCAGGAGAGCGGGGTGCCTTTCCAATCGAGCGAGATGGATGCGGAGTGGAGCGCGTGGCGCGGGAGGAGCAGGCGTTCCGCGAGGAGTGGAGTCCAGCCGGTGCGGATGAATTCCAGGTAGCACTCCGGGGAAGGGCCGTAGATTTTGTCGCCGACGACCGGGTGGCCGACATGAGCAATGTGGACGCGGATCTGGTGAGTGCGGCCGGTGACCGGCTCGGCGGCGAGCAGTGCGAATCGACCTTGGTGGCGCTCGATTTTTGAGAGGACGCGGAACCGTGTTCTTGCCCCGGCTCCCGACGGATGCACCGCTCGCTGAAGGTGGATGGTTGTTTCTCCAACCTCGCCGAGCCGGATGATCGGGGCATCGACCTCGAATTCGTCCTGCCGGGGCCAGTCGTGGACGATCGCTAGATAGGACTTCCGGATTTTTCCCTCCTGCATCGCCATGGCGGCGGTCCGGGCGGCATCCGAAGATTTTGCCACAAGCACAGTTCCGCTGGTTTCCCGGTCCAGCCGGTTGATGAGCGAAACCTGTCCTCCGGTGAGCAACTCGTAGCCGAGCAGTTCCCGGAGGGCATCCCAGAGCGTGCGGGGGCCGTCCGGTTTCGTGGGATGCACGAGGAGGCCGGCCGGTTTGGCGACGGCTAGCAGGTCGGGAGTTTCCCCGAGGATTTGGAAGTCTGCTTGAACAGGGGTCACATCGCGGCAATGGTGGGCGACAGTATGATCCATCTCCGAAATGTCACGCGAACGTATTCTTCCGGCAGCGGCGTCGTCCGCGCGCTGGATGGCATTTCGCTCGACATTCCGGCAGGCGGGTTCGTGACCGTCACGGGACCGAGCGGCTGCGGGAAGAGCACGCTGCTCAATCTTCTCGGCGGACTCGACCGACCGACCTCGGGGGAGATCCTCGTCGATGGTATCCCGCTGCACAGCGCAGGGGAGAGGGCGCTCACCTCGTATCGGAGAAACACCCTCGGGATCGTCTTCCAGTTTTTCAACCTGCTGCCGGCGATGACGGTGCGGGAAAATGTCGAGCTTCCGCTGCTTCTGAGGGGCGAGTCCGCCCGCAAGGCCGCCCCGCGGGTGGATGAAATGCTGGATCTGGTCGGTCTTTCCGCGCGTTCGGGGCATTTTCCGCACCAGCTCAGCGGCGGAGAAATGCAGCGCACCGCGATCGCCCGAGCGCTTGCCGGCTGCCCCCGCCTTCTCCTCGCTGACGAGCCGACCGGAAACCTCGATTCCGCAAATGCCGCCCGGGTCTGCGAAACACTCTTAAAGATTGCTTCCCAAAAAATTGCCGTGCTGGTTATTGTGACGCACAGCGAGTCAGTGGCCGCGATGGCCTCTGCCCGCATTCGAATGCTCGATGGAAAAATCATCCCACATAACAACGGTCCTGCAGGCGGGTGACCCCCGACTCCAGAAGTTCTCACTCTTTGCCAGCCTGGGCACGGAGGAACAGGCGGCCCTCCTTAAGCTGACCGACATACTCGAGTTTCCAGCCGGGGTCCGCATCGTGAGCGCGGGCGATCCCGGCCATTGTCTCTATGTTCTTCTTGAAGGCAGTGCGAAGGTGACGGTGGAGGCCGACGGATGCGAGATCGAGTTTTCGAAAATCGAAAGCGGCGATTTTTTCGGGGAGATCTCCCTCGTCGACGACGGCCCCCGGTCGGCAGATGTCACCTCGATCGAGCGGTGCGTGCTCCTGCGGATCACCCGCATGACGATTGGCGTTCTTGGCGGCCTCCAACCCTCGGCAGCGATTCAAATCCTTGGCGCGATCGGCCGGGCGCTTGTCGGGCGCCTTCGCGCAAGCAACGAGAAGTATCTCGACGTCCTGCACAGCAGATCACCTTATTGACACGTGGATAAACAACGCACACTAGCATCACCCGCGACCCTGAGCGGAAGCACCCTTCACACGGGGGAGAACGTCACACTCACCATCCTGCCCGCCCCCGTCGGGCACGGGTTCAAATTCCAGCGGGTGGATCTTCCCGACGAGCCTGTCGTGGATGCCGCCGCCGCACATGTCAAAACCGTCGAGCGCGCCACCACGCTTGTTCAGGGGATGGTGAAAATCCACACGGTCGAGCACGTGCTTTCCGCTCTCAGCGGGCTCGGCGTGGACAATGCGCTCATCCAGATGAACGCGAACGAGCCGCCGATCGGCGACGGGAGCGCCTCCGCGTATGCGGAGATGATTTTGAAGGCCGGAATCGTTGCCCAGGATGCCGCCCGCAGCTACCTCGAGGTCACCGAGCCGGTGACGATCGAGCTGGGCGAATCGATCCTGATGATCCTTCCGGACACGAAGTTCCGCATCTCCTGCACGCAGGTCGGTCCACAGGGGCGCTTCACCCAGTTCCTTTCCGCCGAGATCACTCCCGAGTTCTACGAAAAGGAGATCGCGTCGGCGCGGACATTTGTTTTTTACGAGGACGTGAAGCCGCTGATGGACAAGGGGCTCATCAAGGGAGGCAGTTTGGAGAACGCGATCGTCGCCCGCGGGGACAGCGTGCTGAGCAAGGAACCGCTGAGGTTTCCGGACGAGTTTGTGCGGCACAAGATTCTTGATATCATCGGCGACCTGGCCCTCTGTGGACGGAGGCTCCGCGCGCATGTCGTGGCGGTCAAGCCGGGGCATGGCATCAACACCGAGGCGGCGAAGAAGCTGGCAGCCCGCCATGCCGAGGTCGTCGCCTCTGCCCCTCGCCCCGTCACCGCCGGGTCCGGTGCCATGGACATCAACGAGGTCATGCGCGTGCTCCCGCACCGGTTCCCGTTCCTCATGGTGGACCGGATCATCGAACTGCAGGACGACAAACGGGCGGTTGGAGTCAAGGCGGTCTCGATCAATGAGCCGTTTTTCCAGGGCCATTTTCCGGGTCATCCGGTCATGCCGGGAGTGCTGCAGCTCGAGGCGATGGCGCAGGTCGCGAGCATTGTGATGATGCTGAAGACCGAGAACGCCGGAAAAATCGGCTACTTCATGAGTGCGGACGAGGTGAAATTTCGCAAGCCGGTGATGCCCGGCGACACGCTCTTCATCGAGTGCGAACTCACAAGCGCAAAGAAGCGCCTTGGCAAGGCGGCCTGCCGGTGTCTTGTCAACGGCGAGGTGGTTTCCGAGGGGTTGCTCCTGTTCGGGCTGGTTGACAAATGACAGGCATCCATCCCAGCGCGGTCGTCGATCCCGGCGCGGTGATCGGCGAGGGGACCGAAATCGGGCCGTTCTGCCATGTCGGCAAGGACGTCGAGATCGGCGCGAACTGCCAACTGCTCGGGCATGTCACGATCGCCGGGCCTTCCAAAATCGGCGGCGGCAACGTGTTCTACCCGTATTGTTCGATCGGCCAGCGTTCGCAGGATTTGAAATATTCCGGCGAGCCGACCCGACTCGAGATCGGCAGCAACAATTCCTTCCGCGAATTCTGCACCGTGAACCGGGGGACGCTTCCCGGCACGCTGACGAAGATCGGCAACCACGGGAATTTCCTCGCCTACTCGCACGTCGCGCACGATTGCACGGTTGGCGACCATGTCATTTTTTCAAACAACGGAACCCTCGCCGGCCACGTCATCGTTGAGGACCATGCCGTCGTTGGCGGGCTTTCCGGAGTCCATCAATTCTGCCGGATCGGACGCCATTCGATCATCGGCGGATGCACAAAGATCGTGCAGGATGTGCCCCCGTATATGATCGCCGACGGGAATCCCGCCGAGATCCGCGGAATCAACCAGGTCGGCTTGGAGAGGCGCGGGTTTGCGGCGGCGGATGTGCGTTCGCTCCGCGAGGCTTACCGGTTCCTCTACCGCGCGAACCTGAACGTCAAACAGGCCTGCGAGAAAATCGCATCCGACCTGCCCGCGTCGGAGGTTCGTGACCATCTTCTCACTTTCATCGAGTCCTCCCAGCGCGGAATCGTTCGCTGAGGACCGGCCGATGCTGACGATCCGGGATCTGAAAAAAAGCCATGGGGGGCGCGTCCTTTTCGAGGATGCCTGCCTTCAGGTCAACTATGGCGAATGCACGGCGCTTGTCGGGCCGAACGGCGCCGGCAAATCCACACTTTTTTCGCTCATCCTGAAAACTGATGAGCCGGACTCTGGAACCGTGCAGCGCGACGAGTGGACGATGCTCGGCTACCTTCCCCAGGAGGGCGAGGCTGTCGGCGGCGAATCGGCTCTGGATATTGCAACCGGGCGGGCGGGCGAAGTGCCCGCTCTGGAGGCGATCCTCGCCTCACTGGAAAAGCAAGGCATCGTTGACGGTCCGGAATATCTCGAGGCCCATGCGAAACACGAGGCGCTGTGCAACCCGCACGTCGAGGCCAAAGCCCGCAAGATGCTCAAGGGCCTCGGATACCGGGATCAGGATTTCGAGCGTCCGGCCAGGGAGCTGAGCGGCGGCTGGGTGATGCGTGCCCACCTGGCGCGCCTGCTCGTGATGGAGCCGGATCTCCTCCTCCTAGATGAGCCCACGAACCACCTCGATCTGCTCTCTCTGCTCTGGCTCCAGAAATATCTCCAGAATTATTCCGGTGCGGTGCTCCTGATTTCCCACGATCTCGAGTTCATGGACGCCCTCGTGGGCAAGGTCTTCGAGATCACCAACAAGAAAATCGTCTCCTACACCGGGAATTATTCCGAGGCGATGCGACAGCGCGAGGCGAACTATGAGCAGCAGGCGGCCGCATACAAAAACCAGCAGAAGGAAATTTCCGCCCTGCAGGAATTTGCCGACCGGTTCCGCTCGGTTTCCTCCAAGGCCGCCCAGGCACAGAGCAAGCTCAAGCAGATCGAGCGGATGGAAAAAGTCGAGCGTCCGGAGGCGCCGAAGAAGCCGTTCCGCTTCCGGATCCCGCAGCCGCCGCGAGGCGGGCAGCGCGCCATCAGCCTGGAGGGGATCCACATGGCCTACGGCGACAACCCGGTCTATCGCGGCCTCGACCTCCTGATCGAGCGCGGCGAACGGACCGCCCTCGTCGGACCGAATGGCGCCGGAAAATCGACGCTCCTCAAAATCCTCGCGGAGATCGTCCCGTTCCAGAAAGGAGTGCGCCAGGAGGGGCACAATTCCAAGATCGGCTACTTCAGCCAGCACCGGTCGGCGATGCTGGACCCCGCAAAGTCCGTCATTGAGGAAGTCCTCGCCGCGAATGGCACGCTGCGTGAGGAGGACGCCCGCGCGATCCTCGGCTCGTTCCTCTTCCGCAAGGACGACCTCCACAAAAAAACCGCAGTGCTCAGCGGGGGAGAAAAGACGCGTCTCAACCTGATCAAGTTTCTGGTCGATCCGCCGAACCTTCTGCTCATGGACGAGCCGACCACACACCTCGACATCCTCACGGTCGAGTCGCTCGTGCTCGCGCTCGAGGCCTACGAAGGCACGCTGGTGTTCATCTCCCACGACGTCCACTTCATCCGCAAGCTCGCCAACAGGATCCTCCACATCAACGCGGGGACCGTTACGTCCTACGCGGGCGGCTACGACTACTTCCTCGAAAAATCCGGTCTCCTCGGCTCAGAGAGGTTTGCCCTTACCGCCTGACCGGGTCGCCTGCACAAATTCCGCCGCCGCGCGCCGGATCTCACCGGCGACATCCGCCCGGGCCGTTGCAAATTTCGGCCGGAACCAGGGAAAGAGCCCGATGACGTCGTGGATGACGAGGATCTGTCCGTCGCAGGCCGGACCGCTCCCGATTCCGATCGTGGGGATTCTGAGCATCGAGGTGAGCTGTTCGGTGACCGGCGGATACACGAGTTCCAGCACGATCGCTGCGACGCCGGCATTTTCCAGAGCTTTCGCGTCGTCCATCATACGCTCGGCTTCGCTGTCCGAGCGGCCCTTGATCCGGTAGCCTCCCTCCTCTACAACGCGCTGAGGGAGCATGCCGAGGTGTCCGACGACCTGAATCCCGGCTCCACGGATCGCCTCAATCATCCGCAGGCATTCCCGGCCGCCTTCGATCTTCACCGCGTCAGCCCCAGCCTCGATCAGGCGCGCGGAATTTTCCGCGGCCGCCTCCGGGGATGGGCAGCTCCCGGCGGGAAGATCCGAAACAATCCATGCCTGAGCCACCCCTCGCGCCACCGCGCGTGTGTGATGGAGCATGTCGTCCATTCTCACGGATGTTGTGTCCGGGTGGCCGAGGACCACCATTCCGAGCGAATCTCCGACGAGGAGAATGTCGAGATCCTCGCCGTCCAACAGGCGGGCCGTCGGATAGTCGTATGCCGTCAGGCACGCGATTTTCCGGGAGTCCCGTTTGGCTTCGAGGAGGAAATCAGCCGACTTTTTCATGGATGATTTTTACCGTAGAAACCGCAGATTGACGCGGATTTTCACAGAATATTTTTTGAGCAAAGAGTATTTTGGAAAGACCAACCCTTCCTCCTGCTGTGAGGATTCACGAAGCGATCTTTCCCTTGCAGCGGCGGCAGATGGAATGGACCGCGAGGTCCGGGGTTTCGTATTTCCGGAGAAAGATCTTTCGCAGCGGTTCGGTGGTAACATTGCCGAGGCTGATCGATGCGTCGTAGTCACCGCAGCAGACCGAGACTTCGCCGTCGCAGAGAACGTTGATGTGGTGCTTGTAGTAATTGCAGGTCGCAGCCGGAATGGAGACGGCTTCCTCGATTTCGATGTGAGCCGGTGGATTGCAGTTCGCCCAGAGGGTGAGCGGTTTGAGACGGGCATAAACATGCGGCTGGATCTCAATGGTATCCGGGATGGGGGAGAGGATCTCGATGGTGGGGTTCCACTCGCGCAAAAGCTTTTGCAGGTGCCGGGCGGAGGCGGGATCATCCGGTCGAATGAGAGGTCCCGCATCAGGGTAGTGCAGCCGGTTTTCTGTGAAGAGGTAGATGCTGGTGTCGAACAACGGCACCGCGTCGATGAAATCACGGATTGTCCTGATCAGTTTGGGAAGAGGCACCGCTGAATGCTTCATCTCATAAGCCTTGGGGGATGGGGTATTGAAGCTGATGAAAAGCTCGTCGATGGGCAGGGACACCATTTCCGGACGGAGACGGGTTCCATTCGTGGTGACGACAAGATGGTATCCTGCCCGGTGAACCATCCGGCACGCCTCGTCGAACTCCGGGTGCAGGGTCGGTTCGCCGAGCGCGGAGAACATGATGTAGTCAATCGGCTCCAGCTTGCGGAGGTCCTTCAGGATTTTTTCGAGCAGGCCGAGGTCCATGCGCCCGCGGCGGCGGGAAGACCAGGAATACGCGCAGAACGTGCAGTCCAGATTGCACGCGCCGCTGAGTTCGATGAAGACATGCTTGGGAATCGACGGCGTGTGCGCGCAACCGCAGGTCCCGTAGTCGCGGCAGGACTCCGGCTTCTTGTTGATCGAGAGAATGTCCTTGAGAAGTCCCACGGGTCAATCGGTCGGTCGGGGGTGCAGAGCGAAGGAACTACCGCCTATGATCGCCCTGGAAGTTCCACTTACTCGATCTTCGGAACCCGGGGCGCCCGGAGCCTGTGGGGTTCGGGGAAGTTTGAGCCGACCAGCGGGCGGCAGTAGCTCAGGAACTCGTGCGTCACATGGTTGCCTTCGGGAATGAGGAATTCATCTGGCATATGCCGGGTCTTTGCCGCCACTTCGCGGATGGGGACCAGGTCGTAGGAGGCGCTGTAGTTCAGGACGGGGCGGCGGATGACGACTGATCCGTCCACGTTGTCCCACATGGCGTATTGGACAGCGATCTCGCCGACCTCGCGTGCCTCTCGGGCATCGCGGTTGCTGACCACGCCCAAGAACGAGCGTTGCAGATAGCCGAAAGTGTCGGAGCGCACGCGCTTGATTTTCAGTTTTGACTTCACCTCGTCGCCGAGCAGATCGCCCAGCGCACCGGAGCCGGAGAGTTGCACGTTGCCGTGGGCATCGCGTTCGACCTCTTTCGAGAGTTTTGCGGCGATGCTTTCGCCCTTCTCGTCCTGAATCCCCTCGGAGACCGCGACGATGCAGCGGCCGTGCTCCTTGTAAACACGATCCACATCGGCGAGAAAACGCTCGGTCGAAAACGCGCGCTCGGGCACATAAACCAAGTGAGGGCCGTCATCCACGTATTTGCGGGCCAACGCCGAGGCGGCCGTGAGGAAGCCCGCGTGGCGGCCCATCACGACGCCGATCAAAACTCCGGGCAGGGCGCGGTTGTCGAGGTTCAGCCCCATGAACGCCTGCGCCACAAAGCGCGCGGCGGATCCGAAACCCGGGCAGTGGTCGTTGACCGCGAGATCGTTGTCGATCGTCTTGGGAATGTGGATGGCGCGAAAATCGTAGCCTGCGGATTCCGCCTGCTCATTGACGATGCGGACGGTGTCGGAGGAGTCGTTGCCCCCGACATAGAAGAAGTAGCGGATGTCGTGCTTCTGCATCGCCTTGAACATGCGGGCGCAATATTCCTCATCCGGTTTGTCGCGCGTGGACATGAGTCCGGAGGAGGGTGTGTCGGCAACCTGCTCAAGGTTGTGCGAGGTCTCGCGGGTGAGGTCGAGGAAATCCTCCTCGATGATTCCGCGCACGCCGTGGATCGCTCCATAGACCGCCTTGACCTGGGCGAATTTCCGCGCTTCGAGGGTTACTCCAACGATGCTTTGATTGATTACCGCAGTCGGGCCTCCGCCCTGCGCCACCAGCACTTTTCCTTCCAGTCTGCTCATAGGCTGCACACTTTGCCTGCCAGCCGGCGATTCATCAAGCCCGCATCGCGGCGGACAGAAAAACTTTTTACCTTTTGACGTCGGCTACTCCTTCGTGCCAGCGACCACCGGCAGGCTGATCTGGCCGAGGTCCTTCACCGAGTCAACGACGCGGATGCGTCCGAGCGCCGGGACGGGGATGTAATCGAGAAACGGCTTTCCGGTCTCCATCGGCATCTCGACACGGTAGACGTGGCGGTTCGTATTCGTCTTCCAGTCGTCCACGGCGAGTTCCATCGTCGCGAGTTCAACCCGGCGGAGGTAGTGGGTCTGGACTGTTCCGTCCATGTGGGTGATCGGGCTTTCCTTGATGCGCTCAATGACGGCGAGGCCGATGGAATTCCCCTCGGTGAAGGAAAAGGCGGCGATGTTGAAGCGGGAGAAGAATTTGTCGTTGAGGCGGGTCCGTTCCATGAAGCGGTCGGCGAACTGGGCGGGCACTTCCGCAGTCCCCGGCGTGACGGTCAGGCCGGAATAGATCGCTCCCTTCCGGTTCTTGTCCGCAGGCTCGTCGAAGAGGAGGATGTCGTATTTTCCGACCGGGATGCCTTTGAACTCGAAGGTTCTGTGGTCCGGTGAGACGGTTCCGCTGTAAATCGAAGTCAGGTTCGCCCCGACGAGGACGGCCGCGCTGATCGGGGAGTTCACGCTTCCGCGAACGCCACCCGGGGAGGATGTCGGCGGGTCATAGATCTCCGCGCGTATGATTCCGGAGGAGACCAGTGCAAGAATGACGAGGCGCTTCACTGACCGAGCAGGCGTTCGGCTTCGCGGGCCAATTCGCTTTTTGGGTATTTTTCGATGATCTTTTTCCATAAATCTTCCGCTTCGCGGGTGCGCCCGAGGCCCTTGAAGGCGGTGGCGAGATAAAAGTCGGTGTCGATCTGATACGGGCTGTCCGGGTTGAGTTCGGCGAACGACTGGAGTTCGCGGGCGGCCTCGGCGTTGCGTCCGAGAGCGATGAGCGCCCGCGAGCGCAGGAGGAGGAAATCCGACTGGAGCTTCGCCATCGGGTTCTGGAGTTCCCATGCGGCGAGCGTGTTCATGGCGTCGCGGGGTTCGCCGCCGTCGATGAGGTTTTTGACCTGCATCGAGGTGGACTGGTCCATGGCCGCCTGTTTTTTTGTCCGGGCCTCCGGGCTCTGCGCGGCCTGGTAGGCGGCGATCGCCTTCTCCGGCTGGTTGGTGAGGCGGTAGAGATCGCCCGTGCGGATGTCACCGAGCTTTTCTTCGGGCGTTCCTTTCAGCAGGAACGAGAGTGAGTGCCCCTGCTCGGCAGCGGAGGGGTCCTGAAGGATGAAGACGAGGATGTCCAGCTGGAGGATCGCCAGCTTCTTTTGCATCTCGGGCGAGCGGAAGTCGGCCCGCGCTTTTTTGAGCACCTCGAGGGCCTCCTTCGGCGCTGTCTGGGCCAGGGCGCTGATGTAGGAGGGAATCACCTTTTCCAAGAGCGGGGAATTCCGGTCGCTATTCATCCATACCGGAGTGAATTTTTTCAGGAGATCGGCCGGGCCGAATTCAGCAAGGAAAACGCAAAACGGCCCGAGCGCGGCGGGAGTGAGGGATTCCGGGGCGGCCGCGCCGATCAGTTCGCAGTAGCGCGCGGTGTCGGCGGGCTCGTTGATGCTGGCCTCGCGGACCTCGGCGAATGTATTCGGGCTCGTGAAGCCGGTGAGTTTGGAGGTGCCGTTTGTGAGGGTCACCCGGACCGGCTGGGGCTCGATTCCCGCCAGGGCCTGGCGGATTTCGGTGCCGGTAGCCTTGCCACCCGCGCCGAATTCCCAGCTTGCGGTCCATCCCGGCGGCAGCGGGGAGGCAAGCTTCGTCGAAGCCTCGAATATCCAGAGATCGTTCCAGCCGATGTAGGTTTCGAGGGTGACGACTGGAAGGGGCACCGGCTCGTTGTTGATCCGTTCGATCGCTCCTGCCTCGGTGGTGCCGGGGTGCTCATACCAGTTTTTCGGGAACGGAGTGAATGGCTGCGGGGGCTTGGTTTTTTGATCCTCGCTGGCGGCTTTATCGTTCTCTCTCGTGACGCGGGCCGCCTCTGCCGCGATTTTGGGATCCACCCAGCCGAAGTCCACCATGCCCTCCATCTCAATGGTTCCGCCCTGCGGTTCTTTGCCTTGGAGCACCTCGACTGCGACCGGCCCGGCGGGAACGGGGATGCGCTTCGTCTGGATGTTTCCCTTGTGCGACAGATATTTCACGTCCGCCGGGACCTGCTGGAAGAAGAGCGGTTTGTTGTCCAGTTTGAATCCGGCCGCATCCAGCCCCCATCCGTAAAGCTCGATTTCCTTGCGGTCGGGGAATGCGACCCGGCCGGTGTAGCGGCTGATGTAGCCGAAATGCGGGCCGAAAGGATTTCCTCTGTGGCTGATGGAGTCGACGAAGTCCGCGCCGAACGAGGCCGTGGTCTTCGACCAGAGGGATTCCAGCTTGGTCCATGAGGCGTTTTTCAGGTTTTCCTGGAGAGGCCTCGTCTCCAAGAAAAGACTGGTGGCCGGCTCCCATCTCGGGATCTGGATTTTGGTCGGCGCTTCGCCTCCAAAATACAACGTGTAGGGGGTGCCCGGTTTGAGATCTTTGGCGAGGATCAGGGAGTGCAGGCCAGGCTTTTGATAGACCATGCGAATGGGCACCATGCCACCGGCGGCGTCGAATAGAACGATATCCCGGCCATCCGGCCGGAGTTGGCCGAAATCCGGAAGGCGGATGAGGAAGCCGTTCGCTGGCTGGGATGGCTGCGATTTGACGCGGACCGGCATCCGGTAGTTGAGCTGCGGCATTTTCCAATCCTCCGCACCGGAAGCTCCGCCGAGGAAAAGGGACAGGGCGGACAGGACCGGCACGAAGCGACGGGCGGACGGGCTTGAAAAAAATGACGTCATGGCGGCTACTCGGAAAGTCGGCGGAAGTAATCGGCCACCTGATCGCGGTATCCCTCGGGCGCTCGGCCTTCGTCGCCGCCTGTGATGGCATCGGCACCGGGCCGTGAGCCGGAGCCTTTGTTGTCGAGAACGGTGGTTCCGCTCGTCAGGCCGCCCTGCATCTGGCGGAGGCGCGTCACGATCTGCTGGTGGAGCCCCTTGGAATCCGCGGTCCGGCCTTCGCGGAGGGCGGCTGCATTGGCATCCATGAGGCGGGCGACCTCCTTCATCCCGTCGGCATTGATGTAGAACATCTCGGCTTTGGCGGCCTGGGTGGAGGCCTTTTCGGCAAGTTGAGCCTGGGCGGCCGCCTTCGCGTTGGCGGCTGCGATCTCCGGAGCGGCGGCCGACTGGACGACCCCGTCGCCTTCCATGCCCTCGCGGTCACTGAACCCCGACCCCTTGCCGCCGCCCGTAGCGGCGGTTTCCTGCATACCGGCCGGATCATCAACGTAGCCGCGCTGCTGGGAATCTTTCGTGCGGCGGGCATCCGCCTTGTCCCCCTCCAGGTTGTTGGCGGTGCTGCCGGTCATTTCGCCGTTTGCCATGCCGCTTCGTCCTCCCGAACTGCGGCCCGACTGCTCATTGTGGCTGGGTTTTTCTGATCCCGATTGTCCCATGCCGCTCATCGTGGCCATATCGCCCTCCTGCCCCTTGAATCCCCCGCTGATGGTGGCGCTGAATTTATTGGTGGCCGTGTCGTCGTTGTCCACCTTCTCCTCGTTTTTCAGCAGTTCGCCGACGGTGTCCTGATACGTCTCCGGGAGCGGGACATTCGGGATCTCTGGAAACTCGTTCGCGTCGTAGGCCTCCTGTTGCATTTTGGCAGGATCATTGATGTCTGCGGCCCAGGATTCGGCCTGCGGATCGAGCGCTTCCGCCTTCGCGGCCTCTTCGATGTCCTTGAGCACGCTCTCCTCTTTTTCCATGTCGTAAGTCGTGACCTTGACTTCGCCTTCCTCCGATTTCTCCACGTCGTTTTGTTCGATCTTTTCAACGATTTCCGAGAGTTGGACCATGAGCTGTTCCGTGGCCGGGATGTCGGGAAATGTATGGAGGTCGGTGACCATCTGCTCAGCCGCCTGCTGGATCTGGGTTTTGAGCTCCTTGATTTCCGCGACGACCGCTAGGTCCTGTGGCGAGGAGGCGTTCTTGCGCGAGAATTCCTTCGATTTTTCGACGATGGCCTGCTGGATCGTGGCGAGGACTTCGAGCTTGGACTTCATCTGTTCCGCCGCTGCGGTCGTCTCCTTCGCTTCCTCCGTTGCGGCGGCGACCTGCCATTCGTTGAGGAGCTTGACCATTTCGGTGAGCTTTTCGATCAGGGATAATTCGGTGGTGGTCGCGGCGGCGATGTCCTTCGAGTCGAGTTGCTCGGCGGAGCGGAACATATTGTCCGCGATTTTGTTCTGCTCAAAGAGGTCTGCGACCTTGAGCAGGCGCGTGCGGAGGGCTTCGTCTCCGGTGGAGGCGGATTTTCCGGCGGCCAGAAGCTCGCCCTTGACCTGTCCGGCGGCGGCGGCGATTTCATCCTGCGTCGCCGAGAGGGCCGGACCTTTTTCCGGAGGGGCTCCCTTGGTCAGCTTGTAGAGATCGCGCTGTCGGAACAGGAGGCTTTCCAGCGCGGAGATCGTGGCGCCGGCTTCCTTGCGTTCGAGGTCGCTGGAGGCGGCGGTCGCGGTGCCTTTCAATTTGGACAGGATGAGCGACTCGATCGTCTCCGCCGAGCCAAGCGTCTTGGCGGTGATGTCCGCCGACTTGGAGGCGGCGGCATCGCGAAGCGAGGAGATGACCTGCGGCATTTCGGAGCGGAGGATGCCGAGGAGATTTTCACGCATCGCTGTCGAGATGGTCTGCGCCCCGGAGCAGAGGGAGAGCATCATGTCGGAAATTCCGCTCTGTGCGGTCAGCAGCGCCGGAGCCGCTGCGGAATCCTTCCGCGATTTTGCAGCCGTTGTCGCACGGAGGTTGCTTTCCTGAAGTTCGACCAAATGGTCGAGCCCCTTGAGTGCGGCATCCTTGGCTTTGGCCTCGGTGGTTGCTGCTCCGGCGGAGTCCGTCACCGAAATCGTGATGGCTGGCGAGGCCGCCGTCCCAGGCCCCGTGATCGTGTTCCCGTCCTCGACGATCAGTTTGTAGGTGAGGCGGTCCTGGCCACCCGTCCGCGCGGGGACGGGAAGCGACCATGCGCCCGCGTAGGTTGTCTTGCCAGCCACGTCGGGAAACTCATGAACCGGCGTCATTTTCCCGGAGGAGGGGTCCTCGGACATCAGGGAAACTTTTGCGATGCCGACTGCGTCGGCCGCCTTGAACCGGATGTCCACGAGGTCGCCCGGTTTCGCGACCACCGTCGAGCCTTCCGGAGGTGTCTCCAGCGTGATCTCCGGCGGTGCATCCGCGGTCGTCCTGATTTCGATGGTCTGTGTGGAAACCGTTTCGGCGGAGTCGTGGAATTCCAGAAGCAATGTTTCCGGAACCGAGACGGACGCTTCAAAATTCCATGTCTGGGAATCTCCGGCTGGCTGCGAGCAGGAGGTCTTCGGTGAGCCCGCGACCCGGAGCTTCGATACCGGGTTGTTGAATGTGAGGGCCAGGGAAACTTTGCTGCCGGGGAGGAGCTCTGGGAGCACGGTTCCCGATTCGATCACCGTCGGATTCTGGAGGGAGTAGGTGGGCGGCGTGACGATCGTCCGGACCTTGCTGATGGCGGTGCGCGGGTTGACCTTGACGCGGAACTGCTGGGTGGTGAGGTCCGAGGCGACGACCTGATAGACGAACGACGTGAAGACTTTTGGAAATTCGAAATTGAATGCCCCCTTGGCGGCATCCCCCTTCATCGGGGCTTGCTGCCATTCGCCTCCCTCTTCGCGGTAGCGCAGCCAGACGGATTTTGGAATGACCCCGGTGAGTTCGGCGTGGATCGAGATCGGGCTTCCGTGGATGACCGTTGCGTCGCCGGGTTCCAGCTTCGCGAGTTTTGTGAAAGTGAGCGGCGCGATCTGGCTTCCCGGAAGAACCAGCCGCGAAACCGCATTGCCGAAGGTCTTCGGGTTGGCAACTCCCCACGTCGTGGCGGCGAGGAGGATGGCTCCCAGACCGAGCGCCACGCGACCGAGCCAGGTCGCGTTGAAAACGAGTCCCCATTTGACCTGCGGGAACGGGTCTTTGATTTCCCCGATGACAGCCTTGCGGAACGAGGAGGACTCGGGAAGAAGCCGGTGAAATTGGACGACGCTGATCAGCGGGTTGTCTCCCCCGCCTCCGGCCGTCGCCTTCTCGACGCAACGAGCCACGGCATCGAGGCTGAGCCGCCGTCCCCACGAATAAACCGCCATGACAATCGCCGCGAGAAGCGGGAGGAGGGTGATGACGAATGCTGTCCACCTGCCGACCGGCCCGAAGCGGAAGAACCGGTCCAGGCCTGCCATCAAAAGCAGCAGCGCCCCGCAGACGGCCAGACCGGCGAGAAGCCAGCGCCCGGCCCGCGCCATGCGGATGCGCGAACCGACTTGTTCGAGGCGGATGCAGGTTTGCTTCGAGGATTGCATGGGGCTATTTCAGCTGAAAATTCGTGGCTCCTGCCGTGTGGATGAAATCAAAGGACCCCGCTCCGAGGACAATCACCTTGATTGTCGCATACGATGCCACAGCCGGTTTGCCGAGCACCTTCAGGTTTTCCTTGGCCGGCACCTGCAGGTCGGTTTCCACTTTCGTCCATTCGTTGAGCGGAATCCCCGTTTTGATGTTGAGATCTCTTTTATAGACCTCGACCAGCGCGGGATGTCCGTCTCCGGCGGGAATCTGCATTGTCTGCACCGACGAGATCGATGGGTTGGGGCGGGGATCCTCGGCATACAGTTCCACGAAGACCTTGAAGTGCGTTTGCTTCAGCTCGCGATACAAGTCAACGCTCGCCTTGTAGGATTTTCCTTCCTCAACCTTGGCCAGAGGGCTGAGCACTTTCATCCCTTTCATGCCCGCATATTTGTCCGTTCCCTGCATGACGATGCACGTGCGGCCGCCGAGCTGTCCGAGTTTCACGAAATCCGCGTTTTTCACATAGGCCCCCTGGTAGGGGAACGAGATGAAGAATCCCTGTGTGGGATCCGCGGCCTTCATGTCCCCGTTGGGAATCAGGTTCGAGCCGTCGGAGGCGGCCAGACACAGCGGAGCGAGGAGGGCGAGCAGGAGGTGGATTTTCATAGTGGTGGGATATTTTCAGGGGAGGGAAGCCTGTCTGCGAACATACCATTCGGCGCAGATGATCACAATCAGGAAGCCGAGCAGAATCGGGTTGTTCCAGAGAGGTTCCACGGTGATGCGGGTGAAGTTGTCCTCCTGGAACGGAATGTCATCCAGCCAGGCGTCCGCCTGATCCTTCTGGTAGTGCTGCCCGCCCGACTGCTTCGCGAGAGTTTCCAGGAACGCGGCATTTTCCGGTTCACCGGTCTTCTCGGTGGACGGCCGGTTGACGACGAAGCGAGCCTCGCCGGTGAGCGGGCGTCCCGAGATGGTGGCGGAGGTCGTCGCGACGAACACCCCGGTGGTGTTCGTCTCGATTTTCGCGCGGAACCCGCGCACTGCGGCGCTCCCGGGAACCGAAACATCACCGGGAGCCATCTGATACTCGAACGTCTTTCCATCCGGCGTCTTCACCTTGAGCGGAAGGGTGGGGGGAAGAGCGGGTTCGCCCGAGCCGAGGCGGACGATGGCGCGCATTTCGACCGGTTCGCCGAGCAGGTAGTTTCCGCGCTCGGCAAAGAGATCAATGATGTCCACGCGTTCGCGGTTCGCCATTTCCGGGACCAGCCATTTGATGATCTCCCCCCAAAGGAGGTCGAACGGGTTGCGGCCGTCAATTCGCGTGGTGGCAGCAAGATGCCAGCGCCAGAGCGTGTCGGTCATCACCGTCACGACCCGCCCGTCGCCATAACGCGCGGTCGCGAGGATCGGGATTGGGCCTTTGTCCGTTTTGCCCTCGATGAGAACCTGGCTTCCGGCCCCGGCTGGGGTGCTAACGTTGACCCCGAGGAGTGGAGGCAGCTTGGCAATCTTGCCGAAGAGCTGACCCAGCGCCGGGTGGCGCAGGCCGTCCTCCGTGAACGCGACCGGGAGGGTCAGGTTTTCATACGGAGCCGGGGTTGTGACCGGCAGGATTTTTCCCAGCGGGCTGGAGGCAAGGACCGGGGATGGAAAGAAATTCGGTCCGCCGATGACCAGAAGCCCGCCGCCGCGGCTCACAAAATCCTTGAGGGCGTCGAACTCGGAGGGCTTGAGCGAGGAAATGTCGCCGAGAATGACGATCGAATAGGGGGTGAGCCCGGCCGTCGAAATCTCCGGCGCCGGCGCATTCGATCCAACGCCCGCGAGCTGCCCGTCCGCCCAGCGGACAAAAGCATCCGGAGCCGGGCCGTTGTTCCCGGAGATCGCGCGGCGGATGAATTTAAAATCCGGGCTCAGCGAGTTTTGGAGGTAGAGGATCCGCTGTCCGGGCTGCATGACCTGGATGATGATCGGGTGGGACTTCGCATCCTCGTCGGCCGCCTCGTTGGCGACCCGGAGTTCAAGCTCCCAGGGACCGATCGTGTCCGGCGTCACATGGAACGAGGCCTCCTTCGTCTGCTCATCGCCGCTGAATGCGAGGTTGGTTTCCGCGACGTTTTTTTCCCCGTGCCGGAGCTGGACCGGAACGACCTGTCCGTCCATCCCGGAGGCAGTGACCGAGAATTTGACATCCACCGGTGTGCCGACGACGACCTTGCCGGGGAAATCCACTCCGGAGAGCGAGAGGCGTTTCTGGCGGGCCGGGCGGGCGAACGGCTTTTCCAGAGAGAACGTGAAAACCGGAACCTGTCCGGTCCAGGTGAAGTCCTTCGCGTTTCCGGATGTGTCCTGCCCATCGCTGAGCAGGAGGATCGCCTGGAGAGGCTGGCCTTTGAAGCGGTCGGCAAGCTGGAGCGTGGAGCCGAGGATGACAGACGAGCCACCGTTGAATACGGTGTTCTTTGCAGAATCGATTTCCGGAATTTCCTCGAGACGGTCGGCGAAGCGGAACAGCCGGACATCGAACTTTTCGCGGGCCTTTTGGAATGCCTCCGAATCCAGCCAGGCTTTCGCGGCATCGGCGCGCGTGGGTTGGTTCGGGTCCACCGGATCGGTCATGCTTTCGGAGGTGTCGAGGAGCACGGCGAGCTGGGGTTTGACGACCGTGACCTCCTCGATTTTTCGCTTCGGCTGGAAGAGCATGACCAGCACAAGCGCGATCGCCAGCAGGCGGAGGACCGCAAGGCCGATCACGCGGCCCGGGGAAGACTTGGGAAATTGGGTGAGGAAGCTCCACCCGGTGATTGCAAATGCAAGGAGACCCAGCGCCGCAAGAATGGCGGGCGGCAAAAGGGGCTCCCAGAAAATTGCGCTCATCATTGGGCCTCCGTTTCCGTCGGGTTCAGTCCGGCTTCCCGGAACGGCTGCCCGGCGCGGCGGCGGTTCAAGCGGCCGGTGGCGATGTGTTTTGCCTCGCCGAGCGAGCGTTGTTTGGCCGCCGCGTTGGCGAAGAGCGCCTCCGCCACAAGAAGCAGCAGAGCGACGAGCAGGAGCAGAGGCCAGAGGGGGGTCATGCCGCGCTGCTCGCCCAGCCATTGCTGGAGGGCCGCAGGCCCAGTGACACGTTCGAGGCCGGGAATGTCCTGAAGCATCGCAGGTGGCGCGGGACTGGGTTTTCCTTCATCCGGATCGGGGCGCGCGGTGAACGCGTGAACGGTTCCCTCGGACTCCGAATCGAGAAGATAGACACCGAGAGAGGGGATGGAGTCGAGAATCTGCGGAGCATTTTTCGGGACGGGTTTCTTCGAGCCGTCCGGGAGCGTGAGGGTGAGCGGTCCGGAGTTGGTGAGGCTGCCCGCCGCCGGAACCGGATCCCCAACAAGAAACGACGTGTCCCCGATTCCCCGTGCGCCCGAGAGCCTTGCCACCTGCTTCATCAGTGGCAGGAATGAGGCCGTCAGCGGAAAATCTCCCCACGAGCGATCGGGAGACGCGTTGAGGAAAAAGACCTGTCCCGCCCCATGCGCGGCGGTGATCAAAAACGGCTGGTCGGCAATCGTGAGAAGGACGCGGGCGTCCCTCGTCGGCTTCAGATCCACCAGCCTTCGTTGCGGCAGCGCGGGAAACGGGTTCTGGGCGCTCCAGGAATTGACGAAAACCGGATGGTCGGGAACTTTCGCGAAGACCGCCTGGCGGCCGGCCGGCAGGTCGGTGAGCTTTCCCATCCGGACCGGAAGCCAATCGATGCGGTTCATCCCGTCGGCATCGGTCGCGTCACCGGGAAAAACAAAAACCGTGCCGCCGGATTCCAGATACCGCTCCAGTCGGACGGTCGAGCGGTCATCAATTTGGGAAATGCCCGCGAGAAAAACCGCGGAGAACCCGTCGAGGGGCTCGGTGGTCAACGCCTCCGGGGCGATCGACTTCATCTCGCAGTCCCTTCCGATCTCGAGCGCCTTGCGAACAAAAAATCCCGAACGCGTGCGGTCCGGACCAGTGCCCGATTCCACCACCAGGACGCGCGAGCCCGTCGCGATCGGAAGCACAAAATCCACGCGGTCATCGGCGGGAAGGTTGTCCCCAGAAAGCCGGACACCGCAGGACGCCCAGCGCCCGTCGAGCGTCGTTGGGGCGATGAAATCGAAACCGACCTCCTGCGAGCTGTTCGGGGCGACCTCGACCGTGCGCTTGCCCACATCCTTCGCTCCGCAGGAGATCGTGAGGACATCCCGGAAGACGTTGTTCCCAAAATTGTAAACGGCGACCGAGCCGCGGACCACGCCCCCGGCTGTGACATACGGGACCCCGGACTTCAGTTTTCCGAGCGTTGCGTTCGCCGGGTTGAGGTCATCCGGACAGACGACCAGAGCGTGGATCTCGGTGGTCTTCCAGGCGTCGTTGAACATCGCGTTCCTGTCGAACACCCAGCCGGCTTCCTGGTTGTCGGTGAAGAGATACATCTCCTTGGTTCCGACCGGCGCGCGGGCGAGCGCCTGCCGGACCTCGCGGAACGCATCCTCGAATCGGGTCGGCTCCTGGGATGGTTTGATGGACTGGATGGCGCGCCGGGCGAGGGCATGATCCGCAGTGGGCTGGGCGACGAGAGGATCCACTGTGCGTCCGACGGAAAGGACCATCACCTGGTCGCCCGGCGAAAGCGAATCCATCACGGTTTCGGCCATGGTCTTCGCGGCATCGAGGCGGTTTCCGCTGCCCGTGGAGAGGGACATGCTCAGCGAGCGGTCAACAACCAGAGCAACCGTGCGCTGGGTCTTTGCTCCGAACCACCGCGCGATGTTCTTCGGCAGCACCGGACGGCAAGCCGCCGCCACGAGGGCCGCAATGATCAGAAACCGGAGCAGAAAGAGAAACAGATCCTGAAATTTCGCGCTGCGCCGGGAGCGTGACGCGACCGCTTTCAGGAAGCGCAGCGTGCTGAACGGCGTGCTGACCACGTGCCGCTTCTGCCAGAGATGCAGCAGCACCGGCAGCAGCAGGGCCGCGAACGCGGGAAGCAGGAACGGTGAAAGAAGAATCATGTGACGATGATTTTTCTACAGCGACATCCTTCGCCGCTCGCTCAGATACTGGAGGATGAAATCGTCGAACGGCTCGGCCGTGGAGACAAGCCGGTAGTCGACATTCATCTTCGCGCAGTGGTCGCGGATCGTCCCAATGAAATTCTGGAGTTCCTTTTTGTAGGCCAGCCGTGCGTGAACGGGATCGAGTTCGAGTCGCTCGCCGGTTTCCATGTCCACAAACGCCGTCACCCGCTTGTAGGGAAGCTCGAGCTCCGCCGGATCGAGGATCTGCAGCAGGATGACATCGTGCATCCGCTTGCGGAAGTGGGCGATCGCGTTGAATACCGCATCCGGATCGTCAAAGCAATCGCTGGCGATGAGGATCAGGCCGCGCCGGGAAATCGTCTCGGCCAGGGCATGCAGGCAGGCGCCGGTATTGGTCGGGCCGGATGGTTTCTGCACCGAGAGGCGGTCGAGGACCAGTCGGAAGTGGGGCTTGCCGGTGCGGGCCGGGATGGATTCGCGGACCTTGTCGCCGAAGACATACGTGCCGATGGCATCCTGCTGCCCGGTGGTGACGTATCCAAAAGCGGCGGCCACCCGGCAGGCATATTGGTATTTGGTGATGTTGCCCTCCGAGGCGTAACCCATCGAGGCGGAGGCATCCATGAGCATGTTGACGCGCAGCGATGTCTCCTCCGCGAACTGCCGCACGTAGTAACGCTCGGTCCGCCCGTAAACCTTCCAGTCCAGATCCCGCAGGTTGTCGCCCTTGATGTAGCGCCGGCGGTCGGCGAACTCCATGCTCTGGCCCTTGAACGGGCTTTTGTGGGAGCCGGACATCGAGCCTTCGCTCACATACCGCGATCGCAGCGTCATCTGCCGGAGCTTGCTCATCAGCCCTGCGGGAATCAGCTCGGTGATCGAATCCATCAGTTCTTTGCTTTGAAGATCAAAAACCCGTCGACCGCCCAGAGGCTTCCGGCAGGGGTGACTTTGAGGAGTCCGATATTCCGCGAGGTGAGGCCTTCCTGGAGGATCACCGGTTGCCCTCCCTCCACGGCCACGCGCATCGCGTTGGCGACATTTGCCGGTCCGACGGTCAGCGCCGGGGGCGTGAACCCGGTCACGGAAAGCTCGGCGATCGGCTGCAGGCCGGGGTATTTGGAAGGGACGAGCTTGAATCCTTGCGCGGGGAGGTTTGGGAAATGTGCGGGTGCGACCGCCTGGTATTGCCACGGCTGCCCCCACGGGTCGGATTTCAACTCCGTCGGGATCTTTTCGGCGATCGGCGCAAGCGAGGCAGGAAACGAGGCCTTCTTTTTGTAATAGTCCAGAAGCAGCAGCCGGAACTCCGCCATTCTTGCTCTCGCTTCCCAGATGAGGGCGGCTTCTTTCAGCGCGGCGTTTGCGTCCGGCTGGGTGGCGAGTTTCTGGACGGCAGGCCGCCACTCGGAGAGAGGAGCGTTCCTCATCGCCTTGTCATAGGCGGTCGCGAGATCGAAAAACGGCCGGAGTTCTGCCGGAGACTTCGCGCGAGCCGCCGCGATTTGGGAAATGTCAGCTGCAGATCCGTCTTTCCAGATCTCCATCGGGTCCTGGGAAAACCCATGAGCGGATCCCGCGGCAAAAAACAACAGCGCGAGCGAGGAGGATCGGAAAAGAGCGCGAGGCCGGGAATGCATCTCTGCTCAACGCGTGAGGGCCTGGCAGAAGATGTTGATCCCGAGGTCGGTGGCGGTGGAGGGTTCGTAGCCGAGAGCGTAGGGAGCCAGCGCTTTTTCCCATCCGGCTCCGAGATCGTAGGGCGAATACACCACGGCGACCCCGCCATCGAGCTCGATGCCGAGCAGTTCGGGGGCGATCTCAACCTGGTTGCCGCGCGCGGCGGCGAGCGCCGGGCGGACCCGGGCCGATGTGATTTGCCGCGGGGAGTTGAACACCGGGCTGCCGGGCTTGAACGGTTGCAGCGGCGACTGGGGCAGGACTTTTGCGATTTCGCGTCGGAACGCCTTGTCGAAGGAATCCCTCCCTTCCGAGGCCTCCGCAAGCAGGACGCCGCCATTGCCAAGATACCTCTTGAGGTTGGCAATCTCCTCCGGGCTGAGCGTGAAATCCGTGGTGCCGGAGAGGTAGAGGAACGGAAGTTCGAAGATGGCCGGGTCGTCGAGTGTCACCTGCTTGATTTCAAAACTCACCTGCGTGCCCGTGACCTTGTTCAGTTCGCCGAGAAGCATCGGTAGCGCCGTCTCGCGCGTTTTCCAGGGACCGTTGTGCTTCACCTGTCCGATCCGGACGGCTCCGGCGGGCTTTGAGCCCGAGGCATTTTCCAGAACCACGCTCTGTCCGACCGACTGTCCGCTCTTCTTCATCGCGGTGGCGTAGGCCATGATGTTGGCCCCGAGGCGCCGAGCGTCCTCATCGGCATAGCCCCAGCTTTCGTGGGCGTTTTTCGACCATCCAAGAGCGAAATCCCAGCGCGAGATGATGATCGCGGTGCGGTTGTCGATGTCGATTCCCTCGATGAAGGGATAGTTGTCAACGACGACCCCGTCGCGGACCATCCGGTCGCGGAATTTGACTTCACCGATCTGGAAATAGCTGCTGAAGAGCGGGTGGTCGGTGCGCAGGCGGTAAAGCTGGCCTTCCGGCAGGAGAAGCTGCGCGGCCCGCTTCGCGGATTCGTAGGCGTTGGGATTTCCGACGAGCGAGTTGAAAACGATCGTGCCCCCGTTGTGGAGATATTGCCGGAGGAGGCTGATCTCGTCAGTGGACAGCTCGAACGTCTTGTAGCCCGAGCGATAAAGAACCGGATTATCCTCCGGGTTGGGGCTCACTTTCCTGAAGGGCTTGACCTGGGAGGTGAAATTGACGCCCATCTCGGCGCTCATGGACTCAAGAAGCCCCCGCAGGTCATTGGGGCTGCGGGTCCAGTCCTCGGGGTCCTCACTGCGGATTTTTGTGATCAGGGCGGGAGGCTTGGGAGGATTCTTTTTTTCCTGGCGCTTGATCGGGGTGGCCGGCGGCGGCGGCAGCGTGATCATCGTCTCGGCGGACGACACGTTCGCCGACTTCGGCTTTGGTTTTTCCAAGGGCGGAGGTTCCGGGGCCTGCGGATCGGCCTTGGCGCGTATGCCGAAAAGCGTGGATGCTGCGAGGATCAGGAATAACTTTCTCATGGGATAACTGGGGGTGGGGTAAACCGGCGGCTAACGGTAATCTTTCTCCGAGGGTTCTTCAACCTCCTTCACAAGGCGCTGGACAATCTTGTCGGTGTCCATTCCTTCCGAGTCGGCTGTGAAATTCGTGAACATCCTGTGGCGGAGGACCGGGCGCGCCACCGAGCGGATGTCGTTTCCGGTCACGAGCAGGCGCCCATCGATGACCGCGCGGGCTTTCGCGGCGAGTACCAGGTTTTGGACGGCGCGCGGGCCGGCACCGCAATGGATGTATTTTTTGATGAAATCGGGCGAGCGGGAATCGGCCGGCCGCGTCGAGCGCACCAGGCGCACCGCATATTTGATCACGTGGTCGGAGACAGGGAGATCCCGCACGCATTCCTGCAACTCGAGCACTTCCGCGGCGCCCATGACCTTGTTGATCATCTGCTTTGTGCGCACGGTGGTGAGCTTGGCGATCAGTTCCTCCTCATCCTCTGTGGGATAATCGACATAGACCGAGAACATGAACCGGTCGAGCTGGGCTTCGGGGAGCGGGTAGGTTCCCTCTTGTTCGAGGGGATTCTGGGTCGCGAGGACAAAAAACGGCTTGCCGAGGTCCATCGATTCTCCTCCGACGGTCACGCGGAACTCCTGCATCGCCTCCAGAAGTGCCGCCTGGGTTTTCGGCGGCGTCCGGTTGATTTCATCCGCCAGAAGAATCTGCGTGAAAATCGGTCCCTTAATGAAGCGGTATTCCTTTTTGCCGGTCTCCTCGTCCACCTCGAGTATGTCCGTTCCCGTGATGTCCGACGGCATCAGGTCGGGGGTGAACTGGATGCGGTTGAACTTCATGTCCAGAACATCAGCGATCGTGCGTACCAGCGTGGTCTTGGCCAGGCCGGGCATGCCGATGAGCAGGACGTGTCCGCGGGAGATGATCGCGGTGAGCACGTCGAGAATGATCTCGCGCTGGCCGACGATTCCCTTCGAAATTTCGCCGAGGATCACCTTGGTGCGGTCCGCCATCGCGGGCACCAGGGTCTCCAGCGCCGCACCCTGTGTGGCGGCTGCCGTGCCCGCCGCTCGCTCGCGCGGTGGAGTCGCCGCATGATCATCAAAGCGAAATGCGGCCTGACCGATGCTGAAAACATCGCCGTCCGCCAACCGCGAGGAGGTGACAGGGTTGCCGTTCAGCAGCGTGTTTCCAGCTCCGAGATCCCGAAGAAACCATGCCCCCTCGTTGAGGAAAACCTCCGCATGCCGGGGAAGCGAGGAGGAATCCCATCCGATGTTCAGGTGTGCATCCCCGGCGGAACCAATCGCCACCGGGCTTTGCTTGAGGTGGTGAACCATCCCGGTTCCGTCACCGCCGAAATTGGTTACGAGATTTGCCATAGGTTCAGAGGTCGGGGAAAATGATCACCTCCTATCAAATCCCATGTCGGAGAGGGAAACGTCAAGTGTTATCAAGGGCCATGTGGCGCTGCAAACAAACCTGGACAAAAGTGCGCGATCAAAGCTGGACAGGTCTGGAAGTTGGGAAATGGAGGACCACGAGAGGGAGAGAACCGTGTTCGGGAGGGCGATGGAGGAGGGAGAAGTCGCCGTTTGAGTGT
>QYQL01000108.1 GCA_007280915.1 Verrucomicrobiaceae bacterium | reverse complement strand
GGCGCGAAGAGGATCAGAGGACTTGATCAGCAGATAGAAGATCCCGAAAGGAATGCCCGTAACGCACCTTTGTATTTTCTTTGCGGCTTCGCGGCTTCGCGGGAACCCCCCAGTGTGTTTTTCGATCATCATCGCGAGGAGGCGGCGCGGCGGAGTGCGTCGCCGGCCAGGTAGAATGCCAGCGAGGCGGTGAAGATGGCGAGGCCGGGGAAGACGATGAGCCACCAGGCGTCGAGGAAGTAGGTTTTGCCGTCTGCGATGATGTTGCCCCACGTGGCCTGCGGGGGAGGAACTCCGAAGCTCAGGAAGCTGAGGCCGGATTCGACGAGGATGGCATCCGGGATGCTGATGACGGCGGTCACGAATATTGGGGCGAAGGCGTTCGGGAGAATGTGCCGGAAAATGATTTTCGACCCCTTTTGGCCCATCGCGCGTGCGGCGCGCACGTATTCGCTTTCGCGGAGCGTGAGGAATTCCGCGCGGACGAGGCGTGCGGTGCCGGTCCAGCCGACGAGACCGATGACCACGATGATGATCCAGATGTTCGGGCCGAGGAGGGCGATGGCGCTCAGGATCAGGAAAAACGACGGGAAGCACAGCAGGGCATCGACCACGCGCATGATGACATTGTCCACCCAGCCGCCGAAATACCCTGAAACCGCGCCGACGACGATTCCGATCCCGAGCGAAACCGCCATGGCGACAAACCCCACTGTCAGGGAGATCGTCGATCCGGCGACCATCCGGGAGAGGACATCGCGCCCGAGGTTGTCGGTGCCGAGCCAGTTGACCAGGTTCGGCGGGAGCAGCTTTCCGGCGAGGTTCGTGGCATTGGGATCCTTCGGCATCGGCCACCCGAAAAGCGAGCAGATGCCGGCGCAGGCCGCGACAATGAAGAACACGATGATGACAGATGTCGCCACGAGGGCGAGCCGGTCCGAAAAAAACCTGCGGGCCACGCGGCGGAACGGGCTGTCCACCGGGGCGCGGGCGGTCAGGTCGGATTCTGTGGCTGCGGCGGTCATGGAGCGATGAGGCAAAAAGAATGTCGAGGGTCGGGGTGCTTGTCACGCACGAGTTGGGTGCAGGCGGAGGGGCGATTTGCCGCGCCTCGTCCGAGAAAACTTGGCTGGCACCGGGGATCCTGTGTAGATTCTCTGGGCATGAGGCAGCGACAATTTCGAGGAGCGGAGCTGGCGGTGTGCGCTGCCAACCAATCCGAACCGGAGGAGGGGTGATGACCCGCGGTGCTGTCGGAAGAAATTCCCGGGTGAAGCGGTTCGCGCGCTTTGTGATGCGCGGTGGCCGGCGGCGCGTCGGTGCCGCCGGGTGCCTCCGTGCGAGGCCGAAGCTTCTACTTTTCGACTTCGACGGCACGATTGCGGATACCTTCCAGTGCGGGCTCGAGATTTTGAACATGATGGCACCCGAGTTCGGATACCGCCCGCTCGCAGAGAAGGATGTCCCCCGCGCCCGTGATATGCGCACCGGCGAGCTCATGAAATTTCTAGGCATTCCGGCGACCCGGATGCCGAAAATATCCAAGCGCGGGAAAGAGGAACTCGGGAAGCGGATGGATGCCGTGCAGCCGCTTCCGGGGATGCTCGGGCTTGTCCGGCAGTTGCAGGAAGAGGGCTTCCGGCTCGGAATCCTGACTTCGAACTCACGAGAAAACGTCGCGGATTTTCTGAAGCGGTTCGACATCGAACTGTTCGAGTTCGTGCACACGTCCTCCAAGCTCAGCGGCAAGGGGCGCGTGATCCGGCGGATCCTGAAATCGCTGGGGTTGAAGCCCGGCGAGGTGTTGCTGGTGGGAGACGAGGTGAGGGACATCGAAGCCGCGCAGGAGACCGGCATTCATGTGGCCGTTGTGACATGGGGTTACAACAGTCTCAAGGCCCTGCAGGCGGCCGGTGCCGACCATATTGTCGAGAGCCCGGGAGCCATCACGGAGCTGGTTTGCGGATTGCCGGTTTAGCCAAAACCCAGTTATCAGCCAGGCTGGCTGCTGCAGGCCACGGATTCCGCTCAGGCGTTCGGTCCGCTGGTAAAGGAGACTCCTCGTTTCTGGCGGTCGAGCAATTCTTTTGCCAGGGCGATATATGCCGTGGAGCCAGCTCCGGATGGGTCGTGCTCATGGATCGTGCGTCCGTGGCTCGGCGCTTCGGCGAACCGGACGGTGCGCGGGATCACGGTATCGTAGACCACCTCCTGAAAATGATCCCGGACTTCCTTGACGACCGCCGGGCTGAGGTTCGTGCGGCTGTCATACATGGTGAGGAGAAGGCCGGAAATCGAGAGTCCCGGATTGGCCCCGCTCGCGCGGATGCGTTCGGTCACCTCCATGAGGAGGCCGAGTCCCTCGAGAGCGTAATATTCGCACTGGATCGGGACGAGGATCTCGTCCGCCGCCGCGAGGGCGTTCGACATGAGGATGCCGAGCGATGGAGGGCAGTCGAGAAGCGCGAAATCGAAGGCATTCTGCTCGCGGATGTCGCCGAGCACTTTTCGGAGCTGGAGCATGTGGTCATCCATCCGGGCGACCTCGATTTCAGCTCCCGCCATGTCGAGATCCGCCGGGATGGCGGAGAGGTTCGGAATCCGGGTTTCTAGGATCAGTTCGCGTGCCGGTCGTGCGCCGATGAGCGCCTGATAGGTGCTGCCTGAGGAATGTTCCTTCAGTCCCAGCACGCTGGTCGCGCTGGCCTGGGGGTCGAGGTCCACGAGGAGGACACGCTGTCCAAGTCCGGCGAGGGCGGCCGAGAGGTTGACGGTCGTGGTGGTTTTCCCCACGCCGCCTTTCTGGTTGGTGATGGCAATGATTTTCATCGGGAGGTGTAGTATTTGACGAGTCCGTCGGCGACGGAATCCGCGTATTCGCGGTAGATGCTTTCGCGCGCGACGCCGCCGAAATCCTGGCGTCCGTCGTAGTCGCCCGCCTGGATGCGGGCAAAGGTGGAACGGCTGTTCATGACATACGGCTCGATATAGACGACCGGGCAGGTGAAGAGGCGGTTGGCGAGAAGGTTGCGGCCCCAGACATACGGGTTGTCATTCACGCGGACCACGCTTCCCCCCTGGTAATGAAAAGGGGGAAGTCCGGTGGCGCGGGCCATGGTGCCGGACATGGCGTTCGTCAGCGGGAGTTCTTCCGCGAACGAGCGGTTAAGCAGCTTGACCAGCATGTCGAACCGCTGGTCGTCGTAGGAAAGCTCCTCCTGCGTCAGGGCTCCGGTGATCAGGAAATGCAGGTGATTGTCGTTCACGAGGCGGGGATTGCGTTCGTTACCCCAGTCCTCTGCATTGAAGTGCAGGCAGAGCACGACATCGGGCCGGATGGATTCATTGACAATCCGCGCGCGTCGCCGGATCTCGCTGGCCCGGTAGAAGAGACGTTCGCTTTCTTTGACCACGGCCTGTGCAGTGGCTGCCTCGCCTTTTTGTTTGAGCGAATCCGCGGCAGCCCCCCGGAGTTGTGACGGGCGGGCGCTCGTGACCGGTCCCGGCTTGGAACGGGTGAGATAGACCTCGGCTCCCAGAGTCTTCAGCCGGGGGACCAGCAATTTGGCGACCCGAAGCGTCATGTCGCCCTCCGTGACCGGGGTGGAGTTGCCGATCCGGAACCATCGCTCCTCCATCTTTGCCCAGTCGCCCCCGAGGTGTCCCGGATCGAGGGCGATCTTGATTCCTGCAAGCGGCTTTCCGGGAGCGCCCGATGGAAGCGCGGCCCGCGGCTTCCAGTAAACCGGGGGCCGTTTGCCCGACCCGCTTGCAAATTTCAGAATATATGGCTTCTCGCCAGGAGACGTGACGATGGCCGCATCGTTATTCCGGATCGAAATCGAATCCCTCCATGCGCCGCCGGGCGCATAGACCCGATCGAGCAGGGTCACAAAATCCTCTTTGGAGATCGTCTCCTGGAAGGCATCCAGACGCGACCAATTCGGCTTCGGGGCCAGCGGGCTCAGTCGCGCGTCAGCGACCGTGCAGAGCGCGATCAGGGCAATCGTTGCGTAAAGAATTCTCACGGACGTGCTTTTTTAAATGCGTTCGGCCGTTCTTGCGATAAAAAGGATGAATGATTCGACTTCTTTTTTTGGGTGACATCGTCGGCGAACCCGGCCGCAAGGCCGTGACACAGGCGGTTCCTGTGTTCCTCAAAGAGAGGGGAGTGGATTTTGTGGTGGTCAACGGCGAGAATGCGGCCGGAGGACGCGGGATCACCGGAAAGATTGCCATCGACCTCCTGCGCTCAGGTGTCGCTGTCATCACGACCGGCGACCACGTATGGGACCAGAAAGAGACTGCCGGCTACATCTCCACCGAGCCGAGGTTGCTGCGTCCCATCAATTATCCCGAGCATGCCCCCGGTCAGGGGAGCGTCGTCCTCGACACCTCCAAGGGCAAGATCGCCGTTATGAACGTGCAGTGCAGGACGTTTATGCAGCCTGCGCTCGACAATCCATTCCAGGCCGCCGCGGCGGAAGTCGAGCGGCTCCGTCAGGACACCCCTGTCATTTTTGTCGATGTGCATGGCGAAACCACCAGCGAAAAGATTGCCATGGGCCGATTCCTTGACGGCCGGGTCTCCGCAGTCGTGGGCACCCATACCCATGTCCAAACCGCCGATGAACAGGTCCTGCCGGGTGGCACGGCTTTTCTCTGCGATGCCGGAATGTGCGGTCCCTCGGATTCCATCCTCGGCCGCGAGCCCGGTCCGATCATCCAGCGGTTCACGGATTGCATGCCGGTTTCTTTCCCGGTCGCACGGGGACCGGTTTACATTTGCGGGGCCATGATCGAGATCGATCCCGCCAACGGCCGGGCTGAATCCATCCAGCGCATCCGCGAATTGGTGCACTGAGACCTGAAAATCGCCTCCATGGAAACCCAGGATCTTCCAGCTCCGAAAAAAAACCGCCGTCCATTGCTTTGGGGATGCAGTGCTCTTCTCCTCCTAGTTGTCCTGGTCGCCGCCACAGCCGCGGCGACACTCTGGTGGAGCCAGCGTCCGATCCGGCCGGTTGTTTTGAGCCCGCAGGAAAAAACGACCGTTGAGGAAAAGATCAAAGAGATCGGAGGCGGAACAGTTCCGCTGAAAGCGGATGAGCCGGCCGGGCAGGCGCTCATCCCGTCTTCTTCCCGGAACCCTGGTGCCGACAGGTCCTATGTCCCGGGATCAAAAGTTCTCAGGCTGACCGAGCGTGAAGTCAACGGGCTGCTGAATCTGAACACCGAGCTCGGCGACAAGGTGCATTTGGAATTTGCCCGGGATGCGATCAATGCCTACCTCGCCATTCCGATCCCGCAGGATTTCCCGATCGGGGCCGGCACGATCTTCCGGATGCGCGGGCGCTTCCGTGTTTCCATCGGGGGTGAGGGCAGACCGTATGCCGTGCTGGAGGATGTGACGATTTTCGGCCTGAGCCTCCCGAAAGCCTGGCTGGGAGGGATCAAGGGGGAGAACCTTCTTGGAGACGCTCTGGGCGGGGGATCTGTTGTTGAGGGCATCAAAAGCCTGAAAGTGGAGCCTGGCGCGCTTGTCCTTGAGGTCGGGGACTGAACATTCGGGGTAGAAAGTTGTTCACGATGGGCTGGCGTCAGGGGAAGGGTGTTGCTTATTCTCGCCGCCATGTCTTTCGCAACCCATGACGACCTCCGGCGGTTGCTCTGTGCGCTGGGCGGAGTAATCCGCGACGGCGTGCTTGCCGGGCGACGGGGCATGGACGCCGTGTCGTTGTCGGCTGTGGCGGATTACGCGGGCGGGGACACGATCTACGCCGTCGATAAATTCAGCGAGGAAGCCATTCTGACATGGTTCGGCAAAAACTGGCCGGCGCAGTGGCCGGTCCAGGTGGTGATGGAGGGGATCGAGCACGATCTGTGCTTTCCGGAGGGAAAGGATGTTTCGGAAACGCACTGGAAATGCCTCCTTGATCCGATCGACGGAACCCGCGGCCTGATGTATGACAAGCGGAGCGCGTGGGCGCTCGGGGGGATTGCTCCGCAAAAGGGCGGGGAGACCCGGCTTTCCGACATCGTCGCTGCCGCGATGACGGAGATCCCGGTGACCAAGCAGTGGCGAGCGGATCAACTCAGCGCGACAGTTGGCGGACCTCTTGTCACGGAGGCGGTCGATGTCCGGGGTCGATCATCATCTCCGATTTGCCTCGCGCCCTCGGCTGCATCAGATTTTTCCCACGGGTTCGCCTCGCTCGTCAAATTTTTCCCGGAAGGCCGGACACTGACAGCGCAGATCGAGGAGCGTCTTTGGGACGAGTTGGTCGGGCTGAATTCCTCTCCATCCCCCACTGTTTTTGACGACCAGTATATCTCGACCGGCGGGCAATTTTACGAGGTGATCAGCGGGCGCGACCGGATGATCGGCGACCTGCGCCCGATGATTTTCCGCGTGCTCGACATGGAGTCGTCGCTGGTCTGCCATCCTTACGACTCCTGTGCGGCGCTTGTTCTCCAGAAGTCCGGTGCCGTTTATGAGCATCCGCTGGGCGGGTTTCCGGATGCCCCGCTGGATACCACAAGCGGAGTCGCATGGATCGCCTACGCCAATGAGGGCTTGGCTTCTTTAGCGAGGCCGGCCCTCCAAAAAATCCTCCGGCAGTTTCTGTCATGAAGCGCGAACGCCTGCTGGCCCTGATCGGCTCGACAATCCTGAAGCTCCTGTTTCTGACAATCCGTCTTCGTTTGGACGACCGCTGCGGGATTTCCAAAAACGAATCCCCCGGTCCGTGCCTGCTCTGCTTCTGGCACAACCGGATCCTCGGCATCACCCTGGGTTTCCATCGCCGCTATCCGAAACTCCTTCGCCACGGCATCACCGTGCTGACCAGCCCGAGCAAGGACGGCGAAATTCTCTCGCAGTTTGTCGGGGCATTCGGAATGGGATCCGTCCGGGGATCGAGCTCGCGCCGGGGATCGCAGGCCCTGCGGGAACTTGTCAGGTTGGTGCGCGACGGGGAGGACATCGCCATCACGCCGGATGGCCCGCGCGGCCCGCGCTACAGCCTTGGCCCGGGCGTCATCCTGCTCGCGCAGACCACTGGGGCCGCGATCGTTCCCGCCCATGCCAGCTTCTCGCGGTGCCTTCGCATGAAAACGTGGGACGGCTTCATCATCCCGTTGCCATTTTCCACCATCTCGGTCACGATGGATCCCTTGATCAAAATTCCGCGCGACCTGAACGAAGAGGAATTCGAGCGGGCCCGGAAAAACCTGGAGGACCAACTGAAAAATGCAGCGGATTGACGGCGCCGCGATCGCGGCCAAAGTTTTGGAGGAAACAAAGAAACGCGCGGACATCCTGATCGGACGCGGGATCCGTCCGGGCCTCGCTGTCGTGCTTGTCGGGGATGATCCTGCTTCGCGCGCCTACGTCCGCTCGAAGGACAAAAAGGCCGCGGATCTCGGTTTTCACTCGGTGAAGAAGGAACTTCCCGCTTCGACAACCCAGGCCGAACTGCTCGCGGTCGTCGAAGAATTGAACCGCGACGCGTCCGTCCACGGCATCCTCGTCCAGTCTCCACCACCCCCGCACATCAACGAGGCGGAAATCGTCCGGGCGATCGATCCCCGCAAGGATGTGGACGGATTCCATCCGGAGAATGTCGGCAAGCTCGCGATGGATGACCCGACCGGATTCGTGCCCTGCACCCCGATGGGTTGCATCCGGCTGCTTGCCGAAGCGGGCATCGAGACATCCGGCCGCAAAGCCGTGATCGTCGGGCGGAGCATGATTGTCGGCAAGCCGATGGCTCTTCTCCTCATGCGCAAGGGACCAGGCGGGGATGCGACCGTCACCGTCGCCCATTCGCGCACAAAAAATCTGGCGGCCGTTACGCGCGAGGCGGACATCGTCATCGCAGCGATCGGCCGGCCGCATTTTCTCGGCACCGACCATATCCGCGAAGGCGCCGCAGTCATCGACGTCGGGATCAACCGCGTGGACGATCCCGCCAGTCCGAAAGGCTACCGCCTCGTCGGGGATGTCGATTACGATGCGGTGGCTGAACGCTGCGCTGCGATCACTCCCGTCCCCGGCGGTGTCGGCCCGATGACCATCGCCATGCTGATGTCCAATACGGTCACGGCGGCCGAGCGGCTCTAAGTATACTTGACGACTTCCTCGATGGTCGTCAGGCCGTCGAAGATCGAGCGCATGCCATCCTCGCGGAGCGTCGTCATGCCGAGTTCGATGGCCTTCTGGCGCAGGATCACTCCCGGGGTGCGCTCGTTGATCATCTCGCGGATCGGGTCGGACATCTTGAGGAGTTCGTAGATGCCCTTTCTTCCCTTGTATCCGGTGTTGTTGCACGCCTCGCAGCCCTTGCCGTAGTAGAAATTTTTATCGCCGATGTCGTGGATTGTGAGGCCGAGCGAGGAAAGGACGTGCTCGTTCGGTTCGTAGGCGGTCCGGCAGGCGGTGCAGATTTTCCGGATCAGCCGCTGGGCGAGGATGCACTCGAGCGAGGCCGAGATCAGGAACGGCTCGATCCCCATGTCCACGAGCCGGGTGACCGCGCCGGTCGAGTCGTTCGTGTGCAGCGTGGTGAAAACCAGGTGGCCGGTCAGCGACGCCTGGATGGCGATCTGAGCGGTCTCGATGTCGCGCGTCTCGCCGACCAGAATCCGGTCCGGATCCTGGCGGAGGAACGCGCGAAGCACCCGCGAAAAGGTGAGGCCGATCCCGTCGTTGATCGGCACCTGGATGATCCCGTCGATCTCGTATTCCACCGGATCCTCGGCGGTCAGAAGCTTGGAATCGATCGTGTTGATCTTGCGCAGGCACGAGTAGAGGGTCGTGGTTTTTCCCGAGCCGGTCGGTCCTGTGACAATGAAGATCCCGTTCGGCTTCTCGATCACTTGGAGGATGTGGTTGTAGATGTCGTCCGGCATTCCGAGCGTCTCAAGGTCAAGATTGACGCTCGAGCGGTCGAGGACGCGGAGCACGACACTCTCGCCGAATGTCGTCGGCAGCGTGGAGACGCGCAAGTCGACCTGGCGCCCGCCGATCGTCCTCTGGATGCGGCCATCCTGGGGAAGCCTGCGCTCGGCGATGTTGAGATTCGACATCACCTTCACACGCGAAATGACCGGCAGGGCGAGGTGAAGGGGCGGAGGATCCATCTCGTAGAGGGCGCCGTCCACCCGGTAGCGGATCTTGAACTCCGTCTCGAACGGCTCGAAATGGATGTCGCTCGCCCGCGCGGCGATCGCCTTGTCCAGAATCGCGTCCACGTATTTGATGATCGGTCCGGTGTTTGCCTCTGCCGTGACCGCCTGAAGATTGAACGCATCCCCGCCGCCTTCGGTGACAACGAGATCGGATCCCGCGCCGAGCTGCGCGATGATGTCGTCGAAATTCGTGACCTCCGACCCGTAGTGCTGGGTGATCAGGGCCTTGACCTTTGTGGGGAAGGCGACCATCACTTGGATCTCCCGGCCGAGCGCGAAACGGAGGTCCTCGATGGTCTGCGGGTTCAGCGGATCGGTCAGCGTGACAATGATCGTGTTCCCGGAACCCATGATCGGCATGGCCCCGTGCAGGCGCGCGAGGCCGGAGGGGATGAGGCCGAGGACGGTCGTGTCGGGGGCAAACTCGCTGAGGTTGTAGGACTCCGCGCCGATCGAGTCCGCGATGACCTGGATGAACCCGTCCTCGTCCACCACATGGTGATCCACGAGGACCTGCTCGATCTGCCTGTCGCCGTAGCCGGCTTCGCGGATGAATGTCGCCGCCTGCTCGGCCGTGATCAGCCCGCGCTCTTGAAAAATATCCGTGACTTGTCGTGCGTCCATGCGGTCAGTCCAGATCGGTCATTGTGGTGGTGAGAACCTCGTCGGCGGTGGTCATGCCGGCGAGAACTTTGCGGATGCCGTCCTCGCGGAGCGTGCGCATGCCGAGCTCCTTGGCGCGCTGGCGAAGGGCGATCGTGGAGGAGTTGTTGTTGATCATGTTGCGGACCTCGTCGTCCACCACGAACAGCTCGAAGATTCCCATGCGGCCCTTGTAGCCTTTTCCCCGGCAGAGTTCGCATCCGACCGGGTGCATGATGTGGGAATCGCTCAGCTGTCCGGCATCGAGGCGGAGCATTCCCAGCTCGTATTCCGAGAGTTCGGCGGGGGCTTTGCATTTCGGGCAAAGCCGCCTGACCAGCCGCTGGGCGAGCACCGCGCGCACCGAGGTCGAAACCAGGAACGGCTTGATCCCGATGTCCACAAGGCGGGCGATCGCGCTGGGCGCGTCGTTCGTGTGCAGCGTCGAGAGGACGAGGTGGCCGGTCAGCGAGGCGTTTGTCGCGATGCTCGCGGTCTCCATGTCCCGGATCTCGCCGATCATGATGATGTTCGGGGCCTGACGCAGGATCGAGCGGAGGGCGGCCGGGAATGTCATCCCGATGCTTGCATTCACCGGGACCTGGTTGATCCCGTTCATCTGGTATTCCACCGGGTCCTCGACCGTGATCAGCTTCCGGTCGGGCTTGTTCATGTAGTTGAGGCACCCGTAGAGCGTCGTGGTTTTTCCCGATCCGGTCGGGCCGGTGACGAGGATGATCCCGTCGGGTAGATTGATCTGCTTCTCGAATTTTGCCTGGTCGTCGGAGAGGAATCCCAGGTCGGGAAGACCGAGCATCAGCGACGTCTTGTCGAGGATCCGCATGACCACGCTTTCGCCGTGGACGGTGGGGATCGTCGAGACCCGCAGGTCGATCGCCTTCTCGCCGATTTTGATCTGGATGCGTCCGTCCTGCGGGAGACGCTTTTCGGCGATGCTCATCGAGCCGCTCATGATCTTGATGCGGCTGATCATCGCGGACTGGAGTTTTTTCGGCGGGCTCGGCATTTCCTGAAGGACGCCGTCGATGCGGAAGCGCACCCGGAATTTCGACTCGAGCGGTTCGAGGTGGATGTCGCTCGCCCGGTTCTGGTGGGCTTCCACGAGGAGGAGAGAGACCATCTTGATGATCGGGGCATCGTCCGCTCCCGCCTCGTCGGATCCTGCCTCCAGCTCCGCTCCGAATGTCGGAGTTGCCTCTCCGCCGTAATACTGGATCAGGCTGTTGCGGATCGCATCCGGCGTCGCGCAGACGAACTCGACCTCCCGCTGCAGCTTGAATGCCAGATCATCCATCGTCTGCATGTCCATGGGGTCGCCGATGGCGATGAGCAGCGCGCCCTCCCGTTCCCCGACCGGCACGGCCTTCCAGCGTCTGGCATCCTCGACCGGCAGCAGATCAATGACATTCGGCGGGACGACGATCTGCGAGAGGTCCATGAACTCCATGCCGTTCTGGGCGGCAAGCGTTCTGCCCACGTCTTCCTGGGTGATGAAGCCGCTTTGGATCAGCGCCTCCACAACGCTCGAGCCCTTCATGTGAGACCGGGCGTGTTCCACCTGGGTGCGGGTGACCAAACCCACATCCAAAAGGATCTCGACTATGTAATCTTCGTTCGGGGACACGTCGCTGGAGAAAGTTGAGCCCTGTGATTAAGGGACCCGTGAAGCAAAGTCAACGTCACTGCTGAAAAGAATCTCTGGATAGCACGCGGTTGCAAGAGGCGCGTTCTTCGTGGTGAAGACGCGGGAAAATCCGCCTAGAAACGGCGGGTTATTTTGCGCGATCACAAAATGCCGCCATGCTGCTTGTGGCGGCTGATCGCTATTAATCTTCCATCAGGCGGGAGATCGTCGATCCCCACGTTTCTCCGAGCTCGTCGAGCGGCCAGGAGAAGGATTTTCCCGCAGTCGAAATGTCGAGGTTGTTTCCGCAGTTGACCGTGCCGACCTGCGAGGCCGGGACTCCGCGCTCCGCGAGGAATGAGAGCACGCCGGCGGCCTCGGCGGGTTTCACGGAGATGACGATCCGGGACTGCGATTCGTTGAAGAGCGGGATGTCCGCGCGGGTCGCGCCGGATGGAATTTCGACGCATGCGCCGAGATTTTTTTCTCCCGACATGCAGGATTCGGCGAGCGTGACAGCGAGTCCGCCTTCCGCGCAGTCGTGGGCGCTTGCGACAAGCTCCATGCGGATCAGCGAGCGCACGGCATTCTGCACGGCGAGCTCCCTGTCGTAATCCAGCCGCGGCGGAGGACCGGCTTTGAGACCGTGGATGGCAAGAAGGTAATGCGAGGCGCCAAGTTCGTCGCCGGGTTCCCCGATGAGGATGATGACATCGCCATCCGCCTTGAAGAACTGGGTGGTGATGTGCTTCGGATCCTCGACGATGCCGACCATGCCGACTGTTGGCGTCGGATCGATTGCGCCCGCAGGGCTCTCGTTGTAGAGGCTGACATTTCCCCCCGTGACCGGGGTGTCGAATTTCCTGCAGGCCTCGGCCATGCCCTCGACCGCTTCGCGGAGCTGGAGGAAATTCTCCGGCTTGTGTGGGTTTCCGAAATTGAGGTTGTCGGTGAGTGCGAGCGGGACAGCTCCCGTGCAGGCGATGTTCCGCGCGGCTTCCGCGACGGCGATCTTCGCTCCCTCGCGGGGATCCTGGCGGCAGTAGATCGCATTGCAGTCGGTGCTGGCGGCCAAAATTTTGTTTGCCTCTCGGACAATGAAGACCGCGGCGTCCGAGCCGGGCAGAACGGTGGCTCCGAGCCGCACCATGTGATCGTATTGGCGCCACACCCAGCGCTTCGAGGCGATGCTCGGATGGGAAAGGAGGGTTGGCAGCGCGGCCAGACAGTCCGCCTCCGGAATTTGCGCGAGGTCGAGCGGGGCGGGCGGGCGCTTCTCCGCGGCTTCGCGCGAGTAGAGCGGCGCGTCATCGGCGAGCTTGCGGGCAGGGATTTCGACCGCGGTGGAATCCCCCTCGCGGACGCGCATCATCCCGTCGTCATTCACCACTCCGACCTCCGCATACGGCAGGTCCCACTTTTCAAAAATCGCGCGGACCTTGTCTTCTTCGCCCTTGTTGACGATGACGAGCATGCGCTCCTGAGATTCGGAGAGCAGGATTTCGTAGGGTGTCATTCCGGCCTCGCGCTTGGGGACGAGGTTCACGTCGATTTCGACGCCGGTTCCGCCACGGCTTGCCGTCTCGCACGTCGAGCATGTGAGGCCTGCGGCGCCCATGTCCTGGATGCCGGCGGCACAGCCGCTGGCCAGCAGTTCCAGGCAGGCTTCGAGGAGAAGTTTTTCGCGGAACGGATCACCGACCTGCACAGCCGGCCGGTCCTCTTTCGATTCCTCCGTCAGTTCGCGCGATGCGAACGCAGCTCCCGCAAGCCCGTCGCGCCCGGTCTCTGCGCCGACGTAAAAAACCGGATTGCCGATGCCCACGGCTCCGCCGCGCGCGATCTGATCATGGCGCAGGACGCCGAGGCAGAAGACGTTGACGAGCGGGTTGCCCGCGTAGCTATCGTCGAAATACACCTCGCCGCCGATCGTCGGGATGCCGATGCAATTTCCGTAGTGCGAGATGCCGGCGACAACGCCCGCAAAGAGCCGCCGGTTCGTGCGCGCCTCCGCCGAATCACCCCGGATGTCGCCGAAGCGCAGCGAGTTCATCGAGAAGACCGGACGGGCCCCCATCGTGAAGATATCGCGGATGATCCCGCCGACCCCTGTCGCCGCGCCCTGGAACGGCTCCACCGCGCTCGGGTGGTTGTGCGACTCCATCTTGAACGCGATCGCCCAGCCGTCGCCGATGTCGATCACGCCCGCATTTTCCTCACCTGCCTTGACCAGGACGCGCGGGCCAGTGGTCGGGAATTTCTTCAGCTCGAGCTTCGAGTTTTTATACGAGCAATGCTCGCTCCACATGACCGAGAAGACTCCGAGTTCGGTGAAATTCGGATCGCGTCCGAGAATCTCGCGGATCCGCTCGTATTCTTCGGGAGTGATGCCGTGTTTGGCGATGACGTCGGGAGTAATCATAAAGTAGGAAGGCTGAAGTATGAAGTATGAAGCGGTTGGAACCCGCGCGAAGCGCGGCACATGGACGCGGAGCGGCCCCACTTCAGCCTTCCGACTTCAGCCTTCATACTTTTCATCATCCTTTGAGAATGCTTTTGAAAATGTGGAGTCCGTCGGTGCTGCCGAGGAGCGGATCGCAGGCGCGCTCGGGGTGAGGCATGAGGCCGAAGACATTGCCGGCCTCGTTGCGGATTCCGGCGATGTTTTCCCGCGAACCGTTGGGGTTTGCCTCATCCGCCGCGCGGCCCTGTTCATCGCAGTAGCGCAGGAGAACCTGGCCGTTGATCCGGAGCCGCTCCAGCGTTTCGTCTTCGGCAAAGTAGCAGCCCTCACCGTGAGCGATCGGGATGTTCAGGATCTGCCCGGTCCACGCGGCATTCGTGAAGCGCGAGTCGTGCTGCTCCACGCGAAGATTCACATGCTCGCAGACAAAGTGCAGCCCTCGGTTCCGGACGAGCGCGCCCGGCAGAAGTCCGCTCTCGCAAAGGATCTGGAAGCCGTTGCAGATCCCGATGACCGGCCCGCCGGCGTTCGCGAACTCTTTCACCGACTTCATCACCGGCGAGAATCTCGCGATCGCCCCGCAGCGCAGGTAGTCGCCGTAGGAAAATCCTCCCGGAACCACCACCGCATCGAAGCCGGCAAGCGAAGTGTCTTTGTGCCAAACATAATCGGCCGAAGCACCCGGAATCGCATTCAGCGCGTGAATGCAATCCTGGTCGCAGTTCGAGCCCGGAAATCGAAGAACGGCAAATTTCATTTTAACCACTAATTTTCACTGAATTTCACTAAAACGGAACAAAGGGATCAGAGGACCATGCGCTTCCACTCGAGTTGCGGGTGTGCTCCGAAGTTGATGAGATAGCCGACCCGCTTTCCGGTGGCACGCAGATAATTGAGAAGTTGGGCCTCGTGCTCGGGCGCGAGCATTTTTACGGCTTTGAGTTCGGTGACGATTCCGGTGCAGACAAGCAGATCCGCCTCGTAGCCCTGACTCAAAGGAGCTCCTTTATAAAAAATCTCGAGCCACGGCTTCGCTTGAAATGGAATTTTTCGGGCTGCCAACTCGCGCTCCATGCACTCCTGATAAACTGCCTCCAGAAACCCACTCCCCTTTTCCTTATAAACCTCAAAAGCAGCCCCGATCAGGTCGTAACCTTCCTGTTTGAAATACTGATCCTCGTTCTCTGCCATTTAGTGTATTTTAGTGGCCGTCAGTGGTTAATCACCCGGAGCTCGTAGTCTTCGATGACGGGATTGGAGAGGAGGTCGCGGGAGATTTCGTGAAGGAGCGACTCGTCGGCGCCTTCGGGGAGTTCGATCTCGATGACTTTTCCGATCCGGACCCGGCCGACTTTTTCCATGCCATGGTGGCGCATGGCTTCGGCGGCGGCGGCGCCTTGCGGGTCGAGGACGGACGGTTTGGGCATGACGGTCACGAGTGCTTTCATCGCGGCAAGGGTTCCGTTTCGGAGGGCGGGGGACAAGAGGAATTTTTCATTTTGCGGGATCTGATCAAAAAAATCCCGGCCGCAAGGGAGGAAACCACGAGGCACGCGATCGAAAAAACCTCCCCGTTCCTCGCGTAGAAAGTCGGCTTCAGAGACTTCGGGGCGGACACTTTGCCGAAGAGAACCCCCTCGATGAACGGATCGCCGTGTTCCGTTTGCAGGGTCTCGCGGACAGTTCCAAAGCGGTCCACCTGACAGGTGATGCCTGTGTTGGCCGCGCGGATCATCGGAATTTTATTTTCCGCACAGCGGAACACCGCGTGGGCAAGGTGCTGGCGTGGGCCGGCACTTTTCAGGAACCATCCATCGTTGGTCACAACGGCGAATGCCTGCGCCCCCTTCAGCGCGAATTGCCGCGCGAGGTCTCCCAGCACGTCCTCGAAACAGATCAGCGGGGCGATTCTCACCGGCTTCGCAGACATCTCGAAGACCACCGGATACGGACCCGGATCGAAGTCGCCAGGAACCATGTCGCCAACGATCCATGCGAAAAGAGGAAAGGCTTTCCGCATCGGAATGTATTCCCCGAACGGGACCAGATGGTTTTTGTGATACATCTGCGCCTCCTTCGCGTGCGAACTCAGGAGCGCCGCCGAGTTGTAGTCGCCCTGTTCGCTGAAGTGCACCGTGCCGAGCAACAAGTCCCCGTCGAATTGTTCCGCCAGACCGCGCACCGCATCCCATGTCGTCTGGTCGTTGAAGAGCGGCCGCGGAGTCGCGGACTCCGGCCACAGGATCAGGTCCGGGCGCATGGCCATCGCGGCCCGGGTATGGCGTTCGTAGCTTGCAAGGACGTCGGACTCATACGTCAGGTCGTTGCGGACGTTCTGCGGGATATTCGCCTGCACGGCGGCAAATGTGAAATCGGTTGCCGCGGGCGCCGGCGCGATGACCTGACGGAACCCGTAGCTCCATGAGAGCACGACAAGAGCCACGGTCAGCGCGAAGTCGTAGTGCGGGCGGCGTGCTCCGCGCCCGACTTCCACCGCCAGCCGCTTCAATGTTGCCACAACCATCAGGTTCGTCATGACGATGAGAAAGGAAATCCCGCCGACGCCCGTGATGTCCGCCATCTGGATCAGCGGGATATTTTTCCAGAGCGCGATCCCGGCGCTGTTCCAGGGAAACTGTGGGAAAAGGACTCCGCGCAGCCATTCCAATGCCACCCATGCGGCTGCTGCGAGCGCGCAGGTCCGCAAGTTGTTCGCCGACCCCAGCCAGACCGGCCGGCCGGATTTGTCTTCACCGCAGGGTTTCGCGACCGTGCCCAAAAAAACCGTCCAGACAGCCGGATACACCGACAGGTAGAGCGCGAGCGCGATCCAGCCCGGAAACGTCAGGGTCGTCAGCCAGAAAAGGCTGGCTCCGAAAAAGACCGCCCCAAAAATAAAACCGTGCCCGGCGAGTCTCAGCCATTCCCGCTTCGCCGCCGGTTTTGAAAACCAGACCGCGCAAATCAGCGGCACCAGCGCCACCCAGCAAAGGTCTCCCCAGCCGGCCGGAGAAAAACAAGCCGCCATCATCGCGCCGCTCACCGCCGCCATTATCCATGACCACACCATCCGCAGCACCATACCGGAACCCGCCAACCCTTCCAGCCCTGTGTTGCACCGGCTCCGCCTTGACGATCGTTCCGGAAATAACTCGGCGATTGACACGGTGAATTCCGGTGTTTACGGTTCCACGCGATCGCGGGGCCTGCCCCAGATGTTGTGGAGGCAAGCCCTGCGTGGCACAATATCTATGCAATCGGTCCTCGATACCCCGGTGCTGGTGCTGAACCGCCTTTGGCAGGCGGTGAATACCTGCAGCGCCCGCCGCGCATTCACTCTTCTCTATCAGGGGCACGCGCAGGCGGTTTCGTCGGATGTCGGCAGTGAATTCCTGACGCACGATTTTGACAGCTGGCGGGATTTTTCCCGGCAGGATCCCCACCATCCCGAGATGGTGAAGACGATTTCCATGCACGTTCGGATTCCGCGGATCATCGTGCTCATGTTCTTCGAGCGGCTGCCCAAAAAAGAGGTCAAGTTCACCCGGCACAATGTTTTCGAGAGGGACGGGAACACATGCCAGTATTGCGGTGTGCTGTTCGACCGGGAAAACCTGAATCTCGACCACGTGTTGCCGCGTGACCGCGGCGGGCAGACGACATGGGAGAACATCGTCTGTTCGTGCATCCCGTGCAATACGCGGAAGGGCAACCGGCTCCCGCATGAAGCGAAGATGCAGCTCATCCGCAAGCCGAAGCGCCCGAAGTGGCGGCCGTTCGTCAACATCTCGATCTCGAATTCCCCTCACGACAGCTGGAAACATTTCCTCGACATCGCGTATTGGAATGTCGAGCTCGGGGATTGAGCCAGCGTCGTGGCACGGGGGCTTTCGCTGGCAATATTCAGGATTCCGGTGTAAAGGAAACCCGTGGAGCAACACAAACGCCGCCGCGACCCGACCCTCTGGCACCGGATCAACCGGCTTTTGACCGGATTGATTTTTGTCGCGGTGGTTCTCTTTGCCGGACTGACCTTCTATCCCGAGTGGGCCCATCGCAACCAGCTTGCGCAGCGGCTCAAAGAGGAGGAGGACAAGCTCCGCGCCGAGCAGCTCCTTCAAAAGAAACGCGAGCGCGAGGTCACGCTGCTGCAGACCGACCCCGGTTATGTCGAGGTCATCGCCCGCGACAAGCTCGGCGTCATGAAGGAAGGGGAGACGATCTTCCGGCTCGACGGCTCACACGCGCCCGCTGTGGAAGCCTCCACGCCCGCACCGCAGAAAAAGTAAGGTTTTTCTCCTTGCCCGTGGGTGGCTGCATGTTATCGCCCATGCATGAACGACGAACTCCAATTACTGGATACCTCCGCCCTTTCGGCCCGTCTGGCCGCGCTGCGGAGGTTTCTTTGACTTGCCCGAACTGACCCGCAAGCTCGCCGAGATCGAGGCGAGGATGACCGCGCCGGATTTCTGGGACAACCGCGAGAATGCCCAGAAGGACATGGCCCAGGTCTCGATGTTCAAGGGAAAAATCCTCCCGATGCAGGACTTGGAATCCCGCGTTGCGGATCTCGAGGTTTTCCGCGAACTCGCCCTTGAGGAGGCTCCAGAAAATCAGGCCGCCGCCGCTGCGGAGGTCCACGCCGAGTTCAATGCCATCCAGGTTGACCTGGGCAAATTTGAACTCGCCTCCCTTCTTTCCGGCGAATTCGACTCGAACCCGGCCTTCCTGATCATCCATGCCGGGGCGGGCGGCACCGAATCCTGCGACTGGGCGGACATGCTCCTCCGGATGTATCAGCGCTGGATGGAGCGCCACGGGCTCAAATTTGAAATCAACGACATTCAAGTAGGCGACGAGGCTGGCATCAAGTCGGCCACCCTCCGCGTCTCCGGCGAGAACGCCTACGGGCTTCTCCAAACCGAGCGCGGCGTCCACCGTCTCGTCCGGATCTCGCCGTTTGATTCCAACAAGCGCCGCCACACGTCGTTCGCCAGCGTGGATGCCGTCCCGGAAATCGAGGACGTGCCGATCGAGATCAACCCCGCCGACATCGAGCGCGACACGTTCCGCTCCGGGGGCAAAGGCGGGCAGAACGTCAACAAGGTCGAGACCGCCGTCCGCCTCCGCCACATCCCGACCGGCATCGTCGTCGCCTGCCAGGCCGAGCGCAATCAGGGCCGGAATGGCGAGCTGGCGATGCAGATGCTCAAGGCCAAACTCTACCAGATGGAGGCCGACAAAAAGCGCGCCGAAGCCGACCGCCAATACAGCGAGAAGGGCGACGTCGCGTGGGGCAACCAGATCCGATCCTACGTCTTCCAGCCCTACCAGATGGTCAAGGACCTCCGCACCGGGGTCCAAACCAGCGACATCCAGGGGGTCATGGACGGCGACATCGATGCCTTCATCGAGGGCAAGCTCCGCGGCCTTACCTACAAAAAGGGAGCCGAGGACGACGAGGAACCCTGAGCTGGATAAATGGCGGCTCAGATCGCGTAACGCCCTGGCCGAAAGAGCCGGCGGATGACCTGCGCGATAGCAAGCCCCCCCAAAATCGCCGTTTCTCTTGCGCAAAACAAGGGGCACAGGATTTCATGCCCATTTTTGTAAGAAAATGCACACTGAACCCCTAGTTCATTGAGCTTAAATCAAAGACCTTTGGCCCCTTCTGCCGCGCCCGCTTTAGCCTTCTGCTCGGTGATTGACTTGATCTTTTCATTTACCGACTTGCTCTCAAAGTCAGCAGTCGCATCCCCGTCCCCAAGTCCATAGGAAAGCCTAAGTATACAGTCGTCGCCGTTCCACTCAAAGGTTTTTGTCATCATCTCCATTGTTTTATCGGGTTGTCCATACGCCGCAATAAGAACCTCCTTAAGCGCGAGTGAACTTTGCTCGCCTTTCACTTTAACCATAACGCTCTTAGAGGCTGTCTGAAAAATGGGAAAATTAGGAATAGCGATTGATCATGATACGGATCATGGCGAGAAACACCCACGCAGCTGCGCACACAGGGGAGC
>QYQL01000039.1 GCA_007280915.1 Verrucomicrobiaceae bacterium | reverse complement strand
GAAACTTCTTTTGTTCCTCTGTGAGCGAATCCCATGGCACGGCGCGCTCCATCTCGCCGGGGCCGACTTGTTCACGGACTTTCGGTTTGAATCCGGGGGCGACAACCTCCGTCTCAAGCGGGGAGAGCGCGCAGTTGACGATGCCCATTTCGCGCAGATTTTTCCAGCGCTCCTCGCGGGTTTTGTCCCAGCCCTTGAGGTAGTGGTCGCGGTATTTGGCGATATCCTCCGCCGGGGCCTGCAGCGGGAAGTGAGGATCAATGAAGGCAAGGTAGGAAAAGAACGGCTGGTCCGGGTATTTCTCCGCATGTTCCTTCAGGCATTTTATCGCATGGTCGGCAAAGGCGGTCGCCGCGAAATAGCCGCTGTCCTTCTCCGCCGCCGGCAGCGGTTGATCATCTTCAAAAAGGTTTCTGGGGTTGAATTTCCTGTTGTGGTCCTCGATCCGGTACGAATGGTCGAAGCCGGTGTCGGCGAGCACGTTCTCGGCTCCGCGGATGTGCCATTTTCCCGTGTGATAGCTGCGGTATCCGAGCGGCTTGAGCCATTGCGGCAGGAAGCGGGTCCACTGGGGGATATTGTTTGTCGGCGGGTCCATGCCCATCTGTTGCGGGTAGTATCCCGTGAGAAGCGCGCCGCGCGTCGGCCAGCAGCGCGCGGTATTGTAGAACTGCGTGAATCGCAAGCCGTCCTTCGCGAGCGCATCGACATTCGGCGTCTTGATGTCCGATCCGTAGCAGCCCAGATCCGAGAACCCGAGGTCGTCTGCAAGGATGACGAGGATGTTGGGCTTGGCGGACGGCGGAGAAGCGAAAGCGGTGCCAAAGAGAATGACGAGTCCGCAGAGGAGAGCCGGGAGGGGTTTCATTGTTGAAATTTCATTTGTTCAAGGTTTGATGTCAATTCCTGTTCGCATTGTTCGACGTTGGGGCGGCTTTCGTGATGAACACAAAAATCCTCGCTTGTCTGTTTGGCTGCGCTTTCGCGCTGTTGGATTCGGGCCATGCCGTGGGGATGAACGACACGTTCGACTTCGCGGCGCCGGGAACGGTGCGGATGCAAGGCTGGCTCGGCCACAAAATAGATCTGTGCCTTTCCAACCGGGTGATGACGCAGGACCTCGACAGGCTGGTCAAGCCGTTCCGGGATCGGACCGAAATGGACAGCAGCGGCTGGCGCTGCGAATATTGGGGCAAATGGTTCACTTCGGCGGCACTGGGTTGCGCCTACCAGCCGACGGCGGAACACCGCGCGAAGCTGGATGAGGCAGCCCGGGCGTTGATCGCGACGCAGACGCCGGATGGTTACATCGGCACCTATGATGACGCCCACCATCTTGGCATTTGGGATGTCTGGGGCCGCAAGTATGTCTTGCTGGGGTTGATTGCCGACTACGATCTGACCGGTGACAAGGCGGCGCTGGATGCGGCCTGCCGCGAGGCGGATCACCTGCTTGTTGAAGCTCCGCCAGGCAAAGTGAACCTCACGGAGACGGGCATTGATGTTCTGAAAGGTCTGGCCCCCAGCTCGATTCTGGAACCGCTCGTTCTGCTCTATCAACGAACCGGTCGAAAACGCTATCTGGATCTGGCCGAGGACATCGTCGCCCGATGGAGCGAGGCGGGCAAATTCACCCCTGCCGGCCTGCGGCTGATTGACGATACGCTGGCGGGGATTCCCCCGCTGAAAATCGGGTCGCCCAAGGCCTACGAAATGATGTCCTGCTTCGAGGGGCTCTGTGAGTTGTATCGGGCGACCGGCAATCGCAAATACCTCGAGGCCTCCGTCAAATTCGCCCAAAGCATCCGTCAGACCGAGCGCATGGTCGTCGGTTCCTGCTCAAACCAGGAACTCTGGTGCGACGGCGCCCGAACCCAGACCGAAATCCTCGAGCAGCCGATCGAGACATGCGTCACCGTTACGTGGATGAAGTTGTGCTCGCAACTCCTGCGCCTCACCGGCGATCCGGTGTGGGCGGATGAATTGGAATTATCGCTCTACAACGCGCTGCCGGGGGCGATGACCCCGCAGGGGGATTGGTGGGCGTATTGGTGCCCGTTGATCGGCCAGCGGGTTCCCAGCCCGTTCCAGCATGACGATGTTCGCCTGAGTTGTTGTGCCGCCAATGGTCCGCGCGCCCTTCTGCTCACCCCGCGCTGGGCGGTAATGACCTCCGGAGACGGGCCTGTCGTCAATCTCTATGCGCCCGGAACCGCCGCGGTGAAGCTCCGTGATGGAACGGAAGTGAAGCTGGTTCAGGAAACCGGGTATCCGGTGGATGATCGGATCGCGCTGACCGTTTCCCCTGCGCGGAAGGCCCGCTTCGCGTTGCGGCTGCGAATTCCAGCCTGGAGCCGCGAGAACGCTCTCAGCGTGAACGGCGAACCCGTCGCCTGCAAGCCCGGCACCTATGCCGTGCTGGACCGTGAGTGGTCGGAAAACGACCTGGTTGTTCTCAAATTCGATCTGGGCGGGCGTGCCGTGCCGGCTCCCAGTGGTGCGCCGGAGTTCGCTGTGATGCGCGGTCCGATTGTGCTCGCTTTGGACAACCGTCTGGCCGGGCCGCAGGACATCGCGGTGCGGTTGCAGGTGGGTGCGGACGGACGGGTTGATCTCAAACCCTGCGTGCCCAAACCGGAGAATGTCTGGATGGCATTTGAAGTCCCCTTCGCGGTGCGCCCATCGCACTTCTTCAATCACCGCGAGATCAGGATGGCGATGTGCGATTTTGCTTCCGCCGGAAACGAATGGAGCGAGAAGAACATCTACCGTGTTTGGCTTCCCCAGCCGATGTCCCTGCGCGAAATGTATCCCCCTGATACCTGGAGGCTGATGTATCCGGACCTGCCAGCCCGCCCGCAGATTCCATCCCGTCCGTAAATCCGATCTGCCGGAGATCCGGTCAGCGGGGAGCGGCGCGCTGCCACTGGATCACAAGCCGACTGAGGTTGTGAGCTTGGTCAAGATCGAACGTCTGATAATCTCAAAAACCGTTTTATAAGCCACAGAGGGAACAAAGCACACAGAGGAAAACGACGAATTCGCGACGGGATCAATCTGTCCCGTGAATCCTGTGGCACATGCTCCGTGTTCTCCGTGTTCTCTGTGTTCTCTGTGTTCTCTGTGTTCTCTGTGGCAAGTCATCGCCGGATCCGGGTTAATCTGCCCGGCCAGACGGATGCCGCCTGAAAAGATTCCCTGTGTGCGGTCGAACGAAAGTCATATTGCATCTATGATTCCCCAATGGCGAGGGTGCGCAGTTGGAACGCACGGAAGAGCATCGGGTTCGCAGCATCTTCCGGCAGCGGTCTTTCGAGCAAATCGGTCGCCGTAACCGTTGAGGCGATCTCTGTTGGAATCAGCTCGCACGAGTTTTTTTGTCCCAGGCTTTCAACCAGCCGGACAATGATTCCATTCCCTGACTCCGGACGCTTGACGGCTTCGACAGAAATGCCTGCTCCCTTCAGCGTAAACAACGGTCGCAAGTGGCTCGCATCGCGTTCGACAAAGACCACAGGCCTGGCATTGAGTCTAGCAGCCTCGGTGGGAACTCCGCTGGCGGCGAAATCGCCGGCAAATGGAAGGTAGGAGTAAGTAAAACGGTGGATTCCTTCATCGGATGCATGGTCGGGGAAAGTGGTTCCACGCAGCAGCGCGAGTTCGATCAGCCGTCCCTGCAGCCGGACTCCATACTTGGAGTCGTTGAGAACAGCCGCGCCGCCGTCGCGGTCGAGCAGGCAGGCGTATCGATGGCACGGAACCTCGAATTTCGCCTGCTCATAAGAGGTGTTCTGGTGTGCCGAGTGGTCGAAGAATCCGTGTTGGATCTCGCAGCGGCCCACCGCGTCATGAACATCGGCATCGAATCCCACGCGAAGCATGCGGTGGCGCTCGCGCCAATCCACCACCGTTTCAAAATCAATTTTCCGTGATCCTGCCTCTAGAATGCATCGCTGGGTCATCGTCGAATCGCCGACTGCCAGTGAAAACTCAATCACGCTCCGCGCTTCTCCGGACCATCCGTGCCATGGGGCCACGGCATGAGCAGAGGCAAGAAATTCCTGCTGGTAAAAATGATCGACGTCCCATGCATCCCAGTCGATCGGACGATCCACATAGAGAGAGAGCCGGTTGCCGGATCCGCCGGGCGGCAGCATTTCGCGGTCGAGTTGCTTGTCGAAAACCGAAACCAGTTTCCCGTCCACGTCGAATCGGCAGCGGAGCAGCGAATTTTCCAGCACCGGTTCAGTGAGCGGACTCGCCGCTGGTGCGGCGGCAATTTGATCAAAAGCGGCAAAGCCCAGCGGGGATACTGCAACGAGCGAAACCGTTGTGCCATCGGGCTCGGTCTGTGCCAAATCAGACGCGGCACCCGCTGTCGGCAGGCAGCCGCGCCATTCTGCGGAGAGAGCGTTGAACAAGGAAAGCCGTCCGGGTGCTTCGGGCAGTGTGTCCGCGAATTGTTTGCGCAACCGTTCGATTCCGGCAAACACCACTCCGTTCGCTTTCACCGCATCCTCACAAACCTCGCGGATGCTCGATCCGGGCAGAATGTCGTGGAATTGGTGCAGCAGCACGGTCTGCCACATGGTTCGCAGGTTTTCGTGCGGGTAATCAGCTTCGGGCAAATGGCAGAAGAGGCACTCCATCTGTCCGAGCAAGATTTCGAGCCGCCGGTTCTCCGCCTTCAAACGTCCCTGTGTCGTATAAGTGCCCCGATGGCCTTCGACGGAAATCTCCCCGTGCCATTCCTTCAGTTGATCACGCCGTCCGTCAAAATGCTCAAAGACTTCGAGGGCTGTGCCGAAACGCACGCGCGGCGCGCCTTCGAGCGACTTCATTCGCAGTGCGCGCTCGAGCATGGGTGCCGACGGTCCCCCGCCGCCATCTCCCACTCCGAATGTGTAGAGAAAACAATCCAGGCGGTCCTTTTCGGCAAAGCCTTTTTCCGCCAGCACCACGTCTTCAAAACGTATCTGTCCATTGTAGTCGCGCACCTGGGGCAGCACATGGACGAGCACTACCGAACCATCATGTCCCTTCCACTGGAATGCCGTGTCGGGATAGGCATTCGTCCGGCTCCAATGCGGTTTCTTGGTGAGTAGATAGCGAACCCCCGCTCCGGCAAGGATCTGTGGCAGGGCGGCACTCAATCCAAAAACATCGGGCAGCCATGCAATGCGGCATTCCACCCCGAACTCCTTCCGGACAAACTGTGTTCCATAGAGCAACTGCCTCACAAGGGATTCCCCCGAAGGTAGGTTGGTATCTGGCTCAACCCACATGGCGCCCTGAATCTCCCAACGCCCCGCCGTCACCAACTTCTGGATGCGGCAGTGCAGGCTGGGATGATGCGTTTTGATAAACGCGTAATGCTGGGCGGATGATGCCCCGAAAATGTAGCCCGGATATTTTTCGATGAGGTCAGCCTGCGTGGCAAAAGTCCGGGCACATTTTCCGATTGAATCCCTCACGCGCCAAAGCCAGCCGGTGTCGATATGCGCGTGTCCCGTCGCAATCATTTCCAGTGCCGACGGGGAAGCCTCCTTCGCCAGTTCCGGTGCCAGGAAGGCGCGCGCTTGCCCAGAGCATTCCGGGTCATCCTGCCAGGCGCGCAGCGCGTCCATCAGAGCCTTGATCGCCCTGGCGCGGCGCACGGTGTGGGGAGCGGACATCTTCGCAACATCCGCAAGAATCCCTGCGTCATGGAAGAGTGCTTCGACTTCTGGTCTGACGACGCAGAGCCTCGCCATATTGACTCTGGCATCGTGGCGTCCGTGTTTTTCCGGATCGCTCCGCTGAGGATCTGTCGGGCGCGCGATGCCATCAAGGCGGCTCGCCCATGCCTGCATGCAGAGTTCGATCTGTTCGCCGCCTCCGGCCTTTTCCAGAAGCACGATATCATCCACTTCATACCAAACATCGAAGACCGAGCCTGCGGTGAGCCGTTTGGTGATTTCTCCGTTCGAATCCAGCACCCCAGTTTCGCCACCGAGGTTGATCCGGGCGGCGACTTTGCATCCAGCCCAGGTGTCGGGCACTTGAGCAACAAAGCGGAACCAGCCGTAATCCCAAGCTCTTCCCCAGCTGTCGCCTTCTTTGATCGATGAATACGCGGCGTTCAGGCGCGAAGCATAATCCAATGGCTCCGGGCAGGGAGCCCACCCGGCTTCCAAAGGAATGGTGTCTGCATAAATATTCGCGCGCAAAAGCAACTGCCATTGTTCAATGCGTCGGAAGCACCAGTCCTCGTCTGACAGCAACCATTCGCGATGGGGCGTAAATTCGTTCATCTGATTCCTTCCTTCACCTGCTTTGGCTCCTTGGGCGCTTTGAATTTGACTCCCTTCCAATCCGCCAGAATTTTCAGATACTGATAAGGATCTTTCCATGAGGAGGAGGGCTCGATGACCGTGGACTCGGGCCATTCGTTGAAACTTGTTACCATGACATAATCCGCCCCGGCATCGGTGGCGGCATGCAAATAGTCGCGAAACGTCTGGCCGTCGTTCCGGGGCATTTCAAAATGTGAGGGATTTCCCGTCCGGAGATTGTCATGCCCCGGATGCACCGGCAGACACATCTTTTTTCCGGCATCATGGGCTTGCTTCACCACGCGCGCATAGCGTTCGGCAAGATATTTGTATCCGTATTCCCGGAAGATGCTGAATGTTCCGTAGAAGGAAAACGCGTCGATCCCGGCAACGGGACGCCACTGCGAGGGAATCCGGAAGTCGTCGTTGGAATTTGAAATGGCATCCACAATCCAATAGACCGGCCCGACCCGACCCTCGACATACGTCCGCAGCTCTTCAAACTTTTGCGGTGTGAGGCTCGGTTCGAAGGCCACTTGATAGATATAGTAAACCGGCTTGCCGTCGATCCGGAGGTAGGCCGGATTGTCTTTGTATTTACCAAGATATTCCGCCACCCACTGTTTGGATTCATCGAGCGGACGGAACTGCACGGGTTCGTCGAACAGGGCCACCTTGAAACCTTCCTCCGCTGCAATGGGCAAAATGACGTCCTCGAATGCGGATTTGGTGAGCCCCGGCACCCGCTGCCAGCCTCCCGGCCCCCACCAATCGACCAGGAGGGCATCGATCCCCGCCGCCTTGGCCAGCCGGATGTGCCACCGCACGATCTCCCGGTTGTCGCTGTCATACAGGCCTGCGAGCGGCCAGAGGACCGAGGCAATGTCTTTTTGTTCCAGCCGCTGGACCACCTGGCCGGTGCGCTTGGCCTCGAGGTTCATCGCATCGGCAACCGGATGGCGGACCCAGTGGGTCCAGGTTTTGTGAGGTCCGCTTCCCGTAGCATACCAGGTATAATAATTTGCAAAGAGCATGGGCTTCTTCCCGTGAGCGGAGTGGTTCCGATCGCCGCATCCGGCCAGGAGAAAATTCGCGGCTGCAGCAACAAGGATTGGGCAATAATGTTTCATAAAATATCGGGGTGGGTGGTCTGTTCGCGTGCCGCGTGCAAAGCGGCCTGGATTTCCCTGGAACGAGTCTCGGTGAGGGGAAAACGAATGGTGAGAACAAAGGCGATGAGAAGGGCGGCGGGAGGAACGAAGGAAAAAAGCCCTCTCATCATCATCAGCGTCCCGGGTGATTGCGCGCCCCCGAGCGCCTCGTTGAAGCCGGTGCCTACAAGCACAAACCCCGAAAGGACCAGCGCGGCGGTGAGGCCGAGTTTGACGCACCACCCGAAGACGGCGGAATACATCGCTTCGCGGCGGCAGCCGGTCAGGAACTCATCGTAATCGCAGATGTCGGCCAACAACGAACTCGTCAGTACGAACATCGAGGTGAGCCCGGGGCCCATTAAAATGGCGGGAATCACACATGTCCACGGGTGGGCCGGCGAATAGCACCACCATTTTGAAGCCGTTCCCAGAAAGGCCAGCAGGATCGCGGCGGCGAGAATTTGCCTCTTTCCGAAACGGGCTGCCAGAAATCCGATCACGGGCAGAAATGCGAGCGCCGATGCGCGGTAGGCACTCCCGGTCCACCCCTGCATTGTCGAGGCGTCCTGCGTATTGCCTCCATAGACGTGATAGATCGTCACGTAGAGCCCGAGCGTGTCCACCAGGAAAAGCCCCGTGAGGATGCACAGCACCATCAGGGTGAGGATGACAAATGGACGGTTGGTGAACGATGTCAAAAATCCCTTGATAAGGGGCACCTTCTGCTGGGTCCGGATCGCCTCGGTATAAGTCTCTTTCGAGAAAATAACGGGTACGGCACTGGCCAGCAGGATCAGCAAGCCGATGCCGATCGAAACCCACCGCACCCCCTCGATCCGGTCGGCAAAAATATCCCTTTCAATCAACCAGAACGTCCATGGCAATGCGAACCCGATGCTCATGCTGAAAAATTGCTTGGTGGCCATCACGCGTGTGCGTTCCTGGATATTCGAAGTCAGGGAGAGTCCGAGCGCGCTCCACGGCACCTGAAAGAGCGTCGCGGCGGAGTAGAAAATGAGCGAGAGTGCAATGAGGTAGGCGAACATCGCTCCCGTGCCCCACGAACGGGGCACCCACCAGATGGCCACAAAACTCAGCGCGGAAAGCACGCCGCCCACCAACATAAACGGACGTCTCCGGCCCCAGCGGGTCCGCGCATTGTCCGAGAGCGTTCCGACCAGCGGCCCGAAGAGAGCATCCCAGAGCCTGGGCAGAGCCTGTGCGATTCCCAGCAATCCGGGACTCACACCGAACCCGATGTTATAAACCGGATTGAGCAGGGTGTTCACCGAGTTGTTCATCACCTCCTCGGCGGCTCCGCCCACGCCAAAGGCGGCCTTTTTTCCAAAGGAGACCTGGTGCGCGTTTTCCGTTTGAGGGAAGGGGTCGGAGTTCAATTGATGAGGGTGTGTGTTTTTACGAATGCCCGGCTGCTTCCGTGGTAACGCGAGGCGTTTTCACGTCATCAAGCACTGCCAGCAAAGTCAGATAGTTGTCGACGAGGAGGCCCTCGTAGCCGTGGCAGCCGCCCTGCCAGTCGCGCCAGTCGCGGGACATTCCACTTACGTCAAAGCCCTGGAATTCTCCCGCCGCATATCCGGCCAGCATCGGATGGAAAATCCGGCGGGCATCCGCGACACGTCCCAAACGATAGAGCGCCTTGAGTGTGAAATAAGCCCAGCAGCCGGTTGACCCGCCGTTTTCATAAAATTGAAAACCGTCACTGCCATCCTCCAGCGAAGGTTCCCCATGCACATGCGGAGGATCTCCATGATAGACGTAGTCCCCCTTCCTGACCGGCACCAGGTTGCCGGGCAGGCCGAGCGAAAAGTTTGTGTAGCCGACCTCCTGCATCTTGGCCAGCAGCCGGTCCATTACAGAATTTGCCGTCTGATCGTCGAGCAGGCCGCATGTGATCGCGACACCTTGAACGAACGTAAACCAATAATCGTGCAACTGACCGTCCGCGCTCTTCCAGCCGGCGAGCACGCCGGTTTCCGGATTGAGAAAAGCGGGCACGTAGGCGGCACGGAGGAGGTTAGCTTTTTGAGCAAGCCATTTTGCATCCCCGGCATATCCCAGCCGGCCGGCGAGTTCGCCGAACTCGTGAAAGGCACGATACGCGAGCGCATTCGCAAAAGCATCCTTGTGCCCGAAGTTGATCGTGTCCCACCAGTTCGACGGTCGTTTTTCTCTAAGAGGCTGTCTGAAAAATGGGAAATTTAGGAATAGCGATTGATCATGATACGGATCATGGCGAGAAATATCCATACGAATACTCAATGATGAAACTTCTCCTGAATCTATTCCCCCTGCTCCTGCTAATCGCTGTCAGGTGGGCGGAACGAGCAGAAAGGAGGATATTGCAAGAGGGAGTCCCGCTCAATGAGCCCCACCTTACAGATGCCAGGTTGATGGGTGTTGAGCATCCCGAACGCATACGACTGCTCAGAGTGGACAGCATTCCCCTTCCCGGTAATCCCGTTTTGAAGTTCGCGACTGGGATTACGGGGTTGTTTTCACCGCATACTGCCGGGATGGCCCTGCGATACGGGATTTTTGTCCGGAAGGACTGCTGGGGTGACCGCCAACTGATCGCACACGAATGCGTCCACACGGCGCAATATGAGAGATGCGGGTTCCGGGGTTTCTTGGAGAAATACCTGCGTGAGTGCTTGGAAATCGGATATCCCGCAGCGCCGATGGAACAGGAAGCGATCCTGAAATCAGCGGCGATTCCTGCCTGGCGGGGTTGTTGGGATCTCAATCAGTGTAGATCCATTCAGAGGAGCCTTCCACCTCCCTCGGGCCTCGGCAACGAGGCGATCTTCACCCAAGGCCATCATATCGCCAGTAACCACACTCCCAGCGGGATAAATACCCATTACACGGGAATAATGGGGCTCGTCGGTGCTGGTGAATGTGGCCACGGTCATGTCCACCTCGGTTCCGACAAGTTCAGAAAGGTCAATCTCTGCTGGCATGCCCAGCATTTGATCGATCTCTCCTGGGTCCAGAAAGGCTGTCAGATCTGCGCTCAGCTTCGCATGGCCCTTTTTATCCTGCGGATATTCAAGGCAAGCGGAGTAATTTACCGGGCCATTCACACCGGCGACGATGTCAAAAACGAATCTCAAAAGGAGTTTGCCTTCTTCAAATTTGCTCTCCTCCGTGGAAACCGATCTAAGGACGCCTCGGTAGTTTCCTGCTGGAATGGAAAATAGTGAGTAAGGTGGAGTGAAGAGGAAGGGAATTGAGGGAGAAATGGAGTTCATTGCTATATGTAGTAATCATAGCAGGAACCTGGTGTTAAACAACACTTTGCACAGTTATCTTAAGCCTTTTCCTCACAATTTTCAGACAAAGGCTCCAGCAGATAAAAAAAGAACGGAATCAGGGACCCCGTTCTTTTTATCTACCGCACGACCTGCGCCAGCCTGATCGCCAAAACAATGTTCAGTCCAACACTGGATGCGAAGATGATCGGGCCAAGCACGCAGAAGATCAAAATATTGATCTTACGATAATCCAGGCCGCCTGGAAAATATGGATGGAGCGTTGTTGCCGTAAACTCCAGTGCGTCAACGCACAGGTCGAAGGCTTTATGGTATTTGTGGCAATTATTTTTCACGGGATTCCCCCCTTTCTTTTGATTTTTCGTTTGAGAGCATCACCACCGCTGCGAGAACAGCAGAAATGGCGACAACCAGGGCAGCAGCCGCTGCTCCGGCCAATGCTGATATGAGTATGATTTTCATGGCACCGTATTATGTCCGTTTTCCACGGAGTATTTCGCCGGGACCAAGTCTATTCGGAGCGCTTGTGGCTCGCCTCACATTCACCCTTTGCCGTTAGCTGATATTTCTACCGCCAAGGCGGAGTGGTCGGTGATCTTGGCTTCCCTTGGCTTGTGGTCGTAGTAAACACGCTGGATCAAGGGATCAGCCTCCAGACTGGCAAATGCATGATCAATTCTGAAGCCGTTTCCATGATTGCTATACCAGGAGAATTCCTTGGTGTTTGGATGCCGATTCCGCCACGAATCGACAAGTCCAGATTTTGAGAGTGCCTTGAATTCTGCGGTGCAGCTGAAGGTTGCACTTTTCTCATCGTGGAAATGTAGGCCCGTGTTGAAATCTCCAACGATGAAATGCACAGTTTCAGAGGGGTGATGGCTGCCTTCCGCCAAGAAATTGAACAAACCTGCTTTGGCCCTGTTCTGTGAGAAATACACTCCATACACAGCCATGCCGTCAAAGTGGGCCGATATGAGTCGATGCTGATCTTGAGTGGGTAGTTTCGGGTAAGTCCGGGACACGAACCGTTCTCGAGAAAAAATACAAACAGTGTTTTGTTTTGGAGCAACTGAAGCTGCCGCGAAATGATGAAAACCGTTTGCAGCAAGACCTGATCGAAGAACCTCTGCGTTTGAGTTTTCTCTGAAT
>QYQL01000034.1 GCA_007280915.1 Verrucomicrobiaceae bacterium | reverse complement strand
GCTACCCGGGATTTAAATGTTGCTTCGTGTCTTCTTCTTTTGGCTTTCATTTTCAGTGGTTTTTCAGGTTTTTGTTTTACCCGAACGCCCTCGCTTTTTATAGCTTAACCACTGGTCCTATTTTCGGGGGCCACCTCAGTCCCCATGGGTCTCTAAATAACTCCGCCTGCGTATCAAAGCCGGGCGCCTGGCCGGCGACGATTTTCTCGCGCAACGCCAGCGTGGCCTGTCCGACCGGAACGATGATTGCAGCACCATTGCCGAATTTCTGGTTCACGCCTCGCACATAGTCGTCCACATCATGGAAATAGGCTTCGTAGTGTTTCCGAAGCTCGGGAATGGTGGCAGCATTATGATCCACCGTCGGCTTCTTGCGGACATCCAACGGATAAACAGGCTCATAGGTGTCGTTTGGCAGCCAGAATTCCTGGACCGTGATCCGAATATTCGGATTATGCTGCAAGCCGAGGTCGGTAAACTTATCGATCCCTTCATCGGGCATCCAGATGGGCGACAAAGTGAGGACATCCACTTGCCCGGCCATCAGAGCATTCTTGGCTGTGTTCTCCGAGGGTTGTTTCTTTTGTCCTTCCACTCTTTTCGCGTTTGGCACATCCCAGCATTGAAGCACTGTCGAACCGCCGACTCCCATGACCCCCGCGATTTTGTGGTCCGAAATGCCGGCTGACTGGGCCAGTTCGAGCAGGAGGGGAGCAACCCAAGCGTGAAAACTGTGCCCGACCGTAAAGACCCGCAATCCGTTTTTTATCGGGTTAACCGACACAGAGACATTCGCATCTCCTCTGCCAGAAACCGGCGGGTTTGACTCGGCTCCGAAAGTAAACTGCGTCATCACTAATAACAGTCCCCAAGTAAGAATTCGTGTCATTTTGTTCGGTCTTCCAGTCAAGGATTGATTACTCATGTTCCCATCTACCAAACCCTCCCAATCAGCAGTGACCGTATCCAACCGGCTTAACGGATCGCCCTTAACCTCCAGCCATTGCATGGCTGATAGGAAATCACTTCTCGGGTGTCACGGGCGTTTGCCCGTCAATTCCAGCCACAACCAGCGTTACCAAGCTGTTAGTGTAGCGAACCTCCGAGGGGAGGTCAAGGCTTCGCGTCGAACCCTCAGAGAAATGGGATCGCGCTGGGATTCGCGTTTAGCCCTGCCCGTGTCCGCATTTTCAGCACAGCCCCAGGTGCGAGCAGCAGGGAGGTGAAGAGGGTGAGCGTATATGGTTTCATGGGTGTGCTTAAGTTTACTCGCTGACCTTTTTCGACTTGGAGGAAGATTCGAGTTCGTCTTGGGTCCAGACCCCGTCGCCATTGCGATCCAACTCTTTGAAATGTTGCGTGAGTTTCGGCACGGTGGGGCCGGTGCGTCCGTTGATGAAATCTTCCAAGGTCACGCGACCGTCTTTGTCCTTGTCGCGCAGATCGAAGAGCTTCAGCAGTTTCTCGCGGTCTCCATTGCTGCCGTCCGTGGTTTTGGTTTCGGCTGAGGACTTGGCCTGGCCTTTGGCTTTGCGATTGGCCGGATCTTTGGGTGAAGTCGTTGGAGCTGGTTTGCCATCGAGGTAGTGGGCGAAGAAATCGGAGGCTTGTTGGCTTGAACTCAGGCAATCGAGGCCGGCAGGGATCAAGGTCTGACTCCACTGTTCCAGCTTGGGGCGCAGTGCTTGCACGATTTCAGGATGCTGCGCGATTTGATCGTGATGCTCCTCGGGATCCGTCGCGAGATTGAACAAGTATTGCTGCTTGCCTGCGACTATGAGCTTCCAATCCCCCTGGCGAATCGCGAACTGCCCGCCCCAGCGCCAGTAAAGCGTGTCGTGCGGCGCGCCGGAATCTTTGCCGGTCAGATACGGCATCAAGTTCGTGCCATCGAGCGCGGGATCGTTCGGCAGGCCCGCGAGCGCATTCGCCGTGGCGGCGACATCGAGCGAGATCACAGGCTTCGCATACACTTGGCCGCCGGGAATTTTTCCTGTCCAATGCACGATGAAGGGAACGCGAATGCCGCCTTCGGTGAGCATACCCTTCTCGCCATTCATCGGATCATTGAGCGAACCATCCCAGCTATTCCAACCGCTCGGTGTCCCGGGCTTTAGCGTTTTCAGGCCGCTGCTATCGGTCACGAATTCGTGCGGCATCATCTTTAAAGGCGCCCCGTTGTCAGCGATGAGGAAGATCAAGGTGTTTTCTTCCAACCCGTTTTTCCGCAGCGTTTCCATGATCTTGCCGATGCCGTCATCAATACACGAAATGGCACCAAGCGCCTTGCGACGCTCCTCCGGCATCTCGCCAGGGAAGCGATCCAGATACTTCTGCGGCGCATCCAGCGGCACATGCGGACCACGAAACGCGAGGTAGAAGAAGAACGGCTGGTTTTTGAAGCGATTGATAAACGTGCAGGCAAAGTCCGCGATCATCTCGAGATGATACGCATCACCCTGCTGTACCTGCGGCTCGATGTCCTTGCCTGCCAGGTCCATGTTCCAATTGCCAGGGCCTGCGCTGTGTTTGAAGAACGCCTTGTCAAACCCGAGTTTCACCAACTCTGCACTGTTATCAGAACCGAGATGCGATTTTCCGGCCATGCCAGTGACATAGCCCGCCGACTTCATGCGCTTCGGCAGATTGTTCAACGCGCGGAAGCGTTCCAGTAGCGCGGGGTCATCCTCCAACATGCCATTGTGATCCATGCCATACTTCCCCTGATACTGCCCGCCGATTACGCCGCAACGCGAAGGCGAGCACTGCGGCGCGGTCACATAACCCGAAGTCATGAGCACTCCCCCGGAAGCGAGCTTATCGATGTTGGGCGTCTTCACGTCCGCCATAAGGCCCATGCAACCCAAATCAGCGTAGCCGTGATCGTCGGTGTAGATGACGATGATGTTGGGCTTGTCGTTTTTCTTTTCAGCGGCGAGCAGCGCGGCCAGCGGCGCGAGCAACAGGGCGGCGAAGAATGGGATGGTGGGTTTCATGATTTTTAGTTTTCGCTTATTTGTCCTATCTGTTTGTCATCGTTTCAAGAGTCGCGAGCGCGGCATCACGGCCCCGTGGCGATGGATCTGACCACCACCTCGCCTCCATCCGTCGGTTTGTCCGCGAGCCATACGGTCAATTGGGTGATCAGACCTTGGTATTCCGGCTGCGCGGCGAGATCAACCTCCACCGTTGTCTCCTGGCCCGCTTCGGGGATGGAGAAACCGGCGCTAAGAGGTTTCGCAGGCTTCTCGTTGCCAAACTGCTTCCAGGTCACATGACCGGTGCCTTTCAGTCCTTTCCATGTGCCGGTAATTCGTAGCTTTGGCGCGGCCTCGGCGCGGAACGGCTGGATGGGGCCTTCGAGGCGCGGCTTCATGCCCTTCGTGGCTGTAAGGTGCAGGCCATCCTTGATGGGCCAGCCAGCATCGGGGCAGTCCTTCGGCACCCAGTGCTGACGGTCCTTGGCGAAGTCCCAAACCGGCGGCGTGCGTTTGGACATGATGGTGGTGAAATATTCGCGCAGATCGCTGAGCTTCCCGACCCGCACCATGAGATCGAATTCGAAGACAATGTCGTGGTCCAGCACATCCGTGGACACCGGGCTGATATACATGGTGGGACCGTCGGTAGAGACCCAGGAGTTCTTGGGGCCGCCATGCCTTCCGCCGAGGTAGTTGTAGACCTCGGGATTACACACGCCAACGCCCCAGTCGTCCTCGCCCACCACCGCCACCCAACCCTCGGTGGCGAGGAAGCGCGTCCAGGGAAACTTTTGCTTCCAGTCATTCGCGATGAGGGTCAGGACGTCGCCGCTGAATGGCTTGTCACCGGAGTAAGTCATCAGACGGGTGAGTCCGGTCACGGTGTAGATCGCTGGCAACTCCTGGTGGAAGCCGCCATACCAGTTCGTGTCCGCGCGCTGGTTGATTAGCTTGTAATGGACCTTCAACATCGGTCCGTCGAGTTTCAGATCTGCTTCAAAGCGACAATCTCCCGGCACATTTTCCAGCGCCCATTGCATGGGAATGCTCGCCAGATGAATGGACGTCCCGGTGTTGGTGAGTTCCACCACCTTGGCCCGGTTGCGATAAGCGTCGCCGGACTGGATAGGGTTCCAAGCCCAATTTTTCCACGACGGGTGCGTCTTCTGACCGTCCGGCTCAAAAGGTTGCGGCCCGGAGTAGAACGAGAGCTGGATTTGTCGGCCCCAGTCATGATTATTAATCAGGTTGTCGTGCCCCGGTGCCGACAGCCAAGTGATGGCTCCGCCGAGATCCTGATTCACGCCAACCTTGATCTGGCCGTTATCAATGAAACTGATACGGTCCGGCGTCGTTGCCAGCTTGGCTTCATCGGCAAAGACAAGGACGGGGAAAAACAGGAACAGGACTTGGCCGAGCGTGACGAAACCTCCCGCTGGCCAGCTTGGAGGTAAGTATTTTTTACAATGTTCTCCATTTTTCTTTTTCTATTCCACCGCATCCACTAAGCAGCGGAAGCCGAGCGTGCCGACGGAGACATTGAGATGCTGGGCGAGGGTTTTGAGGTTCATGTGCTTTGCGAAACTGCCATTTTTGCCAAAAGCTGTCATGCCGTCAACCACCCGCACGCCACCCGCACGCCACGCTGGGGTGCGTTTGACGGGCACGGCTCACGCGACTGGGTCTTGAAACGAGCGCCTTGTTCACTCCCCCGCTGATCTTCCGCAACCGGAACGCCCGGCGCGGGCCTTTGGTGCAGAACCCGACCGAGCGGATCCGCTTCCGCCTTGCGGCTGTGGATAACGAGGGTAGTTTGATTCAGTTGAAACGATCAAAATGAATCCAGAAATCTCACCCAAAGGACTCCCCGGTGGCCGGTCAGCGAAGATTTCTGGATTCGTCAGCTATCAAGACGGTGCCATCGTGAGCCGCGAGATCATCAAGAAGCCGACCGGCAGCGTGACGATTTTCGCCTTCGACGAAGGACAGGGATTGAGCGAGCACACGGCCCCGTTCGACGCATTGGTGCAAGTGGTGGAGGGCGAAACGGAAATTGTGATTTCCGGCCACCCTCACCGCTTGAAGGGCGGCGAAATGATTCTCATGCCGGCAGGTCAGCCGCACGCCCTCAAGGCGCTCACTCAGTTCAAGATGATTCTCACGATGATCCGATCCTGAAACTGGATTTCAGTCTTCTGCTGGCTTCAGTGATGCGGTTCAATTAACCGTTCAAGATCACATTGAATCCCCAGCAGCTTGCGCTGACACCATGAAACACACCTCGATCCTCACGATTGCCGCTCTGTTTCAACTGGCCGCTCTCCACGCTGCCGAAGTGCAAGCATGCGGTCACGTGGAAAGTTCGCCAGTAGCGGAGAATGTCCGCCCCTTGCTCGGGGTGATCCGGTGGGATATGTATACGGGCCATCCCTATGCGACGCAAAAGCAGGAGTTTGGTTTTCTCAAGCCGGAACAGTATCAATGGCGCGCTCCATTTTTTGTCCGTCGCACGGGCAATCCCGAAGAGCCATTGACGTTCAATCCCGAGTATTCGGCGGAGGTTTATCAGAAGGTGATGGAGCAGGAGATCGGGTTCGCGGCTTCGGCGGGGATCGACTATTGGGCGTTCGGCTACGAGGCGCATCCTCATGTGGGTGTGAGGAGCGGGTTGCGTGATGCGTTGGATGCTTATCTGACCAGTCCGCAAAAGGACCGGATCCATTTTTGCGTTATCGTGAATTGTACAGCTGTCGCCAAAACCAAATATTACGAGCCGGAAAGCCTTCAGCATTCGGAGGACGAAATTGCCCAGGATTGGTCCTCCAATTACGTCGCCGACATCGTCGAATTGACGAAGGAGCCAAGCTATCAGCGGGTGCTTGGAAACCGTCCGCTGATTTACCTCTACATGCCGGAATTCCTCGGTGAGGGGAGACGACAGACGCCCGCACCCATGGAGCGACTGGAGCAATGCATAAGGGAACTCCGGGAGCGGCTACAGGGTGAGGGCTGCGTCAATCCCTACATCGCCGGTATGATCCGGGATACGCAACCGGAGGAGTGGGAACCGCTTTACGACAAGGGCTTGCTCGATTGCGTCACTCTCTATCACAAACGCTATGCGGGAAAGGACCTGCCTTACGGGAAGCTCTGGGGATTCATAAAAAGCCAGACACTCTACGGTGCCTTCAAACGCCCCGACATGAAGGTCATCCCAACGACCATGTCCGGGGCTAACGGAATACCCCGCTATACAAAGGGCGGTCCTTTTCCTGTCTGGGATTGGACCGAACCGGCTCCCGGTGAATTGACTGCACATCTTTACGGGGCGTTTGACTATGTGGCAACACATCCGGAAAAATGCGAAGCTCGGACGGTTATCATGTATGCATGGAACGAACACTCCGAGGGTGGATTCCTCTGCCCGACAATGGGCGATCCTCCCGACTACCAACCCGTGACGCACCAGATCGACGAGTTGGCTAAAGCTCTGAAGAACTGGATTCCGTCCACGCATTCCAGATCGGCCGTGAGGACGGAGTAGTCCATCGGGAATCAGAGGCAAAAGAGAGTTTGGGTTGGGCGGGACTCGAACCCGCAACCAACGCCTTAAAAGGATACCGATTTACCATAGAGAGACCTTCCTGTTGCTATTTTGTTGCACTTTTTGGAACGTCTCCGGCTTGGAAAGGTCAATTTCTCCTCCAGAATGCGATCCTTTTTATCGCCCGGCTGGAACATCTGAGTTGGCGACAAGAAAGGCATCGAAATCTTCCTGTTTGGTATCTTGTGCTCGTGGCAGGTCTGACTCCGGCATCTTTTTGTTCACTCTACTATCCTTGCCGAGAACAAGAGGGGTTCTTGTCGCAGAGGCAAGCCGTCGCGCTCGTTGGGCCGCAACCAGTCGGATTCAACCCGTGGCGCAAATTCCAATCGGAGGCTCACAACCCGAGTTTTTTGTAAAATTCGGCAGCAGGAATCCCTTCACCCCGTTCAAACTCCGCGTCGGCTTCTGCCACGGCCTGCTTGATGTCCTCGACTTCCTCCGGCGTGAAATCTGCCGCCAACTGCTCCCCAAGGCTGGTGAGGAGGACGGTTTTGTCCTCCAGCGAAAGCTCGGTTGCCATCTCCAAGACATCATGCACGCTCATGGAGGAGCCATGCACCATTCATCCGACCGATACAAGCCGCTCTGCTTTCCCATGCTCGATGGCGAGGATTGGCTGACAAGTTTCAAATTCCTGGTAGAGTGCTGGTAGTTCGTTTACTTCCACCTCGGCGATTCCTCAAATCTCCCAGCCCGACCACTTGCGTTTTCTTCCACGAGGCGGGGCAGGTTCGGCCATTTCGCCATAGATGAAGCTCACCATGGCCAGACCGATTTTATAGCTCGTATCAGAAATGAGCTTTTCCGTGTGTTCGGCATGCTTCGTCATTTCATCCGAACACACATTACCGTGTAACTCCGCAATCTGCACACCGTGAATCATCTTAACAGTCGTTTCGATTTTCGCCACCTGGCAGATGATTGCGGCTCTGAATCTGCGTTCTGCGCGCTCGATTCCTGCAATTGTAATCGTGAGTTGCTGCAATAGTTCCAAGGTCATCTGCATTCGTCGCCCAGTGTTTTTGGCAACCTCTGCCGCCGTTGCTCGACTTCCTTTGGAAGGTCGTATTGCTTTTGAGCGGGTGCCCGACGGCATTTTCTCAATCATCTTGCGGGCAGTGTAGCGCGCCAACACGGTCAACCGCTGTCCTACACCCCCCAGAATATCAGGATTTTCGTTCAACATCACCGCCAGATCATCCCAAAGCAGCTCCAAGTCCGGGTCATCAAGAGCCATCCAGGCATCAGGAAAAGCCTGACGTTCAATCCCACGAGGTCAGAGCAAGCGATCCATCCAGTTTTTTCCAGACCACGGCACGGACTTTGAAGCTTTTGCTACCATCTGCTACTTCGATCTCCAGCCGGTAATTTAATCCGGCGACGACCTGCCGCTCCACCTTCAGGATTTTGACGAGAGTGATGGGTCTTCCGGTGGTCTTCGCCTGTGCCTTGACGGCAAATTCCGCGACCTTCTGCACCTCGGGGTCGATTTCTGCCGGGGAATATCCACCAGCAAGGGCGGGTTGTTCGGTTTTTGCGGAGTTGTCGCTGGCGAAAGCGGGCGAGACAAAGACCAAGGCGAGCAGAGGGAGAAGGAATCGGTTCATGGTGGAAGAAATATCAGGAAATATCCGGGGTAGGACAGCCTTTGACTTTTCGGCGTGATATACGAGATGCGTAAATATGCCTGAAAGCACACAGTATTTTCACTCGCCAGCCGTCGCGCAAAACGGCATTTATTCCCCTTGTCCGCCACCTTCGCCATGCGCTTTTTCCTCCTGATCAACGGGCAGTCTGAGCAACGCTGATGTCCAATCCATTTTTTGATCACCCGATCCTGAATTCTCCATACAGTTGCCCCCAGCGGCACTGGGAGTTGGATTCCTCCGGGCAGCCGACCCAGAAGATTCTGGATACGCGCCGCCGAGCGGAGTTCATCACGCCGATCCCCAAACCGAAAAAGCGCAAGGGTGCGGCGAATCAGAAAGAGATGGTTTTTGACGAGGGGAAGGGCCTCTCCACGGTCGCCCAGCAGTATGATCCAACCTCGATCATCAACGAGGTGCGGTCCCATGTGGACATTTGGCGGAGTCTCCCGAACCCCAGCCAATGGCAGGTGACGCCCGAGACGCAGCGGCTTCTTCACCATTGGCGGCATTACCCGTTCAGCGGTGTGCGTCCATTTTTTTGCCAGGTTGAGGCAATCGAGACAGCCATCTGGCTGATGGAGGTCGCACCGCTTTCCAAGACAGGCAAACGGATTCTGGAGCATCTGGAGAGCGTCAACCGGGATGCCAACCCGGAAATCCTGCGTCTTGCCCTCAAGCTGGCGACTGGCGCTGGCAAGACAACGGTCATGGCCATGATCATCGCCTGGCAGACGATCAATGCCGTTCGTCGTCCAAGCAGCAGCCACTTCACGCGAGGTTTCCTGATCGTGGCACCAGGTTTGACCATCAAAGACCGGCTTCGTGTTCTCCAGCCGAACGACCCTGACAGCTATTATGCGAGCCGCGAGTTGGTTCCCAATGACATGCTGGATGATGTCAACCGCGCCAAGATCGTCATCACGAATTATCACGCTTTCAAGCTGCGGGAGAGGGTGGAGATTTCCAAAGGTGGACGCCAACTGCTCCAAGGGCGCACAGGTGAAGCTCCGCTGACATTGGAGACCGAGGGGCAGATGATCCAGCGGGTCATGCCGGATTTGATGGGCATGAAGAATATTCTGGCCATCAACGACGAGGCACACCACTGCTACCGGGAAAAAGCCGGTTTGGACGAGGAAGACGACGACCTCAAGGGCGACGAAAGAAAGGAAGCGGAGAAAAACAAAGAAGCCGCCCGCCTGTGGATCTCCGGCCTTGAAGCGGTGAACCGGAAACTCGGGCTCACGCGCGTTCTGGATCTTTCGGCAACTCCCTTCTTCCTCAGTGGCTCCGGTTACGTCGAGGGCACCTTGTTCCCCTGGACGATGAGTGATTTTTCGCTCATGGATGCGATTGAGTGCGGCATCGTGAAGCTCCCCCGTGTCCCCGTCGCAGAAAATATCCCCGGCAGTGAAATGCCGATGTTCCGGGATCTGTGGGAGAGCCTGAAAAAACAGAAAGTCACCCTGCCCAAAGCGGGTCGCACAAAAGCCGGTGATTTGGATCCGCTCAAGCTGCCCGTCTTGTTGCAGACCGCTCTCGAATCTCTCTACGGGCATTACGTGAAGACCTACGATCTTTGGAAGGCGGCAGGTATCGCGGTCCCCCCGTGCTTCATCATCGTCTGCCAGAACACCGCCATCTCCAAGTTGGTCTATGATTTCATCTCCGGCTTTGTTCAGAAGCATGAAGATGGGACCACCACACACGTTGGCGGCAGGCTCGAACTCTTCCGCAACTTCGACGGGCATGGCAATCCGCTGGCGAGACCGAATACGCTTCTCATCGACAGCGAACAGCTCGAATCCGGGGACGCCCTCGATGATAACTTCCGCAGCATGGCTGCCGATGAGATAGAGCGCTTTCGTCGCGAGATCGTCGAGCGCACTGGTGATTCCCGTGCCGGTGAAAATCTCACGGATCAGGAACTCCTCCGGGAGGTCATGAATACGGTTGGCAAGCATGGTCAGCTTGGCGCATCCATCCGTTGCGTGGTGTCCGTGTCCATGCTGACCGAGGGGTGGGATGCGAATACCGTGACTCACGTTCTCGGCATCCGCGCATTCGGCACCCAGCTTCTTTGCGAACAGGTCATCGGTCGCGCCCTGCGTCGCCAGTCCTACGATTTGAACGAGGAGGGCCTGTTCAATGTGGAGTATGCCGATGTTTTCGGCATTCCTTTCGACTTCACCGCCAAACCGGTGATCTCCCCGCCGCAGCCACCCCGCGAAACCATACAGGTCAAGGCGATGCGACCGGAGCGGGACCATCTGGAGATCACATTCCCGCGCGTCGAAGGATACCGGGTCGAATTGCCGGAGGAGCGGTTGGAAGCCAAGTTCGACGAAGACTCCACCCTCGAACTCAGCCCCGAGCTTGTCGGTCCCTCAGTGACCCAGAACTCCGGCATCATCGGTGAGACAGCAGACATGAGTCTCCAGCATCTCGGCGACATGCGTCAGCCCACGCTGGTTTTTCATCTCACGCAGCGCCTGCTCTATACGAAATGGCGGGACCCCGGCGAAGATCCGAAAATGCACTTGTTTGGTCAGCTCAAGCGCATCACCAAGCAATGGCTCGACACCTGCCTCGTCTGCAAGGGCAACACGTATCCCGCCTTGCTGATGTATCAGCAGTTGGCAGACATGGCCTGCAACAAGATCACCGCCGGTATCACGGCAGCCTTTTCGGACACCCGCCCCATCAAAGCGCTCCTTGATCCCTACAATCCCCAAGGTTCCACAAAACACGTCCGGTTCAACACGTCGAAAACCCTGCGATGGGAAACCAACCCGGAGCGCAGCCACATCAACTGGGTCATCCTCGACAGCGACTGGGAGGCCGAATTCTGCCGTGTGGCAGAAGCGCACCCCAAGGTTCGTTCGTATGTGAAAAATCACAACCTCGGCTTCGAGGTCCCCTACCGCTACGGTTCGGAGATGCGCCGCTACCTGCCGGATTTCATCGTCCTTGTGGACGACGGGCATGACGACCTTCTGCACCTGATCGTCGAAATTAAAGGCTACCGGCGAGAGGACGCGAAAGAAAAGGCCACCACCATGCGCACCTACTGGATTCCCGGCGTGAACCACCTCGGCACCCATGGCCGCTGGGCCTTCGCCGAATTCTGCGATGTCTATGAAATCGAAGCTGACTTTGCCGCCAAGGTGGAAAGCCAGTTCGACCAGATGATATCAACGGCAAGCGGCTCAACCGCGAAGAGCGCATAGATCACCATGCCCGCCACACGCCTCAGAATTTTTATCAGCAGCGTCCAGAAGGAATTTGCCAGCGAGCGCCGGGATTTGAAGGCGTTTCTGCTTGGCGATGCTTTTCTGAAGCGGTTTGTGGCCGACGTCTTCCTTTTTGAAGAATTGCCCGCGCGGGACCAGCGGGCCGACGATTTGTATCTCGCCGAGGTCGAAGCCTGCGACATCTACATCGGGATTTTTGGCAACGAATACGGGCACGAGGATGCCGGAGGACTTTCGCCTACCGAGCGTGAATACCTCCATGCGACAAAACTGCGGCGCACCCGGCTCATTTTTGTTTGGGGGCAGGAAGATATGACCCGTTCGGCCAAGATGAAAAATCTCGTCCGGCGTGCCAGTGCGGAGCTTGTTCGTCGTCGTGTCGCCGACATGCCTTCTCTCAATGCCGAAGTCTATGCCAGCCTGGTGGACTACCTTGACCAGCGGGGAGCGTTCAAGCTGGCCCCGTTCGACACCTCGGCTTGCGATAAGGCGTCCTTCTCCGATCTTTCGCGCAAGCGCATCGACTGGTTTCTCGATACCGCCCGCCGTGCTCGTGGCTTTCCGTTGAAAGCCGACACATCCACCGAAGCCCTCCTGCGGCATTTGAATCTTCTCGACGGACGCAAGCCCACCAACGCCGCTATCCTCCTCTTTGGCTCATCGCCTCAGCGCTTTCACCGTCCAGCCGAGACCAAATGCGTCTTCTGCCACGGCACCGAATACCGCCGCCCGTTCGCCTCGCAGCAGATCTACGGTGGCGACCTTTTTGAGCAGGCCGACCAGGCGAGGGATTTCGTTCTGGCGAAGATCAACCGCGCCGTCGGCACCCGCGAGCACAGCATCACCGCTCCCGCCACCTACGAACTCCCGCCCGATGCTGTGGCCGAGGCCATCGTCAACGCCATCGCCCATCGCGATTACCACAGCAACGCCTCTGTGGAAGTCCGCCTCTTCTCTGATCGGCTCGAAGTCTGGAATCCCGGCAACCTGCCAGGCAACCTCAGTCTCGATGACCTGACCACCGATCACCCGAGCATCCCGGCGAACCCCCTCGTTGCCGAATCGCTCTACCTGACCCGCTACATCGAAAAAGCGGGCTCAGGCACCCAGAAGATGATCCAACTTTGCCACGAAGCCGGGTTGCCTGCACCGGGATTTGCCATCCGTGCCGGTTCCTTCGTCCTCACCATCTGGCGCGACTGGCTCACGGATGATGTGCTGACCGGGCTCGGATTGAACGAACGCCAGAAGCAAGTCCTCGTCTGCGTTCGCAGGGAAGGTAGGATCACGAGTCAACGCTATCAGGAATTGACCGGAGCCGCACGCCAGACGGCAACGCGGGATCTCGATGCAATGGTAAAAAAACACGTTCTGGAGCGGACGGGGGAGAGGCGCTGGGCTTCGTATTCTCTCGCAAAGTCTATGCCTCATCTATGACTCATATGCCTCATTCTCCCGACGAAAGGGGCCATGAACGGGCCAAAGGGACAATACTGGTTGTTCGGGAAACGTGCCAAAAGTGCCATGATGGAAGGCTCCCCAAACCCGTCATAAACCCGCCAAACCCTCCACTACTGACTTCCTCAAGGGGTCGCGAATCGGCTCACAAAGGGCTCAAACGGCTCATGGAAATCCGGATTCAACCGCAAAGATCCCCTGCAATTCCTTTCTCTGCGTTCCCTGCGCTCTTTGCGGTTAAAAATTTCTGAATCATGGCAAAAAAGCCCACCACCACAAAAACCGTCGAGACGCTCAAGCACGAGGAGGCCAAGCGGAAGAATATCCCCACGGCCGAGCATCAATCTGTTCTTCAAAAGGAGCAGGAGAACCCGCGTGAGGTGAGGTATCCCAGGAATACGGATCTCGATCCCCAGCTCGTTTGGCGGGGGAAGGATGAACAGGACTGGAGCGATCTCGTCGTCAACGCTCCCCCGCTCTACATCCAGGAGAAAGTCCACCCGAAGGCTCTCATTGATGACCTCCTGCGCCAGACTCGGGAGAGCCAGCACGATGCCGGGATGCTCACGCCCGATCTCTTTGCCGACTTCAACGGCATTCCCAAGGGCGCTGACAAAACCGAATTTTATCAGCACGACCAGAATTGGTCGAATCGCATGATTCTCGGAGATTCGCTCTTCACCATGGCGAGCTTGGCCGAGCGTGAAGGGCTACGGGGCAAGGTCCAGTGCGTCTATTTCGACCCGCCATACGGCATCAAATTCAACAGCAACTTCCAGTGGTCCACCACTAGCCGCGACGTGAAGGATGGCAATGCCATCCATATCACCCGAGAGCCGGAGCAGGTCAAAGCCTTCCGAGATACCTGGCGCGACGGCATCCACAGCTACCTTACCTATCTGCGGGACCGGTTGACAGTGGCGCGGGACTTGTTGACGGAGTCAGGCTCAATTTTTGTGCAGATCGGGGATGAAAATGTCCACCGCGTCCGGGCCTTGATGGAAGAAGTGTTTGGCGAGGACAACTTCATGGCGCTTATCTCGTTCAAGAAAACCAGTTCGCTAACATCCGAGTTCCTCGCAAATAACTTCGACTACATCGTGTGGTTTGCGAAAAATCGATCAACAGCGAAGTATCGCAGCGTTCTTGTTGAAAAAGGCTATGAAAGCGACCTAGCCTTTTACAGCTATGCGGAGGATGAGGTTGGCCAAAGAAGGAAGCTCGCATCCGACGAGCAACCGAATCCTGTGAGTGCCTATTCTGTCGGTGACCTTACAAGCAGTCATGAGTATAGCGAGGGCAAATGCGATTTTGAGTTTCAGAGCAAGAAGTTCAAACCAGGAACCCGATTTTGGACTACGTCTCCAACTGGGATGTCGCGCCTCGCAAAAGCGAATCGAATTCACGAGAGCACAAACTCAGTGCGATTTGTTCGTTTTTTTCGCGACTATCCAGCCCAACCCCTCGCTTCCACTTGGGTTGATACGATTACGGGCCAATACAGCGACCCACGAATTTACGTCGTCCAAACTTCGACGAAGGTGGTTCAGCGTTGCATCCTCATGACCACCGATCCCGGTGACCTTGTGCTTGACCCGACTTGCGGTTCCGGGACCACCGCCACCGCTGCCGAGCAGTGGGGCCGCCGCTGGATCACGATTGACACTTCCCGTGTGGCTTTGGCGCTGGCCCGTGCCCGCATCATGGGCGCACGCTACCCGTATTACCTGCTTGCTGATTCCCGTGATGGGCAAATGAAGGAAGCAGAAGTCAGCCGCACCGCTCCGAGTTCGCAGCCCGTGCAAGGCAACATCCGCCATGGCTTTGTCTATGAGCGCGTGCCGCATATCACTCTGAAGTCCATCGCCAACAATGCGGAGATCGATGTCATCTGGGATCAGTGGCAGGCGAAGCTGGAGCCTCTGCGCGTAAAACTGAACGCCGCGCTCAAGAATACTTGGCAGGAGTGGCAGATTCCGCGCGAGGCCGATACCAAGTGGCCTGACGCAGCGAAGAAACTGCATATCGAGTGGTGGCAAGCACGTATCGCAAGGCAGCAGGAAATTGACAAATCCATCGCCGCCAAAGCCGAGTTTGAGTTTCTCTACGACAAGCCATACGACGACAAGAAGAAGGTTCGCGTAGCCGGTCCCTTCACCGTCGAGAGCCTCAGTCCCCACCGAGTTTTAGGCGTGGATGAGGACGATGAATTGATTGATCCCCTGAAGGAAGACAGCCCCGAATACGGGAAGTCATTCCCCCAGATGATTCTTGAAAATCTCAAGAATGCCGGTGTGCAGCAGGCACACAGGGATGACCGAATCACTTTCACAGCCCTGATGCCTTGGCCCGGCGAGCTGGTCTGTGCAGAGGGGCGTTACATGGAAGGGGAAACGGAGAAGCGTGCTGCCATTTTTGTCGGCCCCGAATTCGGCACCGTCCAACGTGCGGATCTGGTTGCAGCCGCCCGTGAGGCAGGCGATGCCACGTTCGATGTTCTCATTGCCTGTGCCTTCAACTACGAGGCACACGCCACGGAATTCAGCAAACTGGGCCGCATCCCTGTGCTCAAAGCCCGCATGAATGCGGATCTCCACATGGCCGAGGACCTGAAAAACACCGGCAAAGGCAACCTGTTCGTCATCTTCGGCAGGCACTTCAACAACTCGTGATTGATGGGGATCTTATACCAAGTGGAAACACCAGCGGGAAGAAATATGAGTTTGTATCAACCCTCAAAAACCAAACTATGAAACCACCCCGTAATAATCTTATAGTATCGCCGAACATAGGCGATAAGAAAAAGGCACATAAACCCTCCCATTCTGCGGTTTCAAAGAAGCCGCCAAAGGCCAAGTTATCGGAGTTTCCCCATACAAGTTTATATGTCCATATAAAGGGCAAAGATCGAAAGAGTGAGATAAAGGCAAAACTGGAAACTATAAGTCTCCCAAAACTCAAAGCCCGCCTGAAAGATGTAAATGAATTGTGGACCGAATCGAATCGGGATCCCAAATACGCCGATCTCTCCAAAATGCTCCAGCGTGAAAATGACTGGCTTGGGGAAGTTGTGAAAGAAAAGAAGGATGCAGTATGGTTGGCAAAGCGCGAGGCAGAACAGGCGCGGCTGGATGCAGAAACCCCAGAGGAAAGGGCCGAGAGGGAAGCGAAAAAGAAAGCGGCAAAGGCAAGGAGTCGCGCCGGACTGGAGAGAATGCGGGCCGGTGAGATGCTCGGCCGCATACTTGAAAGAAAGGAGCAAGAGGGGATTTCTTGCAACGATCCGTTTACTACAGCGGAGGCGAATGAATTTCGGCGCAATTACTGGGCCTCTTTCAACGCGAAAGCCAAAGCGAAGGCAGAAGCTGAGGCGCGGGGCGAGGCATTTGATGAGGACGCCTATGTGCCACCTGTCACAGTTCCAACCATCCCCCCAAGCGAACAAAAGCGGCGGGAGAATATGGAGATATATTTCCAAAACCGGATTGACCAGAAATATGATCCTCCGCTTGAACCTGGGGAAACCCTTCTCGACCGCCTATTCAGGCTTGATGCCGACAAAAGGGCGAAAAGGGAAGAGGCGCGGGCTCGTAGGAAAGCGACGTAGAGCGAGATTTTGATTTCCAGAAAAGTGGTTGCCTGGAAAAATGACTGGTCTGCCATTGATCTACATCAAGGTTATTTATTCAAAAACTGTGCGGGATTTTGCTTGGATGAGTATTTTTACCCTGTAGACTGTCTAATGAATGAGCTTTTTAGTCAGTGCAGTCCGTCTC